>NZ_JBAXIM010000174.1:0-4822 GCF_037138395.1 Phenylobacterium sp.
CCTCGGACACCCAGGGGGTGCTCGACGGCGACCTCGACACCTTCATGGGCGCGAGCCTGGCCCAGCGGGTGGGGGTCACCCGGGAGGAGTGAGGTCCTGGAGCCTGTTCCCCTCAGACTTAATGGTCTGGCAGGCCGGCTGACGTTCAAGATGGGGAGGCGGACATTGCGGTGTCCGACGCCAGATCGCTGCCCTGCGCCAACAACAGAAAATGAGGCGTCGCCGGAAACCCGCCTTTCGCATTTCACGAGGCGGTCCAACGTGAACGACCGCCTTCCAGATTCAAACCCAAGCGAGATAGCGTCTGGAGTTCGCCGCGCTTCACGGCCTGTGGCCCCCAGGATTTGCTCTGAAGTGCGACCTCGCCGACGCCGGGGAATGCCAAACACCAGGAGGTGGACTGAGCCCGGCACTATCGCCTCCGTCTAGGTCGCCTCTTTGAGGTAGCCGGTGGCCGCCTTTGTGACTTCCTGCGCCAAGGCTGACCAAGACATCTCCAGCAGGATGGGGTCGTCACCCCGGGACTTCGAGACAAAAGACGAGACTATGATTTGGTAGGAGAACCCGATCACTGACCGCCGCCGGTGTTCGGGCAGAAAATGAAGAAAACCAGAAATAGCATTATTGTAATGCCCAAAAACTCGGCCGCGGCCGGCCAGTCCAATGGCGCGGAGCGACGGAGTGAGCATGCGATAACTATACAATACGCGGTGTAAAGACTCATCCCGCTCCGATATTTCAGCCAGGATTGAAGAGATTTCAGATACAATCTGGCTTGGCCCAGCAAATTGTTGCCCGTTCAGACGCTCGCAGACAGCATCTTCGAGGCGCCTTATAGCCTCCAGCTTGATGGCCTGAACGATGCTGTCCTTGCCGTCGAAACGTCGATAGATGTTGCCGACAGGGATGCCTGCCGCTTCGGCAACCTCTGCCATCGAGAAGCCGTCATTTCCCTTGCGCACAAGCACTTCGGTTGCGGCGGCAACAATGCGGGCCAGCGCCGCGCGGCTCCGCTCCTGCACCGGGCGTCGGACGAATGGGGAAGCCTCATAAAAGTCCATACTCCCTTGTCCGCCAAGACACCGCACTGTCAATGTTGGCGCGCGGAAAAGGGCCGGAGCCTGCACGGATGCTGCGCCTGCCCGGTCGCTATTGAGGTGATGCTCTGGACCTCATCCAGCATGGAGTGTCCGGGCTCTTCACAGGCCAATATGCAAATGATATTCGCGTTTGAGCGTTCCTTTTGGAAATCCAGCCATTTCCCCTCCGCCGAGGACATGACCCATGGACCTGCAACTCGCCCCCGCCGACCTGGCTTTTCGTGAAGAGGTTCGCGCCTTTCTGGACGCGCACCTGACCGAGGACTTGCGCGCAGCCGGGGCGGCAAGGACGGGCTCCTTCTGCGACCTGGCACCGACTGCAAAATGGCATGCCACGCTGCATCGAAAGGGGTGGGTGGCGCCGGACTGGCCTGTCGAGCACGGCGGAACGGGCTGGACAACGACCGAGCGCCACATCTTCGCGTCAGAATGCGCCTCGGCCGGGGCACCGGGCATACACAGTTTTGGGATCCGCATGTGCGGTCCGGTGATCATCGGGTTCGGAACCCCCGAGCAGCAGGCTTACTATCTGCCGAAGATCCTGTCGGGCGAACACCGTTGGTGTCAGGGCTATTCCGAACCTGGCTCAGGCTCGGACCTCGCCTCACTTCAAACCCGTGCCCGGCCGGACGGCGACGACTATGTCGTAAACGGAACCAAAATCTGGACCAGCCTGGCACATCAGGCGACGCACATCTTTTGTTTGGTGAGAACGGACCTGGAGGCCAAGCCGCAGCGCGGCATCTCCTTCCTCTTGATCGACCGCAACACGCCTGGCCTGACCATGCGCCCGATCATCAACATCTCGGGCGAGCATGAGTTCAACCAGGTCTTCTTTGACGACGTGCGGGTTCCGAAATCCCAGCGGATCGGGGCCGAGAACGAGGGTTGGACCGTCGCCAAGTACCTTCTCGAGTTCGAGCGCGGCGGCAACTACGCCAACGGGCTCTGGGCGAGGTTGAAATGGGTGCGAGACCTGGCCTCCAGGTACGCCACTGAGGACGCAGGGTTTGGCCGCAAACTCGCTCAGGTCGAGATCGATATCACAGCGGTCGAAATGCAGGAGCACCGGGTCGTTTCTGCTCGGGCCCTGGGCGAATCTCCGGGCGCGGCCGCTTCAATGCTCAAGCTCCAGGGGAACGTCCTTACCCAGCGACTTGACGAATTGGCGATAGAGGCCTTGGGACCGCAGGCGAGCCACGAAGGTCGCGAGGCGGCTGTGGCCATGGGGCGCTATCTGTATGACCGGGCGGTTACGATCCTTGGGGGAACCAGCGAGATCCAGCGTAACATCATGGCGCGGGCAATGCTGGGGATCTGAAGGCACCCGCCCTATTGCATCGTGATCGCGGTCTCAAAAGCCGGACGGGCGGCGACCCTGGCGACATAGGCCTTAAGGTCCCGCATCTCGTCCGGCCCGCGAATTCGGCACAAAATGCAGTTTCAGAAGCGGTTATGGTGTCCTGATGATCTGCGGCGGTGGCCGCGGCCGGGGCGGGTTGGGTTGACAGGTGGTCGAGGCACCGTCCCGGCCGCGCCTCAGCCTGCGATGGCCATGAACCGTTTCGCCAGAATGCCGTCGGCCTGGGCCATGATGTTGCGGACAACCTCGGCGCAGGTCGGCACATCGTGGATCAGAGCCTGGCTCTGGCCCGTGGTCCAGATGCCGCCATTCAGATCACCATCGCGCAAGACGTTGTTGCGGCCCCGGACGCCCGCCATCAGTTCCTTCACGTCGGCGAAGGACTTGGTCGGGTCCCTCTGGATCTCCGCTACCTGTTCCGAGATGGCGTTGCGAGCGACCCGGGCGGTATTCTTCAGGGAGCGACCCACCAGCACCGTGTCCCGCTCGGTGAAGTCCACGATCTGCTGCTTCACGGCTGGGTGAATCTGGGCCTCTACCGTTGCACAGAAGCGGGTGCCCATGTTGACGCCTTCGGCACCAAGAGCGAGGGCGGCAACCAGGCTGCGCCCGTCGGCCATGCCGCCGGACGCGATCACCGGCACGTCCACTGCATCCACTGTCGCGGGCAGGAGCACCACGAGGCCGATATCGTCCTCGCCCGGGTGCCCGGCACATTCGAAACCGTCGATGCTGATCACGTCTACGCCGTGACGCACGGCAGAGACCGAATGTCGGACGGAGGTGCACTTGTGGATCACCTTCACGCCCGCCTCCTTGAAGCGGGGCAGATGGTCCACCGGCGCGCGTCCCGCCGTTTCAACTATCTTGATGCCGGACGCGATGATGGCCTCGCGATAGTCGTCATAAGGGATCGGGTTGATCGATGGCAGCAACGTCAGGTTTATGCCGAAGGGCTTGGAGGTCAGGGCCTTGGTCTTCTCGATTTCCGCCAGCAGGGCCTCACCCGACGGGAACATGTGAGCGGTGATGAAGCCCAGTGCCCCGGCATTGGCCACCGCTGCCACCAGCTCGCCATAGCCGACCCCGGTCATCCCCCCCATGACGATCGGCGTCTCGACCCCGAACATCTCTGTGATGCGCGTCTTCATGTTATGATCTCCCTGAGCTTGTCGTTGTTGAACTTCATTGACCGCGAAATTCCGGGGCCCGTTTTTCCCTGTAGCTGGCGATGCCTTCGCGGAAGTCTTCAGTCCGGGTACACAGGTCCTGTTCCTTGTCAGCATCGGCAAAGCCCACATCATAGGGGTCGTCCAGGGCTGACCAGACTTGCGCCTTCATGGCGGCAAGGGCTCGGGGGGCTGATTGAGAGGCAATCTGCCGGGCGTAGGCAGTCACGTGCTCGCCCAGAGCGTCGTCCTCCAGGACGGTGTTGACGATGCCAAGCCGTTCAGCCTCGACGCCGTCTATACGTCGGGCGGAATAGAGAAGGTCAAGCGCCCGGGCAGAGCCGATCAGGCGTGCTAGCAGCCACCCGGAGCCCTTTTCCGCCGGTACGCCCAGACGGGCGAAGGTGGCGTTCATCACCGCAGACCGGGCAGCGAAGCGAATGTCGCAGTGAAGGGCGAGGATGAAGCCCCAGCCGAACGCCGGGCCGTTGATCGCGGCGATCGTCGGCTTGCGGGAGGTGATCAACTCATTCCATCCGCCCGAGAAGAACCGTGACAGATCCGGTCCGACGTCGTCTCCCCATTGCGGTGGCGCGACATCCTCTGTTGTCGAGGGTGCGTTGGAGGTCCCGCCCGCTCCAATAACGCTCAGATCAAGGCCCGCGCAGAACCCGCGCCCCGCGCCTGTGATGACGATCACCCGGCATTCGGGATCGGCTGCCGCGCGCCGGACAGCGGTGAAGAAGAGCTGCAACATGGCCGGGGTGAGCGCATTCAGCTTCTCCGGCCGGTTGAAGGTGATCGTGGCCACGCCGTGATCCACGCCGTAACCGATCTGATCGTGCTCGCTCATCCTACCCTCCCTTATTGGTGGCATCGTCAGCATGACCGCGCCCGGACCCTTGCACGACATCAAAGCGAATAACATTCGCATATTGACCTGTGAAGACCGGGTTCTGCCAGGTCACCGCCGGATGCGGCCCGTGTGGGTTGAATTTGGCCGGAGGCCTCTCCTGGCGAGCCCGCCGTCTGCCGCCATTATCGACATATCGTGCGGTCTCGCGCAGGTGCCGATGCGGGCAGCTCACGTCTTTTCGGCAACTCAGTCCGATAACCGGTTCCGACGGATCGCAACAGGTCCTAGGTCGACGGGGTCGCGGCAGGGGCAGGGGCAGCGGTGGGGGCAGGCG
>NZ_JBAXIM010000175.1:0-4820 GCF_037138395.1 Phenylobacterium sp.
TGAGGGGGTCAACGGCAGCTCAGCTGCCCCCTCCGTCCCGGGGCCTTGCCCCGGGCCACCTCCCCCAGAGGGGGCGGAATTAGAACTGTCTGATTGCTCCACCTCAGGGGGAGCTGTCGGCGAAGCCGACTGAGGGGGTCAACGGCCTCGCCGCCACTTCCCCTGCCCTCAGACCGCCGGGACGATGTCCCGGGCTTCGGGCGGGATCGAATCGTAGATCGTCGGCGGGGTGATGCCCAGGCGACGGCGGGCGGCGTCCAGGGGTTCGGCGAGCAGGGCCTCATAGTCCTCGCCCAGCAGCCACTGGGTTGCCTTGCCGCGCTGGTAGCCCTGCCAGATGGCCCGGGCGTAGGGATAGCGGCCGCCGCGGGTGCGCGAGACCGCCCCCATGGCGATCAGGGCCCAGCCGAGGCTGCGGGTCTGCGGGTAGGAGAAGGCCACCAGGCAGGCCTCGCCCAGTCCATCGCGTCCATAGCCCGTCAGTATGTGCCAAAGGTCATGGACGTCCCGGGTCCGGCGGGCCATCCAGGCCACCGGATGCGGGATGTCGATATGGCTGCCCATCTCCCGGCTGACATCGGCAAGGCCCTCCGCCGACAGGTCCTGGCTGCGGATGAAGGTCCGGTAGGCCGCGCCCACCGAGCCCTCGGGAAGGCTGTCCAGCCAGGCGTCATCCATGAGCCTGCGGGCGAACTCGACGCGCTCGTAGGCGATCCGGCCACCCCGGGGCGTGGAGCAGAGCTTGCGGTAGTTCTCGCCCATGGAGTCCCCCGACAGGGCCTGCATGATCTCGAAGACCTGGCGGGTGTCCTCCTTGTCGCGCAGCAGGCGGCGCAGGGCGCGGAGCGCAGCCCCCCACTCACGGCGGGGGGTGGGGATGGGTGTGTCAGCTGTCAGTACACTGGCGGTCATGGCGTCCACTAAACATTGCTTAGTTTCGATAGAGTTATCGTCCCAGGGGTCTGGATTCAAGGGTCTGCCGCCTGTTGCCCGCATGATGTATTCCTGACGTCACATGACTCTCCGGAAACGCTCCCTCAACCTTGCGGGCCACGCCACCTCCCTGGCGATGGAGCCTGAATTCTGGACGGCCCTGGAGGCCATGGCGGCGGCCCGGGGCCTGCGCCTCTCCGCCCTCGTCGCCGAGATCGACGCCGGTCGCGGAAACCGGCCCCTCGCCTCAGCCTGCCGCGTCGCCGCCCTGCAGGCGAAGGGCTGAATCCCCCGCGCGGCGCGTGCTACATCTGTTCCCATGTCGGAGACGGAATCACATGACGGCGGGGAAGACCGGCCCCTGACCCTCAGCGAGAGGGCCAGCGCAGGGCTGCGCGCCAGCGAGGCGGACTACCTCAAGGGGCTCAACGCCGAGCAGCGCGAGGCCGTGGAGGCCCTAGATGGAGCCGTCCTGGTGCTGGCCGGCGCCGGCACCGGCAAGACCCGGGTGCTGACCACGCGCCTGGCCCATATCCTTGCCACCGGCCGGGCCCGGCCCTGGGAGATCCTGGCGGTCACCTTCACCAACAAGGCTGCGCGGGAGATGCGCGAGCGCCTGGCCGTCATCCTCGGGCCCGAGGCCGAGGGCCTGCGCTGGCTGGGCACCTTCCACTCCATCGCCGCCCAGATCCTGCGCCGGCACGCCGAGATCGTGGGCCTGAAGTCTACCTTCACCATCCTCGACACCGACGACCAGGAGCGTCTGATCAAGCAGGTGATGGAGGCGGCCAACATCGACGTGAAGCGGTGGACGCCCAAGGCTCTGGCCGGCCTCATCGACAACTGGAAGAACCGCGGCTGGACACCTGAAAAGCTACCCTCCGGAGAGGGCGCAGGCTTTGCCGGCAACAAGGTCCAGGACCTCTACCGGGCCTACCAGGAGCGCCTGAGGGTGCTGAACGCCTGCGACTTCGGCGACCTCCTCCTGCACAACCTGACCCTGCTTCTGGCCCGGCCGGACATCCTGGAGGAGTACCACCGCCGCTTCCGCTACATCCTGGTCGACGAGTACCAGGACACCAATGTCGCCCAGTACCTCTGGCTGCGCCTCCTGGGCCAGTCCCGGGGCAATGTCTGCTGCGTGGGCGATGACGACCAGTCGATCTATGGCTGGCGGGGCGCGGAGGTGGACAACATCCTGCGCTTCGAAAAGGACTTCCCGGGCGCGAAGGTTGTCCGGCTGGAGCGCAACTACCGCTCCACCGCCCACATCCTGGGCGCGGCCTCGGGGCTGATCGCCGCCAACCGGGGCCGGCTGGGCAAGACCCTTTGGACCGAGGCCGAGGGCGGGGCCAAGGTCCTGGTGCGCGGCGTCTGGGATGGCGAGGCGGAGAGCCGGCTGGTGGCCGAGGAAATCGAGCGCGCCCGCCGGGGCGAACGCGAAGACGGGCCCCTCGTCTACCGGGACATGGCCATACTGGTCCGGGCCTCCTTCCAGATGCGCGCCTTCGAGGAGCGCTTTGTCCTGATGTCCATCCCCTACACGGTGGTGGGCGGGCCGCGCTTCTTCGAGCGCGCCGAGATCCGCGACGCCCACGCCTACCTGCGCCTTGTCCAGTCGCCGGACGACGACCTGGCCTTCGAGCGCATCATCAACACCCCGCGCCGGGGCATTGGCGAGGCCTCGGTCCAGAAGCTGTTCCAGATCGCCCGGGCCTCGGGCGTGTCGGCCCTGACCGCCGCCCGGGAGGCCGCCGTCACCGACGAGCTGCCGGCCCGCACCCGCACCTCCCTGGCCAACTTCCTGCGCGATCTCGACCGCTGGACAGCCCTGTCCCGGGACACCCACCACGCCCGGGTGACCGAGGCCATTCTCGAGGAGAGCGGCTATACCGACGCCCTGCGGGCCGACCGCACCCCCACCGCCCAGACCCGGCTGGAGAACCTGAAGGAACTGGTCCAGTCCATGGACGCCTTCGACACCCTCCAGGCCTATCTGGAGCACGTCTCCCTGGTCATGGACATGGACCGCGGGCCCCAGGCCGACGCCGTCCAGATCATGACCCTGCACTCGGCCAAGGGACTGGAGTTTCCCCTGGTCTTCCTGCCCGGCTGGGAGGAAGGGGTCTTCCCCTCCCAGCGCAGCCTGGACGAGACCGGCGAGAAGGGGCTCGAGGAGGAGCGGCGCCTGGCCTATGTCGGCCTGACCCGGGCCCGCAGGTCAGCCCGGATCTCCTTCGCCGCCAACCGCCTGGTTTATGGCCGCTGGACGAGCCAGCTGCCCAGCCGCTTTGTCGATGAACTGCCCGAGGCCCACGTTGAGGCGGTCTCCGAGACTGGCTATTTCAGCGGCGGCCCCGGCATGCAGGCGACGGCCAGCCGATGGGACGAGACCCCGGCCTTCGGGTCCACCTACGACTCCCCTGGCTGGCGCCGTGCCCAGGACCGGCCCCGCCCCGCGGCGCAGGCCTCCAGGCGGACGGTCATCGAGGGCGAGGGCAAGCTCCTGGCCGTCTCCGATCCCCAGTCCAGTGCCTACGCCCGGGGCGACCGGGTCTTCCACCAGAAGTTCGGCTACGGCCGGGTCCTCGTCGCCGAGGGCTCCAAACTGACCGTCGCCTTCGACAAGGCAGGCGAAAAGAAGGTGCTCGACAGCTTCATCGAGAAGGGCTGATCCGCCGCGCCGCTTGCGGCCCGGGGACGGTCGCGCCAGTGTGGCCGCCTCACAAGAGGGAGACAACCATGGCCCAGCTGACCGCGAATGGCGTTTCGATCGAGTACGACCTCCACGGACCCGAGGGCGGTGAACCTGTCGTCCTGGTGATGGGCCTGGGGGCCCAGATGATCCGCTGGTCCATGGACATGGTCGGAGACCTCGCCGGACGCGGCTATCGCGTCGTGCGCTTCGATAACCGCGACGTGGGCCTGTCCCACCGCTTCGATGACGCCCCGCCGCCCAGCATCGGCGACGTCGCCAAGGCGGTCCGGGAAGGCCGCCGCCCCGAGGTTCCCTACTTCCTGTCCGACATGGCCGCGGACGCCGCTGGCGTGATCGAAGGCCTGGGCTTGGGCTCAGCCCACGTGGTCGGGGCCTCCATGGGCGGCATGATCGTCCAGATGCTGGCCGCCGAGCACCCGCACCGGGTGCGCTCCCTGACCTCGATCATGTCCTCCACCGGCAATCCGGGACTGCCCCCCGCCAAGCCCGAGGCCGTGGCCTTCCTGGTCAACCGGGGGCCGGATCCGCACCAGGACCTGGACGCCTTCCTCGACCATGGCCTGAAGTCGGCTCGGGTCATGGCAGGCCCGGCGGGTGTCTCCGACGAGGCCGCCGAGCGCGCCGGGATCGAGGCCTCCTTCCGACGCGCCTACTATCCGGTGGGCTTCCTGCGCCAGTACGCGGCCATCCTGGGCAGCGGCGACCGCCGGGAGGCCTTGCGCCGCATCACCGCGCCCACGGTCGTCATCCACGGGGCCGACGATCCCCTGGTGCCGGTCGAGGGCGGGCAGGATACTGCCGCCTGCATTCCGGGGGCCGAGATGCACGTGCTGGACGGCATGGGCCACAACATACCCGCCGCCCTGGTTCCCCGGGTCTGTGACCTGATCGAGCGGGCAGTGCGCCGGGCCGCCTGATGCAGACACCCGCAGGGAACCGCCGGCCATGAAGGTGGAGATCGCCGGCGCCGTCGCCTTTGCGGGGCTGGGCCTTCTCGTCGGCGCCCTCCTGCGGCCCCAGCCTGACGACTTCCGCCCGCAGGTCCCCGAATTGCCTGCGGGCTTCACCGGCACAACCGAAGGCTCCTCGGGAGGCGCAGACCCGACCGGCGGCTGGGGTGGACGCGGCCTGAACGGCGCCCTTCCGGACTATGTGGTCGGCACCGACT
>NZ_JBAXIM010000176.1:0-4767 GCF_037138395.1 Phenylobacterium sp.
CCCGGTTCACATCCGCCCCGCAAGGGGCTAAGGCCTTTTCGCCGCCCCCGCCGGGCGGTGTCTGTCGCGGGAGGGTGCCATGAGCCACCGGGTCCATGTGCTGAACGGTCCGAACCTGAACCTGCTGGGCCAGCGGGAACCGCATCTCTACGGCTCGCGCACCCTGGCCGACGTGGAGGCCCTGTGTGCCGCCGCCGCCGACCGGCACGGCTTCGACCTCGAATTCCGCCAGACCAATCGCGAGTTTGAGATGATCGACTGGATCCAGGCGGCCCGAAAGGATGCCGGCCTGGTGATCAATCCCGCCGGCTTTAGCCACTTCTCGGCCCCGGTGCTGGACGCCCTGAAAATGTGCGAGTGCCCGGTGGTGGAGGTGCACATCTCCAACATTCATAAGCGCACGGTCGAGGCGGACTGGCGCGGCCACTCCATCATGAGCGCCGGGGTCACCGGGGTGGTCGCTGGCCTGGGTGTGCAGGGCTATGTCCTGGCCCTCGGCTACATCGCCCTGGCCCTGGCCGGAGAGGCCTGAGTCCCCGGCGACGTCGGGGAAGTCTTGCGCCCGTCCGCGCCGGGCTTTCATATGACGGTCTTGAAGCGGACGCGGCACAGGCCGCGCGGACGGGAGGTGCGGCATGACGAGGAAACTCCGGGGCTTCGACCTAAGCCGGCTTGGCGGGGACCGCATCGCCTTCGACAAAGTTTGCGGGCACCCGCACTCATGACCCGTCCCGACATCCGCGAACCCGGCGACATCGACTGCGCCTGGCTGACAGATGTCCTTGCCGCCGGCGGGGTGGACGCCGAGGTCCGCAGCTTCACGGCCAGGCCCGTCGGGACGGGCCAGATTGGCGACAGTGTCCGCTTTACCTTGGACTACGCCCGCCGGGGCGAGGGCGCCCCGGACTCCCTGGTCGGTAAGTTTCCCGCTGCGGGGCCGGAGAGCCGCGCCACCGGCGTGGCCCTGGGCAACTACCTGCGAGAGGTGCGCTTCTACCAGCACCTGGCGCCCACGGCCCTTATCCACACACCCCGCTGCTGGTTCACCGACGTTGACGAGGCGACCCACAACTTCGTCCTGATGATGGAGGACCTGGCCCCCGCCGGGCAGGGCGACCAACTGCGCGGGGTCACCCTGGAGCAGGCCCGCCGGGTCACGGTGCAGGCCGGCCTGCTGCACGCCTCGCACTGGGGCGATGACGGACTGGACGACCTGCCCTGGGTTTCGGGCTCGAAGGCCGCCCCTTCCACCTCCGCGGGCGATGCGTCCGTGGCCATGCTGTGGATGGGCTTCAAGGACCGCTATGCCGAACGCCTGAAGCCGGAATGGACCGAGGTTGGGGACTGGGTCTCCACCCGCTCTTCCTGGCTGGGCCAGAGGCATGACGGACCCCGCTGCCTGACGCACAACGACTTCCGCCCTGACAACATGATGTTTGGCGCACCAGACGGCGGCCACCCGGTCACCGTCCTGGACTGGCAGTCCTTTGCCTATGGTGCGGGCCCCACAGACCTGGCCTACTTCCTCGCGGGCGCCCTGCCCGGAGAGGTCCGCCGTGCCCACGAGCCGGCCCTGCTGGACCTCTACCTCGACACCCTGAAGGCCAATGGCGTCACGGGTTACGACAGGGCCGACCTGCGCCGGCACTACGGCCAGGGCGCCTACCTGTTGTTCCTGACCGCCTTCTTCGCCGCCATGGTCGTCACCCGCACCGCCCGGGGCGATGACATGTTCATGCAGATGCTGGGCAGCGCCGCTGATCACATGATCGAGCACGGCGCCGTCGACGACTGACCCTGCCACCCTTCCAGACCGGAGTTTCCCCATGAGCGATCCCGTCACCGTCCGCGACGAAGGCCACGTCCGGATCATCACCCTGAACCGGCCCGAGAAGAAGAACGCCATCTCCCTGGAGCTCGCCTGGGGTGTGATCGAGGCGGTGCGCGCCGCCGCCGCCGACGACAATGTGTGGGTGGTGGGCCTGACCGGGACGGGCGATGCCTTCTGCGCGGGTCTCGACCTGTCGCCGGATACCAAGCCCTACACGCCCCTGACGCCCCAGGCCGCCCAGCTGGACGACATTGGCTGGGTCGGCCAGTTCGTCCTGACCCTGCGCAAGACCTGCGACAAGCCGGTGATAGGCGGGATCAACGGGGTGGCCGTGGGCGCGGGTCTGGGCCTGGCCATGGCCTGCGACGTGCGCCTGATCGCCCATTCCGCGCGCCTGATGGCGGGCTATACCCGGATTGGCGGGTCGCCGGATGCGGGCCTGACCATCACCCTGCCCCAGGCCATGGGCTATGAGCGCGCCATGCGCTTCATGATGGAGAACCGGACGGTGACCGGCGAGGAGGCCGTCGCCTGGGGGCTGGCCGGCGAAGCGGTGGCCGACGCCGACTTCCAGGAGCGCTTCTCCGCCTACTGCCAGAGCCTCTGCGCCTGGTCGCCCATCACCCTGCGCCTGCTCAAGCGCGGCATGGTCAAGTCCTACGAGACCCCCGATCCGGAAGTGCAGCTGCGCTACGAGGTCTCGAACATCCGCATCGCCTTCGCCAGCGAGGATGCCAAGGAGGCCCGCAAGGCCTTCTTCGAGAAGCGCCAACCGGTGTTTAAGGGCAGGTAGGTCAGAACCAGGCGGTCAGAACCAGGCGGTCAGGCCGGCGACAAGTCCGGACCCTGAGCGCGCCGACTCGCCCGGCGCCTCGCCGGCATGGTGGCTCCAGACCCAGCCGACATAGGGCGCAAACTCCGGGCGGATTTCGTAGCGCAGTCGCAGGCCGGCCTCGGCCTCCTCCGCTTCGATGCCGCCGTCGAGCCGAAGCCCGGCTTCGACCCGGGGCTGGAGGATCAGCCGGCGGGTGAGCCTCTGGTCGCTCGCCGCCTCGAAGCGCGCGCCTAGGTGCCCCCGCTCGTCCACGCGCAGCTCGGCCGACGTGTGGACCCAGTAGGGGGCGAGGCCTTCGACCCCGGCAGAGAGATAGGCCGGTCCGTCGCCGCCGAAGTCCTTGCCCAGGCCCACCTGGAGGTTCCACCAAGGGTCGAAGGCCCGGACATAGGAGACCTCGACCTCTGCCGTGTCCGCCGATCCGCCGCTGCCTGCGGCGCGGACGCCGACCCGGACGCGGGAGATGTCGCCACCGGTCCAGGCTGAACCCTCCAGACGCCAATCCCCGCCCTGTACGCCGTCGCCGCCCTCGGCCAGGTCGAGCCGGGCGCCCCCCAGGGTCTGGCCGCCATTGTCCCGGTAGAGGGCCTCCCGGGCCCGGGCCATATCCGACCTGGCTGTTCCTCCGTGGCCCGTGTGACCCTGTGGGGTGTGAATTTGGGCTCCAACAGGTTCGGCCAGGGCCAGCAGGGCCAGCCCCAGGAGCCCGATGCGAAGCGCGGTCACGACGCCTCCACGCCTGGCCGCACCGAGACGATCCGGAACATGCCAGCGTGCATGTGCATCATCATATGGCAGTGGAAGGCCCAGTCCCCGGGAGCGTCCGCCGTCAGGTCGAAGGTCACGATCCCGCCTGGCAGGACATTGACCGTGTGCTTGCGCGGATGACGCCCCGGCTGGCCCGTCACCACCTCGAAGAAGTGGCCGTGCAGGTGGATGGGGTGGGGCATCATGGTGTCGTTGATCAGCCGGACCCGCACCCGCTCGTCCTGTCGGAAGACCAGGGGGTCGGGCCGTTCGGACATCCGCACACCGTCGAAGGACCACATGTACCTTTCCATGTTGCCCGTCAGGTGGATGTCGAGCCGCCGGTCCGGCCGCCGGGGCTCGGGATCGACCTTCAGGGACTTCAGCTGTCGATAGGTCAGGACCCGGTGAGGTACGTGCTCAAGCCCCGTCGGACGGTCGCCCGTGCGGTCCGCGGCCGCCGGTGCCGCGCCGGTGGACCCCGGATTACGAGGTCCGTCCCCAGTCCCTCCGTGGGCGGAGTGATCCATGCCGCCGGGCCCATGGTCGGGCATGCCCATGTCGCGCATTGTCAGGAGCGGCCGCGGCCGTAGGGCTGGCGCCGGGGCGATCATCCCCGCCCGGGGTGCCAGGGTGGCCCGGGCAAGGCCCGACCGGTCGAGGGCCTCGGCCACCAGGGCGTAGGGCTGGTCTGCCGTCGGGCGGACGATGACGTCGTAGGTCTCGGCGATGGCGATCTGGAATTCGTCCGTCTCCACCGGCTCGACGTCCTGGCCGTCGGCCTGGACCACCGTCATGGGCAGGCCGGGGATCCGGAAGTTGAAGTTGGTCATGGCCGAGGCGTTGATGACCCTCAGCCGGACCCGCTCGCCGGGGCTGAAGAGCCCGGTCCAGTTGGCGTCGGTGTTGCAGCCGTTGACCAGCTGGCGCCATTCCGGGGCGGCCACGTCAGCGATGTCGGCGGGATCCATGCGCATGGCCGCCCACATCTTCCGGTCGGCGGCCGAGGGCGGGGCGCCGGACAGGAGGCCAGAGAGGGTCGGCCGGGCGGGGTTGTAATAGTCCGGCCTCTGCTTGAGCCTGCGGAAGACCTGATGCGGATGCAGCTGGCTCCAGTCGGACAGCATGAGGACATGCTCGCGATCGAAGGGGGCGGGATCCTCCCCCGCCGGGTCGACGACCAGGGGCCCGAACAGCCCCAGGGCCTCCTGCATGTTGGAATGGCCGTGGTACCAGTAGGTCCCCGCCTGCCGGACCTGGAAGGCCGCCGTAAAGGTCTCGCCGGGCGGAACGCCCGTAAAGCTGATCCCCGGAACGCCGTCCATCTTCCAGGGCACGAGCAGGCCGTGCCAGT
>NZ_JBAXIM010000177.1:0-4750 GCF_037138395.1 Phenylobacterium sp.
AATTCCTCCCCCCAGGGGGAGGTGGACCGCGTAGCGGGACGGAGGGGGTCAACGGAGGCGCCGCAGACCCCTCTCGCCGCTTGGCCGGTTCCTGCGCCTTAGGGGCTCAAGATGTCGGCGCAGCTCAGGGCAGGGCCAGACCCGAGAGGGTCCTTGTCTCCTGGAAGTCGAGGCGGCCAGACTGGAAGCCGGTCCTCAGGCCGGTGTCGCGGCCGAACTCCAGCAGGGTGTCCTGCGCCTTTGAATAGGCGGGCCAGGCCTGGCCTGTGGGACAGTCCGGGCGGCCGGTCTTGGCAAAGGTGGCCCAGCAGCCGTTCATCAGGGTGGCCATGGCCTTGTCCTCTTCCGACACCGCCGACATGGGGGTCCGGCGACCCCAGTACTGGAAGACGTACTGGATCTCCGCGGCGTGGGCGGCCCGGTCGGTGAAGGGCTGGAACCGGGTTCCCACATAGGAGAAGTGGTAGAGCCAGGCCGGGGCGCCCGAGGCGGCCTGGCGGGCGATCCAGCGGGCCGGCGCGCCCATGGCCCGGTCGGTGAAGACGGCCCTGGCCAGGGCCTCGTCACCCCGGGCGGCCGGGCTGGTATAGACCTCCCGCGCCCCCTCCGGCACGGCGCGGATCATCTCTGGCCGCCAGGGGCCCATCAGGGAGTCCTCGCCGGAGTTCCAGCCGATGATCAGCGGCACGTCGGCGGCCCGCCCGGCGGCGAAGGCCTGGCTGGGGGTCTCCTTCAGCAGGCGGCCGTCCGGGAAGGGACCAAAGCTTCCGCCAACCCCCTTGATGAGGCTCTCGGCCGGCAGGGCCCGCAGGTCGGCGGCGGAGGCCTTGGCATGGCCCATGGCCGCCAGGGCCTCTTCGCTGGCTTGGGCCTTTGCGGCCAGGGTCGTTGGCGGGAACCAGCCGCCCCCCGACTGGACGATGGCGCGGGCGTAGAGGCCCTTGGCCGAGGGCGTCGCCAGCAGGGCCAGGGTGCTCATGCCTCCGGCGCTCTCGCCGAACACCGTGACCTGTCGGGGGTCGCCCCCGAAGGCTTCGATGTTGCGCTTCACCCACTGCAGGGCGGCGATCTGGTCCATCAGGCCGTAGTTGGCCAGGGACTCGTCCTTCCGGGCGGCGGCGGTCAGGGCGGGGTGGGCAAAATAGCCCAGCGGGCCCAGGCGATAGTTGATCGTCACCACCACGATCCCCTGCCGGGCAAAGGCCGAGCCGTCGTAGATCCAGCCCGCCCCCTCCCGGTGGCTACCGCCGTGGATCCAGACCATGACCGGCGCCTTTCGGGCCTTCGCCGGGGCGAAGACGTTCAGCTGCAGGCAGTCCTCGCTCATGGGGCCGTTGGCGCCCCCGCCATTGGGTGTCCCGTCGGTATTCATCTTCTGCACGCAGGAGGGTCCGGTCTTCGTGGCGTCCCGCTCGCCCGTCCAGCCGGCAGCCCGGGCTGGCGGCGCCCAGCGGCGGTCGCCCGTCGGCGCAGCGGCATAGGGGATGTTGCGCCAGACGCCGACGCCGTCCTTTGCCTCGCCGGCCAGGGCGCCCGTCTCCACCCGGACCCGGGCGGGCTCGGCGAGAGCCGGGGTGGCGAGGAGGGCGAGGGCAAGGGCGGCGAGGCGGGCGAGGGCCTGGGGCGTTGGGGTCATGGCGTATCTCCCTGTCGCCCCGACTTCGCCGCAGGGCCGGGCGGACGTCAAGGCCCTGAGGCCCTCAGTGGAAGTCTCGGCTCGCCAACAGCCGTCCGCCGCCGGCCTTGGGTGCCTCGCCGGATTCATCTGTCCGCAGGCCCGCCGCCAGGACGGACAGGTCGGTGATCCGCTCGGCCACCAGGTGGAGGATGTCCCCGGCGACCTGCACCCGCCCCTCCACCAGGGCCAGGCCCGAGCGCATGACCGCCGGCCTGTGGGCCTCGAAGACATCCTTCCAGACGACGATGTTGGCCGTCCCGGTCTCGTCCTCCAGGGTCATGAAGACCACCCCCTTCGCCGTACCCGGCCTCTGGCGCACCAGGACCAGGCCGGCCACGGCGGTGCGGCGCCCGTCCCGCATCCGCTTCAGATCCGCCGCCGGGCGCGCGCCCCGCGCCGCCAGGTCCTCGCGCAGGAAGGCGCAGGGGTGGGCCTTCAGGGACAGGCGCAGGGTGCGGTAGTCCTCGGCGGTCTCCCGGGCGGCGCTCATGAGCGGCAGGTCGACCCTGGGCTCGGGCAGATCGGCCCCCGCGGCCAGGGGCGCGTCCCGGTCCGCCCGGTCGGCGCCGGCCAGTCCCTTCACTGCCCACAGGGCCTGGCGGCGGCTTATCCCCAGGCCGGCGAAGGCGTCGGCCTCGGCCAGGAGCTCCATCCCCCGTCCGCTCACCACCCGGGCGAAGTCGGGGAGGGCGCGGGCCCCCCGGGCCCGGGCCAGGACCAGGCGCTCAACGTCCTCCTGGGCCAGGCCCCGCACCTGTCGCAGGCCCAGCCGCAGGGCCCGCAACCGCTGGCCGGGCACCGGTTCCAGGGTGCAGTCCCAGTCGCTGGCCAGGACGTCGGCGGGGCGCACCTCCACCCCGTGCTCCCGGGCGTCCCGCACCAGCTGGGCGGGCAGGTAGAAGCCCATGGGCTGGGAGTTGATCAGGGCCGCGCAGAAGGCGTCGGGCCAGCGCCATTTCACCCAGGCCGAGGCGTAGACCAGAAGGGCGAAGCTGATGGCGTGGCTCTCGGGGAAGCCATAGGAGCCGAACCCCTCGATCTGGCGGAAGCAGCGCTCGGCGAAATCCGGGTCATAGCCCCGCCCGGTCATGCCCTCCAGGAAGCGGCGGCGGTGTTCGCTGATGCTCCCCAGGTTGCGGAATGTGGCCATGGCCCGGCGCAGGCCGTCGGCGTCATTCTCGCTGAACCGGGCCGCCTCGATGGCCAGGCGCATGGCCTGCTCCTGGAAGAGGGGCACGCCCAGGGTCTTGCCCAGCACCCGGTGCAGCTCGTCCGGCGGGCCGTGCTCCGGCGACGGGGCGGGGAAGTCCACCGGGTCGGTCCCGTCGCGCCGGCGCAGGTAGGGATGGACCATGTCGCCCTGGATGGGGCCGGGCCGGACGATGGCGACCTCGATCACCAGGTCGTAGAAGCGCCGGGGCTTGAGGCGCGGCAGCATGGACATCTGGGCCCGGCTCTCCACCTGGAAGACGCCCACGGAGTCCGCCCGGCATAGCATGTCGTAGACCTGGGGAACCTCCTGCGGGACCTGGGCGATGTCGGTCAGCCGGGTCCCGTCCGCCCGGGGCGGGATCATCTCGAAGCTCTTGCGCAGGGCGGTCAGCATGCCCAGGGCCAGGATGTCCACCTTCATCAGGCCCAGGGCGTCGATGTCGTCCTTGTCCCACTCGATGAAGGTGCGGTCCGGCATGGCGGCGTTGCCGATGGGGACCAGCTCGTCCAGCCGGCCCCGGGTCAGGACATAGCCGCCCACGTGCTGGGACAGGTGGCGGGGAAAGCCCAGAAGCTCGCCGGCCAGGGCCGTGGCCCGGCGGATCTCCGGGGCGTCCGGGTCCAGGCCCGCCTGGCGGATGTAGGGGTCCGGGCTCATGCCGCTCCAGGGCCCCCAGACCGTCCCGGCCAGGGCCGCGGTGACGTCCTCGGTCAGGCCCAGGGCCTTGCCCACCTGGCGGATGGCCATCCGCGGGCGGAAGTGGATCACCGTGGCGGCGATGGCGGCCCGGTCCCGACCATAGCGGCGGAAAAGGTACTGCATGACCTCCTCCCGGCGCTCGTGCTCAAAGTCGACATCGATGTCTGGCGGCTCGCCCCGGGCCTCGGAGATGAAGCGCGAGAACAGCAGGTCCTGGTCCTTCTTCGTCGGGTCGACGGCGGTGATGCCCAGGCAGAAGCAGACCACGGAGTTGGCGGCCGACCCGCGCCCCTGGCAGAGGATGCCCTGGGCGCGCGCCCAGCGGACGATGTCGTGGACGGTCAGGAAGTAGTTGGGAAAGCCCAGCTTCTCGATGAGGTCGAGCTCGTGCTCCAGGGTCCGCCGCTCGCGCTCGCCCAGCCCGCCCTCGAAGCGCCAGCCCGCCCCCTCCCAGGTCAGGTCACGCAGGTGCTGGATGGGGGTCTTGCCCGCCGGGACAGGCTCGTCGGGGTATTCATAGCGCAGCTCCGACAGGTCGAAGCCGACGCGGCCGGCGATCTCCAGGCTGCGCTCAACGGCGGCGGGGAAGCGGGCGAACAGGCGAGCCATCTCGGCCGGGGGCTTAAGCCGCCGCTCGGCGTTGGCCTCCAGCCTCAGCCCCGCCTCGTGGATCGTGCAGCCCTCGCGGATACAGGTCAGGACGTCCTGCAGGGCCCGCCGGCGGGCGTCGTGGTAGAGCACCTCGCCCACCGCCACCAGGGGTGCCCCGGCCGCCGCCCCCAGGGCCTCCAGCCGGGCCAGGTCCTGCAGGTCGCGGGGGCCGTAGCGGCGCACACCTCCCAGCCAGATCCATCCCCGCCGGGCCCGGGCCAGGGCCTCCAGATGTCCGGGGAAGTCACCCCTCCCGGCCTCTCCCGGCGCGGGGGGCAGGACGATGGCCAGCTGGCCCTCCGCGTGGTCCAGGAAGTCGCCGAGGGACAGGTCGCACCCGCCCTTGGGCGCCCGCCGCTTGCCCAGGGTCAGAAGGCGGGTCAGCCGGCTCCAGGCCGCCCGGTCGGAGGGATAGCAGATGAGGTCCGGCGTCCCGTCGGCGAAGACCAGGCGGGCGCCCGCCAGCACCTTCAGGGACCCGCCCGCCTGGTCTTCGCCGACGGGACGCC
>NZ_JBAXIM010000178.1:0-4736 GCF_037138395.1 Phenylobacterium sp.
TCGCCTCTCCCGTTTTTCGCCGTCCCATCAGGCTTCGCCGTCGGCGTCGGCGTCGTCGGCGTCGTCCGGCCCCAGGTCCCGGGCCACCTTCGGGTCGCGGAAGAGGGCCTCCATGCGGGCTGCCTCGGTGAAGCTCTCGTCGTGGGCGAACTTGAGGTCAGGGGTGAACTTCATGTCGATCCCGCGCCCCAGCCGGCCTCTGAGGAATTTCGCATGGCGGTTCAGGCCCGCCACCACCGGGCCGGCCTCCTGGCCTCCCAGGGGTTCGACGAAGCAGTGGGCGTGGCGCAGGTCGGGGCTCATCCGGACCTCGGTCAAGGTCACCGAGACGCCAGCCAGGTCCGGATCGGCGATGTCCTCTTCGCGCAGGATCTCCACCAGGGCGTGGCGTATCAGCTCCCCCGCCCTCAGCTGACGCTGCGACGGACCGGCCGGGGCGCCGCGTCCGGCGCCGGAATGTTTTTTCATGGGGAGTGTCCCGAATGGCTGTCCCGGACCGCGGATCGGACGCGGACGCGGGGGAAGGCGGCGGGTTCTAGTCGCGACGGGCCCGGGTGTCCAGCCAACGGGTGCTCAGGCGCCCGTCCTCTGTCGGAAGAAGGCGATCACCTTCTGCTCGGCCGCCCGGGTGGGACCGTCCTCCCGAAGGTGCAGGGTCAGGACCGAGTGCGGTGGCATATCGGAAGGGGCGGCGTCGGCGTCCTCCAGCTCGACGGCATCGAAACGGTCTCCGAAGGTCGCCCTGAGCGTATCGAATCTGGCGTCGGGCACGAACCGGTCCGACCGGAAGCGCAGCCCCATCACGGTCAGGTCCTCGGCCTCGAGCCGGTCCTTCACGCACCGAAGGTCCTCGGGCGAGACGTCGATGTCCGCCGCCCGTGCGCGGGAGCCGAAGGGCAGGGGAAGGGACGGCTGGGACAGGACCGGCGCCACCACGGCAGGCTCAGTCATCATGGCCAGGGCGAAGCCGCCCGAAAAGCACATGCCCACGGCCCCTACGCCTGCCCCGCCGCACTCGGCGTGGGCCTTGCGGGCCAGGGCCCGGAGCCAGTCGGCGATCGGGCTGGTCCGCCCGGTCCGCCAGACGTTGAATTCCCGCCGGACGCAGAAGGCCGTCGCCATGGATTTCAGGGCGTAGCCGCGGCTGAGGGGCCGGCCGGGGTCTCCGATCAGGCTTGGCAGGAAGACGGTCATACCGGCCTCGGCCACCCGGTCCGCAAAGCGGATCACCAGGGGATGCAGGCCGGGGATTTCGTGGATGATGATGACGGCGGGGCCCGTGCCGCGCCGCCAGACGGGCCGGGTCCAGGGACCATCCTGGAAGTCGAAGCGATCGTAGGCAGAGAGAGCATCTTCCCAGGACATGACGAGCCTCGTCAGAAGCGGATCTTGAGGGCGGACAGGTCGCCTTCGAAGCCGCTCAGGCGCCAGCGGCCCTCGGGGGAGCGGGTGAAGACCAGGAGACAGGGGCCATTCTTATCCCGGGTGGCGCAGACCCGGCCGTCCGGCATGGCCTTCAGGCGGCTGGCGATGGCGACAGGCCCGGGCAGGGGCTTGCCGGGTGTGTAGCCATAGGCCTCGGCGACCTGGCGGAAGACCCGGGGTTGGATCAGGGCGTCGCCGGCGAGGTTGGCCAGGTTCGGGGCGATGACGGCACTCAGCTGGCCCAGGTCGAGGCCTTCCACCTTCAGCCGGCCAGCCTCACGGGAGAGCCGGGCAGACATCTCGGCCTTGAGGGCGTCACGGTCGACCCTGGCGTCGAAGGCGGCCCGGTCATCATCGCGGATCGCCGTCAGGAGGGCGTGGATGTCATTAGCCGCACCCACCCGGCTGGCGGTCGCGCAGGCGGCCAGGAGGCAGGCCAGGGAGAGCAGGGCGAGTCGTCTAAGCATGAACCCCCCCGGCGAAGGCCGCCGCCCTAGAGGCTGCGCTTGACCGCTTCGATGGTGAAGCACTCGATGATGTCGCCTTCCTGGATGTCCTGGAAGCCCTGGAAGGCCATGCCGCACTCGACGCCGTTGCCGACCTCGGCCACCTCGTCCTTGAACCGCTTGAGGGTCTGCAGGACCCCCAGTTCCAGGACGACGATGTCGTTGCGGACGATCCGGACCCGGGCGCCGCGCCGGACCACGCCTTCGGTGACGCGGCAGCCGGCTACCTTGCCCACGCGGGTGATATCGAACGCCTGCAGGACGCGGGCGTTGCCGAGGAAGGTTTCCCTTTGCTCCGGCGCCAGTAGGCCCGACATGACACCCTTAACGTCGTCAAGCAGGTCGTAGATGATCGCGTAGTAGCGGATCTCGACGCCCTCGCGCTCGGCGAGCTGGCGGGCCTGGGTGGTGGCCCGGACATTGAAGCCCAGGATGGGCGCGCCCGACCCCTTGGCCAGCATGACGTCGCTCTCGCTGATGGCGCCAGCGCCGGACAGGATGATGCGCGCACGCACCTCGTCCGTGGCGAGTTTGTCGAGGGAGCCGACGATGGCCTCTGCCGACCCCTGGACGTCGGCCTTGATGATGACCGGCATCTCCGAGATCTTCTTGTCCTGCATCTTGGCCATGAAGTCGGCCATGGACACGCCGCCAGCCACAGGGGCCCCGGCCTTCTCGCGCTTCACGCGGATGCGATAACCGGTCAGCTCCCGGGCGCGGGCCTCGGTTTCGACCACGGCGAAGGCCTCGCCTGGGGAAGGCGCGCCGTCGAGGCCAAGGACCTCCACCGGCTCGGACGGCCCCGCCGAGAGAACCTGTTCGTCGCGCTCGTTCAGCAGGGCGCGGACCCGGCCGAAGCTGGCACCCGCCACGATGATGTCGCCGCGCTTCAGGGTGCCCCGCTTGACCAGGACAGTGGACACGGCCCCCCGGCCGCGGTCGATCTTGGACTCGATTACCACGCCTTCGGCAGTCCGGTGCGGATTGGCCTTCAGTTCGAGGACCTCGGCCTGCAGCAGGATGGCCTCGATCAGGTCATCAAGGCCGGTCTTCTTGAGGGCAGAGACTTCAATGATCTGGGTCTCGCCGCCCAGGCTCTCCGCCACGATTTCGTGCTGGAGAAGCTCGTTGATGACCCGGGTCGGGTTGGCGTCGGGCTTGTCCATCTTGTTGACGGCCACGATGATTGGCGTCTTCGCCGCCCTGGCGTGCAGGATGGCCTCGATGGTCTGGGGCATGACCCCGTCGTCTGCGGCCACGACCAGGACGACGAGGTCGGTGACCTCGGCGCCGCGGGCCCGCATGGCCGTAAAGGCGGCGTGGCCAGGCGTATCCAGGAAGGTCACGCGACTTCCTTCGGCCAGCTTCACCTGGTAGGCGCCGATGTGCTGGGTAATTCCGCCGTGCTCTCCGCCGGCGACATCCGCCTGGCGCAGGGCGTCGAGGAGAGAGGTCTTGCCGTGGTCGACATGGCCCATGACCGCCACGACCGGGGCCCGGGTCTCCAGGGTCTCGTCCCCGTCGTCGGCCCCGAGGAAGCCTTCCTCCACGTCGGAATCCGACACGCGCTTGACCGTGTGACCGAACTCGGCGGCGATCAGCTCGGCGGTATCGCTGTCGATCACGTCGTTGATCTTCAGCATCATGCCTTCGCGCATCAGGAACTTGATCACGTCCACGCCGCGTGTGGCCATCCGGTTCGATAGCTCGGACACGGTGATCACGTCCGGGATCACCACCTCGCGGGAGGCCCGGGCCTGCTCCTGGGCACCGCCCTTGCGCTTTTCCCGCTCGCGTTCCCGAGCCCGACGGACCGAGGCCAGCGAGCGCATCCGCTCAACGGCACCTTCGTCGTCGCCGGCGACGGCCTGGATGGTCAGTCGGCCCTCGCGGCGTTGGGTGGCACCCTTCGCCCGGCTGATAGGCTTGCCGACGGCGTTGGCCGCCTTGCGGCGGGTGTCTTCATCTTCTTCCGGGCGCCGGTCGATGTTCAGCGAGCCCGGGCGAGGCACCTGACGGGCTGCGCGCTGGATCTCAGGCTCGGCCGGGGCGACGGCAGGCGCAATCCTCGGGGTCCGGGGTCCGCCCGGACGGGAGTCGTCACGGGCGCCGGGTGCTGGGCGCGGGGCCAGGGCAGAGTAGCGGACGGGTTCACCGCCGGGGGCGAAGGCGCGCCCGGCCGGGGCGGCGCGGTCGCCGTCGCGGGGCCGGTCCTGGCCCGGGCGATCCCGTGGCGGACCGTCAGTGCGCGGGGCGCGCTGGCCGAAACTCGTATTCTCGAACCGGCCGACCGAACGCTCGGGACGGTAGGTCGTCGTCGTCGGACGGTCGTCCCGGCGTTCCCGGGAGGGCTCATAGGTCCGGGTCTGACTTGGCGACCCGGGCGACCCGGGGCGAGCCGCTTCGGCGGTCGGTCGTGGCGGCGCTGCAGCCGGGGTCTGCGGAGCTGCAGCCTGCGGAGCCGGAGTTTGCGGAACGGGAGCCTGCGGAGCCACGGCTTGCGTATCGACAGCCTGAGCCTCTACGGCCCGAGGGGGTCGAGCCTGCGGAGCTACAGCCTGGGCGGGCGGCTCCTGGGCTGCAGGAGCGGGCGTCGGAGCCGGCTCCGCTGCAGGCGGCGGCAGGGTCGCGGCTTCGGCGGCGTGGCGGGCGGCTTCGGCACGAGCTGCGGCGTCGGCCTGGGCCCGGGCCTCAACGGCCTGGCGCGCCTGGTTCTCGCGGGCGAATTCGATCGCCTTCTGGCGGGCTTGGAGCTCCCCAGCGGAAAGATTGCCATCGACAGGGGCGAAGGGTGCAGAGGGCCGG
>NZ_JBAXIM010000179.1:0-4711 GCF_037138395.1 Phenylobacterium sp.
CGCGCCCTTCCAATCCCCGCCCCGGCCGGTGTAGGGGTCCCGGCCATGACGACAGACGCCCCCACCCACCAGATGATCCTTGAGCGCCTGGGCCCCGGCCGCTGGCGCGTTCCCACCGGCGAGGAGTGGCGCAACCCTTCGGGAGGGTTGTGGGGCGGCTATGCCATTGGCCTCGCCACCCGCATCATTGAGGCCGAGCCGGAGCGGGTGGGGGAGGTCCTGTCCCTGACCCTGACCTATGCCGCGGCCCTGCCGGCCGGTGACCTGGACGTGCGCACCCGCCGGATCCGCCAGGGCGGCTCGGTGGGGGTCTGGGAGGTGGAGCTGCGTCCACCGGGCTCGGAGGCGGTGGGGGTCCATGCCATCGTCACCACGGCGAAGCGGCCCGACACCCCGCCCTTCGCCTTCGTCACCATGCCCGAGGCACCGGACCCGGACAGCCTGCCGGCCCCCGAGGTCACCCACGCCCGCCAGCATTTCGGCTCCACCGTCCTGGAGCGCCGCACCCTGGACGGCTTCCCGCCCAAGCCCTCGGCGGGGTCGCGCTCCCTGGCCTGGGTGCGCTCGCGCCGGGAGCCCCTGGACAGGGCCCTCCTGGGCATGATCACCGACAACTCCCCGCCCCGGGCCATGTACGCCTTTGGCATGGGGGTCTCGACCACCACCCTGTCCCTGACCGTCTACCTGCACGCCACGGAGGCGGAGGTGGCCGAGGTCGGCAACGACTTCATCCTGGTGGAGTACGAGGGCCGGATCGGCGGCGGCGGCGCCTCGGACGAGCGTTCCAGCTACTGGCGCCGGGACGGCAAGCTGCTGGCCACCTCCGAGCAGCTGGTCTGGTACCGAAAGGTCCCGCCCCGGTCGCCGGAATAGGGGACGGGCATAGCCGGTCCGGACCTCCAGCCCCTGGCCCGCATTACGCCGAAGTCTTGAGGCGGGGGGCAGGGCGCCGGAGCCGGGCCAGAAGCCCCAGGGAGTTCAGGTCAGGTAGGGCTCCCCCGGGCTGCGGGTGCGAATGACCTTGGCAGGCCTCTCGTAGGCGATCACTCCGCCGGGCAGGTCCGGGTTCAGATAGCTTTTGGCCCCGACAAGGGTGTCGTCGCCCATGACGACGCCGTGCTTGATGGCCGCCCCGATCCCGACTGCGGAGCGGAAGCCGATCTCGACGCGGCCGCCTGTCACTGCACCTGGCGCGAGCGAGGCGAAGCCCTTCATTGCGCTGTCGTGATCAAGGCTTGCGCCCGTGTTTACGATACGGAAGGCGCCAACCTGCGAGTTGGGTCCGATGACGGACCCCGGCATCAGCACCGTTCCCGCTCCCGCGCGGGAAAAGGGAGACACCACGGCCGAAGGGTAGGCGATGACCGGGAAGTTTAATGGCGCAGGGAGTCCGCTCAGCGTGTCATGCAGGGCCTGACGGCTGAAATTGTCGCCGATCGCGATTCCGATGGGCTCCGGGTTCGAAATCCCCGGGATTTTCGATCTTACCGGCATGCCGAGCAGTTCAGCGGGGGCCTTCAGGGGGTCGACGAAGCAAACGATGGAGAACCCTGCCGAGATTACAACGCCCGCGACGCTGACCGCCTGGCCGCTTGCCCCCCAGATGACCAGGCTTCGCGGTACCCTGCTTGAAGGTCCGGCGGTGACCAATCCTGTTTCATTCGCTGACGTCAAGGCGCTCGCGGGCCTCCGGGTTCCTGGCCATAGGCCAGGTGGCGACCGCCGGAAAATCCCCTCGGGAGGATTGGCGGACCCTGTCATGAAGAAGGTCAGGGTGGTTCGCGCCTTCGTCCAAGGCGGGCCGGTAACGCAAGATTAACTATAAAGTCAGAGCCTGCCTTAAGGTCCCAAGGGAGTCTTTATGGCGGTTGTCGACCCTAGGTCAGGATTCGTCTCGCTGGTCGCTGGCGCGAGCTCATCCCGCCTGCCTGTGGCGGTGCCGACCCTTCCCACTGCTGACGAGGTCCTGCCCTACCTCCGGCGGATTGATGCTTCGGGCTGGTATTCCAACTTCGGCCCTCTCGTCCGGGAACTGGAGGCCCGCCTCGCCAGTCGCTTCGCCCATCCGACCGAGGTTGTCACTGTCGCCAACGGAACCCTCGGCCTGACGCTCGCCCTTCAGGCCCTTGACCTGCCTCGGGGCGGCCTCTGTGCCATCCCGTCCTGGACCTTCGTCGCTACAGCCCATGCCGTGCGAATGGCAGGACTGACACCTTGGTTCGTCGACGTTGAGCCCGAGGGCGGGCAGCTCACGCCAGACCTCCTGTCCGAGGTTCTCCCCCGGGCACCCGGTCCCGTTGTGGCGGCCATGCCGGTCTCGGTCATGGGTCGCCCGGTGTCGGTCGAGTCCTGGGTCGCCTTTCGGGAGGCCACCGGCTTGCCTGTCATTCTCGATGCCGCTGCAGGATTTGACGCGGTCCACGACGCAACGGTCCCGGTCATGGTCAGCCTGCACGCCACCAAGGCCCTTGGGATCGGCGAGGGCGCCTTCCTCGCCACGCGGGATCCCGTACTGGCCCGGCGATGGCGCGCCCTGACGAACTTTGCCTTCATGGGCGACCGCACCGCCCGGTTTCCTGCGACCAACGCCAAGCTCAGTGAATACGCGGCGGCCGTGGGCCTTGCCGCCCTCGAAATCTGGCCGGACACCCGCAACCGCTACATCGCTGCAGCGCGCCGGCTTCGGATCGCCCTGTCTGATGAACCGCGGGTCTGTTTTCAGCCCGGCTGGGGCCTGGACTGGATCTCCAGCACCTGCCTCGTCTCTCTTCCGGAGGGCTCCGCCGAGGACGTTGGAATGGCCCTGGCCAGGGCTGAGGTCGAAACCCGACGCTGGTGGGGTCAGGGATGTCACGCCGCCCCCGCCTTCGCCGACTGTCCTGCGGACCGGCTGGCGGCGACCCGCCGGCTAGCGGACTCCAGTCTGGGTTTACCGTTCTTCGCCCACATGCAACCCGAACATATCAACCGTGTCGCCCGCGCCTTGAAGCTGGCGCTGAATTCGCCCGTTGGGGAAGGGACTCCCACCTGATGCTTGAAGACCTGCTGCTCCAAGGCGCCCAGCCCAACTACGCCGACAATATCCGCGCCATCGCGGCCCGCTGGGAGGCGCTCATTCCCCCTGCCCGCCTTGGCGACCTGGAGTCTGGGGACCTTCAGGCGGGGATCGTGTCGATCCTCGAGTCCGGAGAGGTCACCGACGACGTGATCCTGACAATCGCCGGTGACCTGGCGTCCCTGTCCTGGTGGCGGGGTCCGCCGCTCCGGGACGATCATCGCGCCCGGCTCAACGCCCTGACCCGCGCCCGCCTGACCCGGCTTGCCGATAGCCTCGAAATGGCGCCCCGGAAACTCCCCAGAAGTCAGCTCCGCCGATCCCACGTCCTGCTTGTGGGCAATCTCCTGGATCCGCTTCATTCGCCCTCAGGCGGCGCCATCGACTATGCGGCGGCGCTCGCCTCGGATACCGCGGTAAGCCGGGTCGAGATCGTGCACTCGGGCGAAGTCCTTCCTGCCATGCGGACCTACATCGAGGCCCGACTTGGCGGTTTTCCAGCTTCACGCGGCGTCGCTTTGGTCTCCACAAGGGACAATCCGGACTTCCTGGCGGATATCCTCAGCAGGGGCCCCTGCACCTTCCATGTCTGGTGTGAGCCGGCCTTGTCCCCCGCCATCAGCCTCGTCAGCCGGCTTGGCCCCACACTGATGTTCACCTGCGCCGACGAGGCACCCGTCCAGTTCGCGGACGTCTACTGGTACTTTCAGTCAGAGGCGCACATCGAGAAAGTTTGGAAGGCCCATGCCGCGCCCCAGGAATTCATCGATCGTTATGTCCGGATTCTGGCGCTGCCCAGCCCGGAGCCCCGCCCCCTAGAGCCGATGTCGAGGGCCTCAATTGGGCTGCCGGAGGACGCCTTTGTCATCGCTACCGTCGGGAACCGACTCGGCGTCGAGATGGACGAGGCCTACATCACCGGCATCGAGCTGGCGCTAAGATCTCAGCCCAAAGCCGTCTGGATGGTTGTTGGCGGTCTTCCCGACTACCTCCTGGGTGCCTTCGAACAGGTCCTTGGGGACCGGTTCTTGCATGTCCCCTTTTCCCGGGAACTCGATCGCCTCATGACGACGGTCGATCTCTTTGCAAATCCCTTTCGTGCAGGGGGCGGAAACAGCGCCAACATCGCTGTGGGTGCAGGCGCGGCTGTTCTTTCCCTTTCACGGGGCGACGTCTCGTCCCTGGTCCCCGACAGTTTCATTGCCTCGGATCCGGAAGAGTACTTCCGCTACCTCGGATTCCTCATGGATTCGCCCGAACTCCTTGCGGCGGTCAAGGCCGAGCAGGGCCAGCACAACGCCCGCATGCGCGACCAGGGTCTGTTCCTGAAGGAAATCCAGGGCCTGGTCCGGCTTGCGGCCGACCGCTACGAGGCCCGGGGCTGCGGTGCCCCGCTGTCCACGACCGTCTTCGCGCCCCTGACCCGACTGGCGCAGGCCGGCTGAGAGACGGTTGCGACGCCCCCGGGCTCGCCGGGGCGCCGCAACTTTCCTCACAGCGCGAAGGTGAAGCCGCCGTTCACCGGATAGACTTGGCCGGTGATCCAGCTCGAGGCGTCCGACGACAGGAAGAGCACCATGTTGGCCACGTCGTCCGGGCGGCCGGGCCGGCGGATGATGTACTTCTCCATCTGCCGCTTCAGGCGCTCGGGGTCGC
>NZ_JBAXIM010000180.1:0-4665 GCF_037138395.1 Phenylobacterium sp.
TCTGGGAAAGCTGGCTGCGCCACGAGGTACCCCCCAACCAGGCCCGCACCCCACGCATCTCCATCAGCTTCAACTACGCCTGGGGCTAGCGGGCCGGCCGGGACGGGATAGGCGAAGGTCTGAACCGCCGTTGACCCCCTCACCTGGCTTCGTCGGGAGCTCCCCCTGATGGGGAGCAATGGCTTCCGAATTCCTCACCCAAGGGGGAGGTGGACCGCGAAGCGGGGCGGAGGGGGTCAACCGCGCTTCAGCTGTCCAGGAAGCTGCGCAGCTTGCGGCTGCGGCTGGGGTGCTTGAGCTTTCGCAGGGCCTTGGCCTCGATCTGGCGGATCCGCTCGCGGGTCACGCTGAACTGCTGGCCCACCTCCTCGAGGGTGTGGTCGGTGTTCATGCCGATGCCGAAGCGCATGCGCAGGACCCGCTCCTCCCGGGGCGTGAGGGAGGCCAGGACCCGTGTGGTGGTCTCGCGCAGGTTGGACTGGATGGCCGCATCGATGGGCAGGATGGCGCTCTTGTCCTCGATGAAGTCGCCCAGGTGCGAGTCCTCCTCGTCACCGATGGGGGTCTCGAGGCTGATGGGTTCCTTGGCGATCTTCAGGACCTTGCGGACCTTCTCAAGGGGCATGGCCAGCTTCTCGGCCAGCTCCTCGGGGGTGGGCTCGCGACCGATCTCGTGCAGCATCTGGCGGGAGGTGCGGACGATCTTGTTGATCGTCTCGATCATGTGCACCGGGATGCGGATGGTGCGGGCCTGGTCGGCGATGGACCGGGTGATGGCCTGCCGGATCCACCAGGTGGCGTAGGTCGAGAACTTGTAGCCCCGGCGATACTCGAACTTGTCCACCGCCTTCATGAGGCCGATGTTACCTTCCTGAATAAGATCAAGGAACTGCAGGCCACGGTTCGTGTATTTCTTGGCGATGGAGATGACCAGGCGCAGGTTGGCCTCGACCATCTCTTTCTTGGCTTGCCGGGCCTCGCGCTCGCCCTTCTGCACGGTGTGGACGATGCGCCGGTACTCGTCGATGGGCACGCCGGATTCGGTGGCCAGGGAGGCGATTTCCTGGCGGATGGCCAGGACCTGGGCTGCCTCGTTCTCGGCGAACTTGGTCCACCGTACGCCCAGGGCCTTGACCTGCGCACTCCAGGTCGGATCCAGCTCTGCGCCCAGGTAGGTCTTCAGGAACTCACTGCGATTGATGCCATAGCTGTCGGCCATGCGCATGAGCCGGCCCTCAAGGCCCATCAGGCGCTTATTGATGGCGTACAGCTGCTCGACCAGGGCCTCGATCCGGTTGTTGTTCAGCTTCAGGGTCTTGAGGTGCTGGACGATGGTCCCGCTGGCAGTGGCGTGGGCCGTCCGGTCAGCCTCGGACAGGTCCTCGCCCTTCAGGCGCTTGCCGACCAGCTTCTCCTGTAGGGCGCGGAAGGCGTCGAACTCGGCGGCGATGGCGTCGAGGGTCAGCATGATCCCCTCCCGCAGCTCGCTTTCCATGGCGCTGATGGTCGGGCCGGCGCCGTCATCGAAGTCGTCGTCGTCGTCGCCCTCCGCCTTGGCGATGGCCTCGCCGTCCTCAGTGACCTCGGCGGATTCGGCGGCCTCGGCGACCTGGGCGGCCAGGGCCAGGGCCTCGGCAGCCGCGCTGACGCCGCCATAGGTCTGATCGAGGTCAATCACCTCGCGCAGCAGGATACGGCCGGTGCCCAGTTCCTCGCGCCAAACCATGATGGCCTCGAAGGTCAGGGCGCTCTCGCAGAGGCCCCGGATCATGGTGTCGCGGCCGGCCTCAATACGCTTGGCGATGGCGATCTCGCCTTCACGGGAGAGCAGCTCCACTGTGCCCATCTCGCGCAGGTACATCCGTACGGGATCATCTGTACGGTCGTAGGCGGCTTCCTTCTGGGTCTCGACGACCGCAGTTTCCTCGCGGACGGCCACCTCCCCGCCCTCGGCGTCCTCCTCGGCCTCGACCACATTGACGCCCATCTCGGACAGCATGGCCAGGGTGTCCTCGATCGCCTCGGAGGTCACCTCCTCCGATGGCAACACCTTGTTCAGCTCGTCCATGGTGACGTAGCCGCGGGCCTTGGCCTGCTTGATGAACTTCTTGACGCCAGCGTCCGTCAGGTCGAGCAGCGGGCCGTCGCTGGAGGGGGTGTCGGCGACTTCGGTTTCGGCGGGGGTGGTGCTCATCAGGATCTCCGCTTTCCGGAACCGCCTGCGCAGGATCCGAAGCTCGAAAAGGTTGCAGCGCCCAGGCGCTGTCGTCAGGGTTCGTCTTGCCAGTTTCTGATCTGTCGACGCAGCCGGTCACGCTCACCCTTCAGCCTCGAGAAGGCGTCCACAGATAAAGCTCCGCCAAGGTTACCCTTGGCGGTGGACACGGCTTCATCGAGGGCCACCAGCCTGGAAAGGCGGGCGAAGGCCTGCGACCACTGCGATCTTGCGTCCTCGAGGGAGACATCCTGTTTGAGGAAGGGCGCGCCCGATTTCGCAGCGGCCCGGTCGATGTCTGTCATAAGAGCTTCAAAATCTGTCCCGCTCAGATGGCGTGCGAGACCCTGGGAGTCAAGATGCTCAGACTCCAGTCGCAGCCGGATGATTTCCTTCACCAATCCCGCAAGGGCGGGGTCCCCGAAGCCAGAGGCGGCGAACGGGGTCTCCAGGAACGCGTCCAGGCAGGCCGGATCCTCGAGGATCCAGCGTACCAGGGCGGCGGCGGCCAGGTCCAGGTCAGAGGCCAGCCGCCGGGCGGCCGATCGACCCAGGGATGTCGGCGCCGGATCAATCCAGGCGCGGCCCTGACCTGAGAACCGGCGCCGTCCATCAGGCCCCGGAAAAGGCGCGGCGCGGGAGGGCAGAGCGGCTTCGAACCGGTTCAGCAGGTCGTCCCGGTAGGCAGACTGGAGGTCGCGGTCGGCGATCCGCGAGGCGGCGGCCCGCAGCCTGGCCTTGAGGCCGGCCCGGCGCTCGGGCGTGTCCAAGGGTTCGCTCTCGAATTCGCGCCGGAACAGCATCTCGGAAAAGCCGGTCGTCCGCGACAGCTGGCTTCGCAGGGCGGCGGCGCCCTGCTCGCGCAGGACATCGTCGGGATCCTTGCCGCCCTCGACGACGCTGAACCGGAAGCTGCGAGCCGGGGTCAGGAGGGGCAGGGCCCGGTCCATGGCGCGGAAGGCCGCCTGTCGTCCGGCCCGGTCGCCGTCGAAACAGAGGGTGGGCTCGGGGTGGCGACGCCAGAGCAGCTCCATTTGCTCCTCTGTCAGTGCGGTGCCCAGGGGGGCGACCCCGGCAATGTCCGCCCTCTGGCAGGCGATGACATCCATATAGCCCTCGACCACGACCAGGGCCGGCTGGGCGTCCGGCGCCGCGGAGGCGAGAAGTCGCCGGGCCTCGGGAAGTCCGTAGAGGGTCCGGCCCTTGTGGAAGAGCTCGGTCTCCGGACCGTTCAGGTACTTGGCCCGGGCTTCCGGATCCATGGCCCGGCCGCCGAACGAGACAATCCGCCCCCGACCCTCGACGATGGGAAACAGGATCCGGTCCCGGAACCGGTCGTAGGGTGCGCTGCCGTCCTCCGGAGCGATCAGCAGGCCCGCCTCCACAAGTTCGGCCGGACGGGCCCCCTTGGTGACAAGGTAGTCCTTCAGTGCGGTGCGGCTGGCCGGGGCGAAACCGAGGCCGAAGCGCCCCCATTCCGACGCTGGCAGGCCCCGGCGCTCGAGATAGGCTCGGGCGGCGGCACCCTGGGGTCCGGCGAGCATCCGGCTGAACCACTGGGCGGCCAGGTCCATCCAGTCGGAGAGCCCCTGCCGCTTCTTCTCGTGCTCAGCCGCCCGGGGATCGGGCGCTGGCAGGGACAGGCCCGCCTCCGCCGCCAGCCGCTCCACGGCCTCGACAAAAGACAGGCGCTCACTTTCCTGCAGGAAGGCGATCAGGTCGCCGGTCTTTCCGGACGAGAAGTCGAAGAACTGCCCCTTGTCGTCATTGACGTAGAAGGACGGCGTCTTCTCCTTGGTGAAGGGCGAGAGGCCGACGAACTCGCGGCCACGCTTCTGCAGCTTCACGGTCCGGCCAATGACGTCCGACGGCCGGAGGCGTGACTTGATCTCGTCGAGGAAGGCTTCATCGAACCGCACGAGGGCAGGATAGCCCGGCCCCAGCCCCTCGCACAGTCCCCGGACGGTGGGGGTCAGCTGAAGCGCCGTTAACCCCCTCACCCCTGAGGTCGAGCCATTGCCTCCCTAATTCCGCCCCCCAGGGGGAGGTGGCGCGCGCGGCGCGACGGAGGGGGTCAACTGAGCCGCCGTTGACCCCCTCACCGGGCTCCGCCCGGAGCTCCCCCTGAGGTGGAGCAATTAGAACTGTAATTCCGCCCCCCAGGGGGAGGTGGCCCGGGGCAGCGCCCCGGGGACAGAGGGGGTCAACTGAGCCGCCGCTGACCCCCTCACCCGGCTGCGCCGGGAGCTCCCCCTGAGGTGGAGCATTTAGACAGCTCTAGAAGGGCGACCTCGCCGGCCCGGATCCATGGCGGTCTCGGACATGAAATCTCTCCCGGTTGGCGGCCCACTCCGGCCGGCTCCGCATTGACCGGCCCGCCGGGAGTCATTACCAAACCCCAACGGCTGAGGGGCGGGCAGGATGCATCCTCGCCCGCCCTTTTGCGAGCC
>NZ_JBAXIM010000181.1:0-4633 GCF_037138395.1 Phenylobacterium sp.
CTGAAGCCCCTCCTGGAGGCGCGCGGGTTTGTCGAAGGTTCCCTGGCGCAGCCTGGGGACTATGTGCTCGAACGGGCCTTCGTCGAAACCTGACCTGCTCAGGCGGGCGGGCAGCCCTTGAACTGGCCCACCCGGCTGACCGTCAGGAGGGTCAGGTTCAGCCCCATGATCGGCTTCATTGAGGAAGAACCGGATCCGGTGAAGAGGTCAATGCGGTTGCCCTTGATCGCACCGCCGGTATCCGATGCATACCAATAGCCGTCATGGACCCGGCCGTCGGGCATCCGAAGACCCACGGTCTCCTGGATGAAGAGGACGGTCCGCCTGGGGATGACGCGGGTGTCGATGGCTGCCGTGCGCATGGCCACCACCTTGCAGCCGAGGGAGTCCAGGGTGCCGACCCCGCGGGCACCGATATGGTAGAGGGTGGCCTTGAGTTTCATCTCGGGCGAGCCTGGGATCGAGCCGGTCATGGCGCCCATGAGCAGGTCGCCCAGGGGATCAGGCGCAGCCTGTGCGTCAGCGGCTGCTGGGATTGCGGCAAGCAGGGAGGTTAGGGCGGCCAGGGCGGCGAGGCGGCGTCGCATGACGTCTCCTTCTTCGTCGTTGATCTGTCGTCGCCGGACTTTTAACGGTAGCAGGCGTTTTCGGCAACATTGGGGTCCCCATGAGAGTCTTTGGAGACTCCATCTCCGGCAACTGTCTGAAGGTGAAGTGGACCTCCGATCACCTCGGCCTGCCCTACGATTGGGTGGAAACGCGCGTGCTTACCGGCGAGACCCGGACCCCGGATTTCCTGGCGATGAACCCGGCCGGTCAGGTGCCCCTGGCTGTGCTGGACGACGGCCGACCCCTGGCCCAGTCCAACGCCATCATCCTGCACCTGGCCCGGGGGTCCGCCCTGATCCCGACCGATCCCTACCTCCAGGCGCGGATGTTCGAGTGGATGTTCTGGGAGCAATACAGCCACGAGCCCTATGTCGCCGTGGCGCGCTTTCAGGTCCGGTACCGGGGTCGGGACCCGGCCACCCTGGAGCCCGAGCTTGTCGGGCGGGCTGAGGCCGCCCTGGACCGGCTAGAAGCCGCCCTGTCTGGTTCGACCTGGCTAGTGGGCGACGCCTTCTCTCTCGCCGACATGGCGCTGCTACCGTACACTCGGTCTGCACCTGAGGCGGGTATCGACCTTTCCCGGTGGAAATCTCTCACGGCCTGGATACGTCGAAGTGAAGGCGTGCTTGGCCTCGCCTCCTTGGGAATCTCCTGATGACCTCATGCCTCCGGGTGCTTCCTGTGGTGCTCGCCGTGGCCTTCGGGGCTTGTGGTCCGGTCCTGGCCTGGGGCTCGTCTGGGCACCGAATGGTCGGCGTGGCGGCTGCGGAGGCGCTACCTGCGACGCTGCCGGCCTTCCTTCGGAGCCAGGAGGGGGCCGCGGATGTGGGTGAGCTTTCCCGGGAACCAGACCGTATCAAGGGGTCCGGCCGCGCCCTTGGCGTGGCCCTTGATTCCGGACACTTCCTGGACGTCCTGGAAGACGGGACTGTGCTTGGCGGGCCCCGGCTTGAAGCCATGCCCACGGACCGTGAGGCCTACGAAACGGCCCTGCGGACGGCGGGGACCAACACCTGGAAGGCCGGCTGGCTCTACTATTCGATCCTTGAGAACCAACAGCAGCTGACCCGGGACTTCGCCATGTGGCGGGTCCTGTCTTACGCCGCGGGCACTGAAAAGAACCCCGGGCGTCGGGCCTGGTTCCGGGCGGACCTGAAGCGTCGGGAGGCGGCTGCGCTCCAGACCTTGGGACGTCTCTCGCACTACGTGGCGGATGGCTCCCAGCCCCTCCACATGACCCTCCACTACAATGGCTGGGGCGAGGGCCCGAACCCGGAGGGCTTTACGACGTCACGGATTCACGGTCCGTTCGAGGGCGATCTTGTTGCCGGGGCCGTGCGGATCGAGGATGTCCGCAGGGCGATGTCGTCGCAAGGCCAAGGCCCAGAGGGGCCGCTCGAGACCCGTATCTCGGCCTATCTCAAAACGGGCTGGGAGGAGGTCCCGGCCCTGTACAGGCTGGAAAAGGCCGGGGGACTGGCCCCGGGTGACCCCCGAGGGGGTGCCTTTGCTGCCCGGCGCCTGGGTGCAGGTGCCGCTGCCTTGCGGGACTTCACGGTCCTGGCCTGGAAGACCTCGGAAAGCGCCCGCGTCGGTTGGCCAGAGGTCTCAGTGGCCGACGCCCTTGCGGGGCGGGCGGACATCTGGACGTCTCTCTATGGCAAGGACTGATGGAGGCACCCCAATTCGGCCTGCCTGAGGCAGGGGGCACCTGGCCGGACCGGCCCTCGGCCTTCGGCATCGCCACCCGTGGCGGACGCATCGCCTTGGTCGAGATCGGCGACCCGGAGACCCAGATCTGGCTCGCCCTTCCCGGGGGGGGAATCGAGGCTGGGGAGACGCCCGAAGGCGCCCTCGTCCGCGAGTTCGCGGAGGAGACGGGCCTGGTCGTTCGCCCGGTCTCGCCACTGGGCGCCTCGTCCGACCGGGTGGTGATCAATGATGGCCGGGCCTTCAACGTCAGAGGCGAATTCTTCACGGCGGTGATTCTCTCCGAGGCGCCCCACCTGCTGACGGAGCCGGACCACCGGCTTGTCTGGCGGACGCCCTTGCAGGCCCTCCGCGGACTACACCGGGAGTCCCATGCCTGGGCGGTGGCCCAGTGGCTTCGCGGTTTGCGCGTCCGGGCCTGACATAGTAGGCCGGGCTGCTGGAAACTCGGAGTTCCGCATGAGCGAAGCCAAGCTTATCGACGGTCGGGCCGCGGCGGACAGCCTTCGGTCCCAGGTCGCCTCGGAGGTCGCAGACCTGAAGGCCCGCTTCGGCGTCACCCCGGGTCTGGCGGTGGTCCTGGTGGGAGAGGACCCGGCCAGTCAGGTCTATGTGCGCTCCAAGGGCGAGCAATCCCTCGCTGCGGGCATGCATTCGGTAACTCACCGGCTGTCAGCAGACACGCCGCAGGACGTCCTGATTGGCCTTGTTCAGTCCTTGAACGCCGATCCGGCGATCCATGGCATCCTGGTCCAGATGCCGCTTCCTCGAGGGTTGGATGAAAAGGCCGTCGTCGAGGCCATCGATCCGGACAAGGACGTCGATGGCCTGCACGTCGTGAATGCGGGACGACTTTCCCAGGGGCTTCCCTCACTCTCCCCCTGTACGCCCTTAGGCTGCATGATCCTGCTGCGTCAGACCCTCGGGGACGACCTGTCGGGGCTGAGGGCTGTGGTGGTGGGCCGGTCGATCCTCGTGGGACGACCGGTGGCCCAGCTTCTCCTGCAGGCGGACTGCACCGTGACCATCGCCCACTCCCGAACGCGCGAACTTGCCGCGGTTTGCCGGGAAGCGGATATCCTCGTGGCGGCGGTGGGGCGTCCCCGCATGATCCCGGGCGACTGGATCCGCCCCGGCGCCGCGGTCATAGACGTCGGCATCAACCGGGTTCCGTTCGACGATCCCGCGAAGGCCGCCGAGGGACGAACAAAGCTGGTCGGCGATGTGGACTTCAAGTCAGCCCGCGAGGTCGCTGGTGCCATCACGCCGGTCCCAAATGGCGTTGGGCCGATGACGGTGGCCTGCCTGCTCGCCAACACCGTGACAGCTGCCCGGCGTATCCACGGGATCTAGTTTTTTGGATTTTGAGCCTGTTTTGCCCCTTCAGACGTTCCATCTGAGGGGAGCAGGCCCTCGGCGGTCGGTGGTGTGCGCACGCCCTTGTCGGCCGTGCGCACAATGGTCTCCAAGGCTTCCTCGACAGCCTCGCTGAACGCCTCCGCGATGGCGCCGCCCCGGTTCTCAGCAGCCCTGCGACTGAAGGCGAAGGTCTGTTCCTGAACCACTGTCTGGTCCTTGAGGCGGGTCAGAACAAGATGCAGGTCCACCCGGATCTCAGGCGCAGCGTTCGGACCCTGGTCGTAGGCCGCTTCGAAACGGGAAACATCAACGCGCAGGCCGAAGGCCGGGCGGCCAAGTTCGCCGGGTGTGATCAGGCGGGCTGGGCCGGAACTGGTGGCAAAGGCTCTCACAAGGGCCTGGTCGAAGAGGACGGCCGCCGCCTGAGTCCACCGGGCGTTGGCGAGATAGGCGGCCTCGGCCCCGTCGGAGGTCAGGATCCGGTCGCCTGCTGCGGCGGGATGGAAGTTCCCGCCCGCCCTGACGACGGCGGAGCGGCCCTCCGTAGGCGACGGCGTCCCTGAGGCTTGCGGGTCCGGCGTGAACCGGTAGAGCTGGGCCGGCTTGCTGTCCGGCAGCAGAGTGATGCAGCCAGACAGCAGAAGCGCCGCCGTAATAGCGCCCAGGCGGGTGAGGTTCAGGGTCGGGATCATGGACGGACGTCCTTTTCCTTGCCGGGGCTCTTCGAGATGAGGCCGCGGGGATTGGCTTCCAGTTCGCGGGACAGGCGGGTCAGGGAGTCTGCGGCACCCTGCAGGGCACCGACCGCAGACGTGAACTGGGCGAGGCTGCTTGCCGTGTACTCGCCCTCCGGGCCGTCGATCCGGGCGATGACGCCTCGGAGGTCCTTGACCGTCGTTTGAGTCTCAGTCGCAGCGTCTGTAAGGCTCTTGAGGGTTTGAGCGCCTTCGCCCTC
>NZ_JBAXIM010000182.1:0-4562 GCF_037138395.1 Phenylobacterium sp.
GGCCTCGCCATGGCCATGAACCTGTTCAGCTACTGGAACTCGGACAAGATCGTCCTGAAGATGTACCGGGCCCAGCCGGTGGATGCCTCCCACCCGGACGCCCGGGTCCGGGCCTATGCCGAGGACGTGCTCGAGATGGCGTCCCGGGCGGGAATGCCAGCACCAAAGGTCTACATCATCGACCAGGACCAGCCGAACGCCTTCGCCACCGGGCGGAACCCGGATCACGCTGCAGTGGCGGCCACCCGGGGCCTGCTGCAGATGCTCGACCGGCGGGAGATCCGTGGCGTCATGGCCCATGAACTGGCGCACGTGAAGCACCGCGACACCCTGACCATGACCATCACCGCGACCATAGCGGGCGCCATCTCAAGCCTGGCCAACTTCGCCGCCTTCAGCGGTGGATCCAGCAACGGCGAACGGCGGGGCGGCGGGCTCATGGGCCTGGTGATCATGATCCTTGCGCCGATCGCGGCGGCCCTGGTCCAGATGGCCATCAGCCGCAGCCGCGAGTACGAGGCCGACCGCGGGGGCGCCGAAATCTCTGGAGATCCCGAGGCCCTGGCCAGCGCCCTCAGCAAGATCGAAGCCTACGCCCAGGGCGTTAGAAACCCTGACGCCGAGGCCAACCCGGCCACCAGCCACATGTTCATCATCAATCCGCTTTCAGGCGAAGGCATGGACAACCTGTTCTCCACCCATCCCTCCACCGCCAACCGCGTGGCGGCCTTGATGGAGATGAAGGGCGGGTAACTCGCCCTATTCGGCGGGCTCGGCCTGTCGACGGACCAGGAGCCGGTCGAACTCTGTCCAGACGCCCGCGTCGCCATGCCACTGGCCGCGGGTCGCGGCCTTGGAGTACTCGGTCGAGCGGGCCTCGAAGAAGTTGGCGTGCTCGACCCCCGACAGCATGGACTGCAGCCAGGGCAGGGGGTTTTCCCGGACCCCGTAGACCTCCGGCAGGGACAGCTGGCGCAGGCGCCAGTCGGCGATGAACCGGATGTAGGCCTTAATATCGTCCGGCGTCATGCCCTGGATATCGCCGGCCGAGAAGGCGAGGTCGATGAACTTGTCTTCCAGCCCGACCACCGTCTTGCAGCAGTCGATGATGTCGTCGGCAACGGAGGGGGTGACTGCCCCGGTCTCCTGGTTGAAGGCATGGTAGAGCTTGATGATGCCCTCGCAGTGCAGGCTCTCGTCACGCACGGACCAGGACACGATCTGCCCCATGCCCTTCATCTTGTTGTGCCGGGGGAAGTTCATCAGCATGGCGAAGCTGGCGAACAGCTGCAGGCCCTCGGTGAAGGCCCCGAACATGGCGAGCGTCCGGGCGATGTCGGCCTCGGTCTCGACCCCGAACTGCTGCATGTAGTCATGCTTGGCCTTGAGTTCCTGGAACTCCAGGAAGGCCGTGAACTCGGAATCGGGCATGCCGATGGTCTCGAGCAGCAGGGCGTAGGCGGCGATGTGGATCGTCTCCATGTTGGAGAACGAGGCCAGCATCATCTTGATTTCGGTCGGGCGGAAGACGCGCGAATAGCGCTCCATGTAGTTGTTGTTCACCTCGACGTCCGACTGGGTGAAGAACCGGAAAATCTGGGTGAGCAGGTTGCGCTCGCGGTCATTGAGCTTGGTGGCCCAGTCCTTGAGGTCCTCGCCGAGCGGGATCTCTTCGGGCATCCAGTGGACCTGCTGCTGGCGCTTCCAGAAGTCGTAGGCCCAGGGATACCTGAAGGGTTTGTAGGCATAGGACGGGGTGAGCAGACCTGGAAGTTGGGACTTGGCGGACACGGTCAGGCGCTCCAGGGAGACAGGGATGGGGTCGGCGGATCGGGAAACAAACTAGACACGGTGCCGAACCGATATCTAGGGGGTGTCGCACTGTCCAGCCCAACATGTTGTGCACGGGCTGGGGATAGATGGCTTACTGGCAGGCTAGGCATTCCTCGTAGTCCGTCCGAACGCCCTCGACCATCGCGACGATCTCTGCCGTCTCGGCGCCGGCGTGGGCAGCGCGCTGCACGGACTTGGAACGCAGATAGTAGAGGGACTTGCACCCCTGCTCCCAGGCGGTCCAGTGCAGCATGTGCAGGTCCCACTTGTCGACATCCCCCGCCAGGAAGATGTTGACTGACTGGGACTGGCAGATGTCGGGCGTGCGGTCAGCAGCCAGTTCCACCACCCAGCGCTGGTCGAGTTCGAAGGCGGTCTTGTAGATGTCCTTCTCGTCCTGGGTCAGGATGTCGAGGTGCTGGACCGAGCCCTCGTTCTCGAGGATGGAGTCCCAGACCGGCGGGGTATTCTGGCCGCGGGCCTCGAGCAGGCGCTCGAGGTAGGGATTGCGGACCGCAAAGGTGCCCGACAGGGTCTTGTGCGTGTAGATGTTGGCCGGGATGGGCTCGATGCCGGCGCTGGTCCCGCCGCAGATGATCGAGATCGAGGCGGTCGGGGCAATGGCCAGCTTGTGCGAGAAGCGCTCCATGACGCCACGCTCGGCGGCGTCCGGGCAGGGACCGCGCTCGGCGGCCAGGACGCGTGAGGCGGTGTCGCACTGGCGGCGGAGGTGCTTGAACAGCCGCATGTTCCAGGACTTGGCCAGGGCGGACTCGAAGGGCACGTTCTGCAGCTGCAGGAAGGAATGAAAGCCCATCAGCCCCAGGCCGACCGAGCGCTCGCGCTGGGCGGCGTAGATGGCGTTGGCCATGCTCGGGGGCGCCCGGGTGATGAAATCCTCCAGGACATTGTCGAGGAAGCGCATGACATCCTCGATGAAGGTCGGATGGTCACGCCACTCCAGGAAGGTCTCGGCATTGACCGACGACAGGCAGCAGACGGCGGTGCGCTCCTTCCCCAGGTGGTCGAGGCCGGTGTGAAGCATGATCTCCGAGCACAGGTTGGACTGACGCACAGACAGGCCGAGGTCCCGCTGGTGCTGCGGCATGGAGCGGTTCACGGTGTCGGAGAAGATCAGGTAGGGCTCGCCAGTCTGCAGGCGGATCTCGAGGATCTTCTGCCAGAGGCTGCGGGCGTCCACTTCCCGCAGGACGTCTCCTGTCTTGGGAGAGCGCAGGCCGAAGGGCGCGCCTTCGCGGACGGCCTCCATGAACTCGTCGGTGATGGAGATCCCGTGGTGGAGGTTGAGCGACTTCCTGTTGAAGTCGCCCGAGGGTTTCCGGATCTCAAGGAACTCTTCGATCTCGGGATGGTGGATGTCGAGGTAAACCGCCGCCGAACCGCGCCGGAGAGAGCCCTGGCTGATCGCCAGGGTCAGGCTATCCATGACGCGGATGAAGGGGATGATACCGCTGGTCTGGCCAGCGCCCTTGACCTTCTCGCCAATGGACCGGACGCCACCCCAATAGGTGCCGATGCCGCCGCCATTAGAGGCCAGGGCGACGTTCTCGTTCCACACGCCCTGGATGCCGTCGAGGGAATCATTCACCGCGTTCAGGAAGCAGGAAATCGGCAGGCCTCGGTCCGCTCCGCCGTTCGACAGTACGGGGGTCGCGGGCATGAACCACAGGCGCGAGATATAGTCATAGACCCGCTGGGCATGGTCTGCGTCATCGGCGTAGGCCGTGGCCACCCGGGCGAACATGTCCTGGTAGGACTCGCCCGCAAGGAGGTAACGGTCCTCCAGGGTGGTCTTGCCGAAGTCGGTGAGGAGGGCGTCCCGGGACCGGTCGACCTGGACCTTCCGGACAAGCTGCAATTGGGGACGTTCCGTCGGCTCCGCCGCCGCATTGGCGTCCGCCTGCTCCAGCCGCCTGACGGCTTCATTCCCACTCATGACCTGCACCCGCTATCCTCGCTGGCGGCGCGGTGCGATCCCGCGCCTGCCGCATCCCTATGACTACATCTAGTGGGCGCCCCGCCCGACTACGCAACATCATGGGCCACGAGCCTCATGAATCGTCAACGGGGCCAGCGGGTTGTCCCCCGGAGTTTTTTGCTAACGAGAGATTAACAGGGGGCTTGACGCTTGAACATGCAGAGGTTTCGACGCATCCCCGAATCCCGGATCACGAGACTGTGAACAGTTTTTGGGGCTCAGGCGGAGAGGGTTGCGGTGGACACGGACCCGCCCTCGCAGCGGTTCCCAGAATGGAAAAAGGGCCCGGTCATGAGACCGGGCCCCCATATTTCCAGGCGTTTCCGCCTACGATCGAAATCAGAAGTTGATGTCGATCGTCGAACGGCGGTTCAGGGGTTCCTTCACGCCGTCGCCGGTGGCGACCGCGAGTTGGGTTTCACCCTTCCAGTCGACCTGCATCAGCTGCTGGCCAACACCCTGACCGACCAGGGCGTCCGCAACGGCCTTGGCCCGGCGCTCGGAGAGACGGGTGTTGTAGGCCGGCGAGCCGGACGAGTCGGTGTGGCCGACCACGATCACGCGGGTGGCGTTGCCAGCCTTGGCGTATTCAGCCGCTTCGGTGACGATGGTCTGGGCTTCCGGCGTCAGGACAGACTGATCGAACGGGAAGTAGACCACGAACTGCTTCGCCTCGTAGGCCGGCGGCGGCGGAGGCGGCGGCGGCCTACGAGGCGAAGCAGTTCGTGGT
>NZ_JBAXIM010000183.1:0-4524 GCF_037138395.1 Phenylobacterium sp.
CCGGGTGCCCACGCTGGCCCTGGTGCTCGGGTGCGGCCGCCGGAGCTCCGGCGGCGACGGCCTCGACGAGGCCGCCGAAGACGTCGTGCGGGATGCCTGGCATGTCCCCCAGGAAGACGAAGACGCCCTTCAGGCCCAAGGGCAGGGCCGAGGTGCCGGTCCTGAGCGAGGCGCCCATGCCTTCAGCGTGATCCTCGGCGTGGACGATCCTCAGCCAGGCGCCGGCCTGCCGGTCCTGACCCCAGTCCCGGACGGCCTCCGCCACCGCCCCGGCGTCCGCCCCGGTAACGACCACGATCGGGTCGGAGGCGCTGGCCAGGGCTGCGTCGAGGGCGCCCTCGATCAGGGGCCTTCCCCGCCAGGCGGCCAGAAGCTTGCCGCCGCCGAACCGGCGTCCGGCGCCTGCGGCGAGCACGATGGCTGCGTATCCTGGCCACCCCGGTGCCTGCGCCCCTGTCATGTTCTGCAATCCCCGCCTATGTTGCCCAGGCATGACGCCCCTCGACACAGCGCCCGCCATCCGGTCCCGGCCCCTCCTAGTGGATGGTTTTGGCCGCACCGTCACCTATCTGCGGGTGTCGGTGACGGACCGCTGCGACCTTCGCTGCGTCTACTGCATGTCCGAGCATATGACCTTCCTGCCCAAGGCGCAGGTCCTGACCCTCGAGGAACTCGAGCGGCTCACGGGCGCCTTCATCGACCTCGGGGTCCGCAAGGTCCGGATCACCGGTGGCGAGCCCTTGGTGCGCAAGGGGGTAATGGACCTGTTCCGCGCCCTGTCCCGGCGCATGGGTCCGCAGGGTCTGGACGAACTGACACTGACGACCAACGGAACCCGCCTGGCCGAGTTCGCCGGGCCGCTCTACGAGGCGGGCGTCCGGCGGGTCAACGTGTCCGTCGACACTCTGGACCCGGAGCGCTTCCGCCGTCTGACCCGGGGCGGGGACCTCGGGCGTGTTCTCGCCGGCCTCGAGGCGGCTCGTGCCGCTGGCCTCTCGGTGAAGATCAACGCCGTCGCCCTCCAGGACGACAACGCCGCCGACCTGCCCGACCTGATCGCCTGGGCCCATGGCCAGGGCTTTGACGCCACCCTGATCGAGGCCATGCCCATGGGCGAGATCGACGTGGACCGGACAGACCAGTTCCTGTCCCTGAAGACAGTGCGGGAAGGTCTCGAGAGCTTCTGGACCCTCGAGGACCTCGACCTGACTACCGGCGGACCTGCGCGCTATGTGCGTGTTGCGGAGACCGGCGGTCGCCTCGGGTTTATCACGCCGATGAGCCACAATTTCTGCGAGCTCTGCAACCGGGTCCGGCTGACCTGTACCGGTACCCTGCACACCTGCCTGGGCCGGGAGGACGCCAGCGACCTGCGCGCTGTCCTGCGGGCTGGTGCCGGCGAGGCGGAACTGCACGACGCCATCCGGGCTGCCATCGGCGACAAGCCCCAGGGCCACGACTTCCACATCGGTCGAGACGCTCCGCCATCGGTGCAGCGCCACATGTCGACCACGGGGGGCTGAGGGTGGCCAGGGTGCTCCTGTTCGGGCGGCTCGCCGACCTGGCCGGCTGGCGGGAGCGCGAGATCCCCGCGGCCAGCCTGGCGGCCTTGAGGGGGATTCTCGCCGCCGAGGATCCCGCCCTCTTCGAAGCCCTGCAGGCGCCCGCCGTCCGGACAGCCGTGGACCAGGCGCTGGTGAACCTGGACGTGGCCCTACGCCCCGACTCCGAGGTCGCCTTCCTGCCGCCGATGAGCGGGGGCTGACCGGTGATCCGACTGGTCCAAGCCCCCTTTGACCCGGGCGAGGCCCTGGGCGAGTTCTGCCGGGACCGTACCGAGACCGGCGCCGTGGCCAGCTTCACTGGCCTTGCCCGGGCCGAGAACGGCCGGACCGACATTCTGGAGCTGGAGGCCTATCCCGGCTTCACCGAGCGAGAGATCGCCCGGCATGAGGCCGCGGCGCGGGAGCGGTTTGGGCTCCAGGACACCCTGATTCTGCACCGCACGGGTCCGATCCCGCCTGGCGAGGCCATCGTCTTTGTCGCTGTGGCGGCGTCCCATCGCCGCGCCGCCTTCGAGGCCTGTGACTTCCTGATGGACTACTTGAAGTCCCGGGCACCCTTCTGGAAGAAGGAAACCGGCCCGGACGGCGCGCAGTGGATCGAGCCGACCGAACGGGACCAAGACGATCTGGCGCGATGGGAGACCCAATGACCTCTGCAACCCCGATGACCCTGACCCCCGGAGGCCGGATCGATCCGGCCCGACCCTTCGTTCCGGTGCGCATCGCCGTCCTGACGGTTTCAGATACCCGGGATGAAGAGAGCGACACCTCGGGACAGGTCCTGGCCGAGCGGGTCACGGGGGCCGGACACCTCCTGGCCGACAAGGCCATCGTGAAGGACGATGTCGACGAAATCCGCGCCCGGATCCTGGCCTGGGTCGATTCCGGCAAGGTCGACGCCGTGGTCAGCACTGGCGGCACCGGCATCACCGGGCGGGATGTGACCCCGGAGGCGGTGGAGCCCCTCTTCGACAAGCGTATCGACGGCTTCTCGGTGATCTTCCACCTGGTCAGCTTCCAGTCCGTGGGCCTGTCCACCCTGCAGTCCCGGGCGACGGCCGGCATCGTCAACGGCGTCTTCGTCTTCTGCCTTCCAGGATCGAACGGGGCCGTGAGGGATGGCTGGGACAAGGTCATCGCGGCCCAGCTCGACAGCCGCCACGGCCCCTGCAACATGGTCGAACTCATGCCGCGGCTGCTGGAAAAGTGAGTGGCCTGACCCACATCGACGCCGACGGGCGCGCCCGGATGGTGGATGTGTCGGACAAGCCCTCCACGGACCGGGAGGCTGTCGCCGAGGGTTTTGTCCGCCTGGCGCCCGAGACCCTCGAACTCGCCCTGTCCGGTGGAGGCCGCAAGGGCGATGTCCGCGCCGTCGCAGAGATCGCGGGCGTCATGGCCGCCAAGCGCACCTCCGACCTCATCCCCATGTGCCATCCCCTGGACATCTCGAAGGCCGAGGTGGCTGTCGAGGTCGATGCGGGCCGGCTGAAGGTAACGGCCCGGGTCCGGACCACCGGGCGTACCGGTGTGGAGATGGAGGCCCTGACGGCGGTCAGCGTGGCCTGCCTGACCCTCTACGACATGCTCAAGGCCGCCGACCGGAGCATGGTCATCGAGGGCGTCCGCCTCCTCGCCAAGTCCGGCGGGCGTTCCGGAGACTGGGTCCACCCGTGAAGCTGATGACGGTCGAGGCCGCCCGTGCGGCCATGCTGGCGGAAATCCGCCCCCTGGAGACGGTGGACCTGCCGCTTGGCGAGGCCCTCGGCCGGGTGCTCGCCGAGGATATCCGCGCGGTCCGTGACCAGCCGCCCTTCACCAATTCCTCCATGGACGGATGGGCGGTCCGCGCCGCTGACGCCCCGGGCTGGCTCGCCATCGTCGGCGAGAGTGCGGCGGGTCATGGGTTCGAGGGCCGCCTTTCGCCGGGCCAGGCGATTCGGATCTTCACGGGGGCGGCCCTGCCCGAGGGCGCCGACGCTGTGGTCATCCAGGAAGACGCCCGACGGGACGGCGAGGGGGTCGAGGTCCCCGCCGCCGCCGTCGGCGACAATGTCCGGCTTGCCGGCCGCGACTTCCGGGCCGGCGACCGGCTCCTGGCTTCTGGCCTTCGGCTCGATCCCTGGCGGCTGTCCCTGTGCGCCTCTGCGGGACGCGACCGTGTCGCCGTGATCCGGCGTCCGCGCATCAGCATCCTGTCCACGGGCGAGGAGGTGGTCGAGGCGCCGGCCAGGCCCGGCCCCTGGCAGATCTTTGATTCCGGGTCCCCGGGGCTGGAGGCCATGCTCAAGACCTGGGGTGCCGAGGTGCGACGCGTCACCGGGGTGCGCGACCGCCGGGAGGCCGTCCGCGAGGCGATCGCCCAAGCCGGCGGGGACATGGTGGTCACCCTCGGCGGCGCCTCGGTAGGCGACCACGACCTGGTCCGGGCGGCGGCAGGCGACCTGGGACTGTCCATGAAGGTCGAGAGCGTGGCGGTACGCCCGGGCAAGCCCACCTTCTTCGGCATCCTTGCCGACGGGCGGCCGCTGCTGGGCCTGCCCGGGAATCCCGCCTCGGCCTTTGTCTGCGCCGAACTGTTCCTTCGGTCCCTGGTGGCGGGCCTTGAGGGCCGTCCGGCGGGGCCCAGCCTGCGCAGCCTTCCCCTGGTCGCCCCGCTACCGGCTAACGGCCCCCGCGAGCACTGGATGCGGGCGCGTCTGAGGACCGGGGCGGAGGGTGAGAGCGTCGAGGCCTTCACCGACCAGGATTCTTCCCTGGTGCGGATCTTCTCCGAGGCTGACGCTCTTTTGCGCCGGCTGCCGGGCGCTCCGGCTCTCTCCAGCGGCGACCGGGTGGAGGTCCTGCCCCTTCTGAGGGGCTAGCTCGCGCCGCCGCCGAAACGCTCAGCCATGATCTCGCCGATCACGGAGACGGCGACGGCCCAGGGCGACTTACCGCCAATGTCGAGGCCGATGGG
>NZ_JBAXIM010000184.1:0-4443 GCF_037138395.1 Phenylobacterium sp.
CCCCGGGGCATGGCAGACCAGCAGCAGGACCCCCCGCGCCGGCGGCTCTTCCAGGGTCTTCAGGAGGGCGTTGGCGGCGTTGCGGTTCAGGTCGTCGGCAGCGTCGACAATCGCCACCCGGTAGGGCGAGGCGGCGGGGGACATGGAGAAGAAGGTGTTCAGGCGGCGGACCTCATCCACGAGGATCTCGCGACGGACCTTGCCGTCGGAGTCGGTCCGGTCCAGCAGCATGAAGTCGGGATGGGCCCCCTGGGACACCAGCCGCGAGACCGGGTCCTGTGGCCCTGCGCCCAGCCGTCCCCGGTCCGGGTCCGGCCTAGCACCCAGCAGGCTTCGGGCGATGCGGAAGGCCAGGGTCGCCTTGCCCAGGCCCTCCGGACCCGAGATCAGCCAGGCGTGATGCAGGCGCCCCCGCGACTGGGCGGATTCAAACTCAGCCTCGGCGGCGTCCTGCCCGAGGAGGTCGAAGACATCCCGAGGATGCAGCGGCGCCTCGCTCATGCCCCGCCGCCTCCCAGGTCCGGGCCAAGCCCCAGGACCGGTCCGGCGGCAGCGAGGACCCGGGCCTCGACGGCGTCGGGATCGCCGCTGGCGTCGACAATCCGGCAGCGGTCCGGCTCGGCGGCGGCGATGGCCAGGAAGCCGGCGCGCAGGCGGCGGTGGAAGTCCAGGCCCTTGGATTCAAAGCGCGCCTCGGCGTCCGGGCGGCCCAGGGCGCGGGCCAGGCCCAGCTCGGGATCGAGGTCGAAGACCAGGGTCAGGACCGGTCGAACATCCTGCAGGATAAAGTGCTCAAGGGCCGCGATGAGGCCCGGATCTGCGCCCCCGGCCGCCCCCTGGTAGGCCCGGGTGGAGTCGGCATAGCGGTCGCAAAGCACCACGGCCCCCCTTTGCAGCGCGGGCTGCAGGGTGCGCTCGATATGGTCCCGGCGGGAGGCGTACATCAGCAGGGTCTCGGTGACCGGGCTCCAGCGGTCAGCCGACCCGTTCAGGACCAGGTTACGGATGGCCTCGGCACCCGGCGAGCCCCCGGGCTCCCGGGTCACGACAACCTCCCGGCCAGCGGCCTGCAGGCGCGCGGCCAGGCGTCGGACCTGGGTGGACTTGCCCACGCCTTCGCCGCCTTCAAAGGTGATGAAGAGACCGCCGCTCATGGGGCCTGAATGACCCCTCAGGCGCGTCGCGTCCAGCCCCCAGGGGGCAGGTCAGGCCCCCTCGCCCCGCTCATACCGCCGCAGAGCGTCGCGATCTGCGGAGAACCGCCGCGCCGCCACGTAGAAGGCGGGAACGGCGATCAGCGAGGCGGCGGTCATGACCAGCATCATGTCGGTGATCGGCCGGTCGCGGCCCGCCTTGGCGAAGGCGTCGACCATAAAGCCGCCGATGGTGGTCGAGACCCCCAGGCCCAGAACGTTGACACCCAGGATGAACAGGGCGACCGCCGAGGCCCGGACCTTGGCGGGTGCCAGCTCCTGGATGGTCGAATAGGCGCCGCCGTACATGGCCGCCAGCTGGAAGATGCCCGAGCCGATGCCCAGCCAGAAGATCAGGCCGTCATGGTCGGTCAGCCGGTAGAGAAACTGTAGGGGGGTCATGGCGATCAGGATGACAACGATCAGCATGGAGCGGCCCTGGCCGGTCTTCTTCAGCCACCAGTCGCCCAGGACACCGCCGATGATGTTTCCGGCCACGCCGACGGTGGCATACATCAGGGCGACCTTCAGGAAGAGCGGCCCGGTCTCAAGCTTCAGCTCCTCCTTCCACCAGATGGTGTCGAACTGGGCCGCGCCCACGGCCAGGTGCACGCCGATGCCGCCGAGGATGGTCAGGAGCAGGGCGGGCGAGCGCTTCAGCGCCGCCATCAGTTCGGGCAGGAGGCCCAGCATGCCCTTCACAGCCTTCAGCGCCCCCTCCCCAGCCTGCGGCGAAGGTGGCCGCGTCTCGCGCAGGGTGGACAGGCAAAGCGCCAGGATGAGGCCTGTGGCCCCGATCAGCAGGAAGCAGTTGCGCCAGCCGATGACGGGTCCGAGGGAGGCCGCCACAAGGTAGGCCAGCCCCGAGCCGAGGGGCACGCCCGCATAATACAGGCCCGAGGCAAAGCCCAGCTGGCGGGAGGGGAACCGGTCGGCGATCATGGACAGGGCGGTGGGCGTCAAGGTGGACTCCCCCACCCCGATCAGGACCCGCGGCACGGCCAGGGAGGCGAAGCCCTTGGCCAGGCCCGAGGCGGCGGTCAGCAGGCTCCAGAGTCCCACGCCGAAGGCAGCGAACCGGGGCCGGTGCACGGCGTCCGCCATCAGGCCCATGAAGGGGCTGAGGATCCCGTAGAGAAGGGTGAACATGATGCCTGTGAGCAGGCCGAACTGGCCGTTCGACAGGCCGAGGTCCTTCTTGATCTCCGGGCCAAAGGTCGGCAGCAGCTGGCGGTCCAGGATGTTCAGGACGTTCAGCACCATCATGAAGACCAGGAAGGCGTAGGCACCTCGGGTCGCCGTTTCCACGCCACTGCCGGCCGCGCCGCCAGCCTCTGCGCCAGGTCCCATGCCGTCTCCTCCCCGGAGCCAGTTCTGTTAATGGCACAGTGGACGGCTCAGGGCCGAAGTGTCCAGCGCTCATCGCGCCCCGCTGGCGGGCTGCAAAGCCCCCTGCTATAGCCGCCCCTCCGGAAGGGTGGCCGAGTGGTTTAAGGCAGCGGTCTTGAAAACCGCCGTGGGTGAAAGCTCACCGTGGGTTCGAATCCCACCCCTTCCGCCACTCAATCTCTGGGGTGGTGTCTCGGTTTCCCTGTTTTCGCCTGGGCGCACTGGGCCTGTCTGTATCCACGGCAAACCCCGGCAGGTCGCGCGGTATTCAGGCTCCTGTAGCGACCGGGGCGGCGGCAACCTGCTCTGCCCAGGGCAGGTCGGCAATTGCCGCCAGGTCCTTGAGCGACACCGCCAATGGGCACCCCTGCGGCAGCCGTTTTTCAAGACCAGCTGGGGCCCGCCCGGCCAGCTTGATCATCCGGCCATCCACCACGGTCTGGACCGCATGACCACGAAGTCTGAGGGCCTCGACGACGAAGGCCGCCGTCTCAGCTTCATCCTCGATCCGTAGCAGGCCCATCGCGTTTTTTCTCGTGGGTCTGTCCCCGCGGATAGCGATAGGCGAGAACGAGCGCGGGGAGGAGCAACAGGCTCATTAGGGTCGAGGTGATCAATCCGCCGAGGATGACCGCGGCCATCGGACCCTGCACCTCGCGTCCGGATTGACCGGCCTCGAGCGCGAGCGGCGCCAGGCCCAGCCCGGTGACCAGGGCGGTCATCAGGATCGGCGTCACCCGTTCCTGGGTTGCGCGCAGCACCGTCGCCAGTCCCCAGGGCTGGCCCTCATCGCTCACCAGGTGATCGACGTGGGAGATCAGGAGAATCGCGTTGCGGGCAGAGATTCCGAACAGCGTGACGAAACCCACCAGAGCGCCCAGCGACAGCACCCCGCCGGTTAATGCCACCGCGGCGACGCCGCCTGCCAGCGCGAACGGGGTTCCCGCCAGGATCAATCCAGCAGGACGGCCCCCTCCGAAAGCCAACACCAGAAGGGCGAGGATGCCGATCGATGCGGCCGCGACATTGACAAGGATCTGGCGAGCCGCAGCGGCCTGACCCTGGGCGACACCGGTATATTCGAGGAACACACCCGGCGGGAGTGAAACGGTGCTTGCGATCTTGGCGCGGGCGTCGCGCACGAAACCGGAGACGTCCGCCCCCGTGGGATTGGCGGTGACCACCTGCCGACGTTGACCGCCGTCGTGATTGATGACGGTGCGCCCCTCGCCCAAGCGAATGGTGGCGATGTCCGACAGCGGTGTCGTGGCACCATCCGCCGAGCGCACGAGCAGGGCCCCGACGCCTTCTGGATCACGTTGCATCTCAGGCGGCAGGGAGATGGCCACGTCGGTTATGCGATCGGCGTCGGTGACCTGCGCCACGGTGCGGCCCTGGAAGGCCATTTCGATGGCGTCATAGGCATCGGTAGGGGCGACACCGCGAAGCGCCATGCGGTCTGAGTTCAGGGCGATCTTCACGGTCGGAGCGCCGGGCTGGGCCTTCACCTGTACGTCGGCGGCGCCGGGGACCGACTGCAGGGCGCGCGCCACATCGGCAGCGACCCGATCCAGAATGTCGAGGTCGGGTCCGTAGACATTGATCGCAACCTTCGCCGTCTCCCCCGACAGGGATTCGCTGATGCGGTCTCCGAGGAAGGTCAGGGCCTCGCTCTGGATGCCGGGATATTGCGCCAGAACCTCTCGGATGCGGCCCAGAACCCGGTCCTCGCCGGCCCCGCTCACCGGGCGTAACTCGACATGGAATTCGCTGCGATGCGGGGGAAAGGTGTCCTCCCCCGCCTCGGCGCGCCCGATCTGCTGCTCGACCGTCGCGACCTCGGGTATCGCCAACAGATCCT
>NZ_JBAXIM010000185.1:0-4438 GCF_037138395.1 Phenylobacterium sp.
TGGATGTCCCGCAGGAGGGCCTCGGGGAGGGTCATGGCCCGGCGGCGTCCCCGCCCACAGCCCAGAGGGCGAAGGCGTATTCGAGAGCCGTTTCCTTGAGGTCATCGAACCGGCCCGCCGCGCCAGCGTGGCCGGCCTCCATGTTCATCCTCAGCAGAATCGGTCGCCCGCTCGTAGATGCCGGACGCAGGCGCGCCACCCACTTGGCAGGCTCCCAGTAGGTGACCCGGGGGTCTGAGAGGCCCCCTGTCGCCAGGATGGCGGGATAGGGGCGGGGTGCGATGTTGTCGTAGGGGCTGTAGGCGGCGATCTGGTCGTAGGCCTCAGGGTCGGTCAGGGGGTTGCCCCACTCCGGCCATTCGGGGGGGGTCAAGGGCAGGGAGGCATCGCTCATGGTGTTGAGCACGTCCACGAAGGGTACGGCAGCGATGATCCCGGAGAACAGGTCCGGGCGCAGGTTGGCGACCCCGCCCATGAGAAGTCCGCCCGCCGAGCCGCCACAGGCTACAGTCGTGGCTGGCCGACCATAGCCCTGCCGCTGGAGGTGCTCGGCGCAGGCGATGAAGTCGATGAAGGAGTTCATCTTGCGCTCGCGGCGCCCCTCCAGGAACCAGCCCCGGCCCTTCTCTGAGCCCCCGCGCACGCAGGCCCGAGCCCAGATCCAGCCCCGGTCCACCAGGCTGAGGGCCCGGATCGAGAAACTGGCCTCCTGGCTGATCCCGTAGCTGCCATAGCCATAGAGGAAGAGGGGTGCCGAGCCGTCGAGCTTCTGACCCTTGCGCATCAGGACGAAGACCGGGACCTCGGTCCCGTCCGCCGCCCGCGCATCGAGGCGACGGGTCTCGTAGCGGGAGGGATCGTGCCCGGAGGGGATCTCCTGGGTCTTCACCACCGTCCGGGTCCGCTTCGCCATGTCGTAGTCCACCCAACTGCGGGGCGAGGTCATGGAGTTGTAGACGAAGCGCAGGACGTCGGTGTCGTACTCAAGCCCCGTATCGAGATCGAGGGCGAAGGCCGGCTCGTCGAAGGCGATGGCGTGTTCGGCGCCGTCCTCGCCCCGGATGACGATCCGGTTCAGGGCGTCGGCCTTCTCCAGCCGCACCAGCCAGCGGCGGAAGGCCAGGGTTCCCTCGATGAGGACCCCCGGGCGATGGGCGATGAGGTCCTTCCAGCTGGCGCGGCCCGGCGAGGCCTCCGGCGCGGAGACCAGCTTGAAGTCCACGGCGCCGTCGGCGTTGGTCCGGATGATGAAGCGGTCGTTCCAGTGCTCGACATCGTAGAGGACGCTGTCGCGGCGCGCCTCCAGGGGAACCGGCGTGGCGGTGGGTCGGTCAGCCGGGATGAGGAGGACCTCACTGGTCTCCTGGTTGCCGCAGGAGATCAGGATGAAGCGGTCCGAGGCGCTGCGGTGGACCCCGATGAAGAAGCCCTCGTCGGCCTCGGTGTAGACGAGGACGTCGTCGGCGGCGGTTCCCCGGACGGGACGGCGGTAGATCCGCGCCGGGCGGCCATTGTCGTCCCGCCATGTCCAGAAGAGCCAGGCGCTGTCTGGCGAGAAGGTGAAGTCACCCGTTGAGCTCTCGACCGGCGAGGGCAGGACCTTGCCGGTGGCCAGGTCGCGGATGAAGATCCGGTAGACCTCCGAGCCCTGTTCATCCGCCGCCCAGGCGAACAGGCGGTGGTCGGGCGAATGTCCGGCGGCGCCGACGCTGAAGAAGGCCTTGCCCGTCGCCTCGGCCTCCTCGTCCAGCAGGACCTCCTCGGTCCCGCCGCTTCGTTGACGACGGACATGCGCCGGGTGCTGGGCGCCGGTGGCGTAGCGGGTGAAATAGACGAAGGGTCCGTCGGGCTCAGGCGCTGAGGCGTCGTCCTCGCGGATCCGCCCCTTCATTTCCCTGAAGAGGGTGTCCTGGAGCCCCTCCGTCGGAGCCAGGACCGCCCGCATGTAGGCGTTCTCGGCTTCGAGGTACCCGCGGATCTCGGGCTTCAGGACGGACGGATCCCTCAGGACCTTTTGCCAGTCCTCGGCCTTCATCCAGGCGTACTCGTCCGTCCGGGTGCGGCCCAGCTGGACGACGGTGCGCGCCTCACGGCGGGGCGAGGGCGGTCTGGGAAGGGTGTCGGAAGCCATGTGGCGGGGTGTCCCTGGCTGGGCCCTGGCGGAGGCGGAGAGCGCCAGTGCGGCGGCGCCCGTCAGCCAGGCTCTCCGGCTCACGTCAGGCCTCCCGCCGCCAGGAAGGGGCGCCGGAGCGGCGCAGGGCCGCCCCGGCGGATGGGCCTCAGCCCGCGAACAGGATCGACATGGTCTCGGCCACGCAGGCGGGCTTGGCCTCACCTTCGATCTCGATGGTGCATTCATTGCGGATCTGCACGCCGCCGGCCTTGGCTTCGACGCCGATCAGCTTCTGGCGCATGCGCACGCGCTTGCCGACCCGGACCATGTTGATGAAGCGGACCTTGTCGGAGCCATAGTTGATGCCGCGGCTGACGCCCTTGACCGGCAGCATGCCGGCGCCCAGGAAGGGGATCAGGGAAAGGGTCAGGTAGCCATGGGCGATGGGGCCGCCCATTTCCCGGGTGGCGCGCTCGACGTCCACGTGGATCCACTGGTGGTCGCCGGTGGCTTCGGCGAACTGGTTGACCCGCTCCTGGCTGATTTCCACCCAGTCCGAGACGCCGACTTCCTGACCGACAAGACCGGGCAGGTCCTTGATTTCCACGGGGTTCATGTCGCGCTCCCTCAAATTGTTGCAATCCCGCCGCTAGCGATAGCATCCGCCGCCGACCGTGCAAGCGGGCTTTGCCCCAAGGCCGGGTCCGCCGTAAGGAAGGTCGCCCTGCAGGAGGCCCCCGATGCAACGCGCGCTCAGCGTCAGCCGCATGACCGGCAATACGTCCACCTTCCCCGACTGGTATCAGGCGGTCGTCCGCGACGCCGACCTGGCCGAGGTCTCGCCGACCCGCGGTGCCATGATCATCAAGCCCTGGGGCTACGGCGTCTGGGAGCGAATCCAGCAGACCCTCGACCGGCGGATCAAGGAGACCGGCCACGAGAACTGCTATTTCCCCCTCTTCATTCCCCTGTCCTTCTTTGCCAAGGAGGCCCAGCACGTCGAAGGCTTCGCCAAGGAGATGGCGGTGGTCACCCACCATCGGCTGAAGTCGGTGGATGGCAAGCTGGTGCCCGACCCGGACGCCCGGTTGGAAGAGCCCCTGGTCGTCAGGCCGACCTCTGAGACCATCATTGGCGATGCCTTTTCGCGCTGGATCAAGAGCCACCGGGACCTGCCGGTCCTGATCAACCAGTGGGCCAATGTGGTCCGCTGGGAGATGCGTACGCGCCTGTTCCTGCGCACCTCGGAATTCCTCTGGCAGGAGGGCCACACCGCCCACGCCACGGCCGAGGAGGGTCGCGAGGAGACCCTGAAGATGCTGGAGGTCTATCGGGAGTTCTCCGAGACCGTCCTGGCCATGCCGGTGGTCGCCGGCGAGAAGCCCGAGAACGAGCGCTTCCCCGGCGCCGACAAGACCTTCTCCATCGAGGCCATGATGCAGGACGGCAAGGCCCTGCAGGCGGGTACCTCGCACGACCTGGGAACCCACTTCGCGGAGGCCCAGAACATCCGCTTCCAGAATTCGGCGGGCGAGTTGGTCCACTGCCACACGACCAGCTGGGGGGTTTCTACCCGGCTGATCGGCGGGGTGATCATGACCCACGGCGACGACGACGGCCTGCGCCTGCCTCCGGCCATCGCCCCCCGCCAGGTGGTGATCGTGCCCATGCTGCGCGACAAGCCCGAGGACGCCGAGGTCCTGGCGGCGGGCGAGGCCCTGGTGAAGGCCCTGGGCCAGGTCACGGCCCTGGGCGAGCCCGTCCGGGCCCTCCTCGACACCAAGGCGCAGAAGTCGGCCGAGAAGCGTTGGAACTGGGTGCGCCGCGGCGCACCGGTGATCATTGAGCTGGGTCCCCGCGACGTGGCCGGCGGGACCATCAGCTTCATGCGCCGGGACCGCCTGCGCGACGGCGACAAGGTGGCCAGCCAGTCCATGAGCCGCGAGGACTTCCTTGCCGGCCTGCCGGCTCTGCTCGCCGAGATCCAGCAGGGGCTCTTCGACGAGGCCAAGGCGCGGCTCGAGTCCAACATCCGGACCGACATCACCAACTTTGCGGACATGGCCGCCTTCTTCGGGGCCGCCGCCGCTGACGACGAGGAGGCGACCGCCTTCCGCGGCTGGGTGCGCGCGCCCTGGGCGCGGCCCACCGGTGATGAGCTGGCGGCCATCGAGCAGAAGCTGAAGGCCCTGCGCCTGACCCTGCGCAACGCCCCCATGGACCAGCCGGCGACCTTCGGCCCCTGCCTCTTCACGGGGCGGCCGGGCGTGGAGGAGATCCTGATCGGCCGGGCCTACTAGGCGCGAGGCTACGGCGCCTCAGCTG
>NZ_JBAXIM010000186.1:0-4434 GCF_037138395.1 Phenylobacterium sp.
CTGCTGGAGCGGTGCATCGAGGCGCCCCGCCACATCGAGGTCCAGGTATTCGGCGACGCCCATGGCGGCCTCGTCCACCTGTTCGAGCGCGATTGCACCCTGCAACGTCGCCGGCAGAAGGTGATCGAGGAGGCCCCCGCTCCGGGCATGACCGATGAGGTGCGCGCCGCGGTATGCGCCGCGGCCCTCGCCGCGGCTCGGGCGGTGGACTATGTCGGCGCCGGCACGGTGGAGTTCATCGCCGACGCCCGCGACGGCCTGCGCGCCGATCGCATCTGGTTCATGGAGATGAATACGCGGCTGCAGGTCGAGCATCCCGTTACCGAGGTTGTCACCGGGGTGGACCTGGTGGAATGGCAGTTCCGGGTCGCCGCCGGCGAGCCCCTGCCCCTGTCCCAGGACCAGATCGTCCTGGACGGCTGGGCCCTGGAGGCGCGGCTCTGCGCGGAGGTTCCCGAGCGGGGCTTTATTCCCTCCATCGGCCGGCTGGAGCACCTGCGCCTGCCCGAGGGGGTGCGGATTGATTCCGGCGTCGAGGCTGGGGACGAGGTGGGGCCGCACTACGACTCCCTCATCGCCAAGCTGATCGCCTGGGCGCCGACCCGGGAGGGGGCGACGGAGGCCTTGGCCGAGGCCTGTGCTGGGGTCGAGACCTGGCCCCTGCAGACCAACGCGGCCTTCCTGGCGAAGTGCCTGGACGACCCCGACTTCCTGGCTGGGCGGATCGACACCGACTTCATCGAGGCCCGGATGGACCGGCTGACGACCTCCGCCGGGCCCTCGCCCGACCTCGCCCGGGCCGCCGCCGAGGCCCTGGGGGCCCTGGCCGCAGAAGGCGCCAGCGCCCCGTCGGCGGGGCTGGCGGGCTTCCGCCTCAACGCGCCGCCTCGGGCGACCGTTCGCCTCTGGTGCGACGGTCAGCCCCTGGTCGTCCACCTCGACGGGGAGGACGTGGAGGCGGACCTTCTCGATACCGGCGAAGGCCTGGTGTTCTTTGAATTGGGAACCGCATTCCGCTTCACCGCCGATCCTCCGGACCCCGAAGTGGGTGCGGGCGCGGGCGGTGACGGAACCGTCGTTGCCCCCCTGCCAGGCCGCGTCGTCGCCGTTCCGGTCGCCGAGGGCGCCCGGGTTGCCCGGGGCGATGTCCTGGTGGTCATAGAGGCGATGAAGATGGAACACGGCCTGACCGCGCCCTTCGATGGCGTGGTCGAGGGCCTGGCGGCCGCCGTGGGCGATCAGGTCCGGGAGGGCGAGGCCCTGGTACGGGTGCGGAGCGAGGCACCGTGACCCTGCACATGATCCGGCTCTGTGTCGGCTCCGACACCATCGAGGACCTGGTGGCCTGGCATGGGAACAGCCCTGACCCCTGGCCCCTGCACACCCGGATGTCGCCCAAGCGTGTGGACGAACTGCTGGATGGGGGGTCGCTCTACCGGATCTTCCGGGGGCTGATCCTCTGCCGCCAACGCATACTGTCCATCGCCCGGGTGGAGGCAGGCGGGGAGAGCCACTGCCGGATCGACCTGGAGCCGCGGATTCTTCGCGTGGTGCCGACGCCCCGCAGGGCCTTCCAGGGCTGGCGTTACCTCGATCCCGCCGACGCGCCTCCGGATCTCGACGAGGCCAGCGGGGAGGGGATTCCGGACGACCTCGCCCGCCGCCTGCGCGAGGCAGGCGCCTGGTAAGACCCGTCGGACCGCCAGGTCGTCGATGAGCTGCATCCATCCATCCACAGGCGATCCGACCCTCCGCGTTGACGCCGCCGGGGGTGGATGACCACCCTGTGGCCGTCGGGAATCGGTCCCGCCAGGTCCTGTTCCGATAAGTGGCAACCGGTTATCGGATCCCAACAGGACCTAACGTTTTGGACTTAGAGCCTGTCTTGCCTCTTCAGACTTTCCTTCTGAAGGGAACAGGCTCCAGCGGAGAGATCTGATGGCTGACGTCATCGTCGTTGGAAATGAAAAGGGCGGCGCGGGAAAGTCCACCCTCGCCATCCACCTCATGACCGCTTTGCTGCACCAAGGTGTCCGGGTCGGGGTCCTGGACCTGGACGTACGCCAGCAGTCCTTTGCCCACTTCGTCGACAGCCGCAGGGCCTGGCTCACCGCCAATTCCGCCGAGGCCCCCATGCCGGAAATCGCGCCGATCGAATCTGATATCTCCAGAGCTTCCGAGGATGAAGCCCGCGCCCGGCTGGCGGCGGCCTTCGAGGCCCTGTCCGGTTGCGACATCATCCTGGTCGACACACCTGGTGCCGATACCCTGCTGAGCCGGGAGGCCCACGCCCGGGCGGATCTGATCGTCACGCCGATGAACGATAGCTTCGTGGATTTTGACACCCTGGGCGTCGTCGATCCCGTCACCCTCGAGCTCAAGCGTCCGAGCCTCTATTCCGAGACTGTCTGGAACAGCCGCAAGGACCGGGCCGCCGCCTCGGGCCGCTCCATTGACTGGGTCGTTCTGCGCAACCGCCTGGCCCCCGCCGACGCCCGCAACCGCCGCAGGGTGGACGAGCGCGTCCAGGCCCTGTCCCGCCGGGCGGGTTTCCGCGTCGGTCCCGGCCTGCGTGACCGGGTCATCTATCGCGAACTCTTCCCTTTTGGCCTCACCATCGCCGACCTGTCCCCGTCCATCCGCCCGGTGTCCATGAGCCTCCAGCACGTGGCGGCCCGACAGGAACTGCGGGACCTGATGGGCTTCCTCGGACTGTCCGGCGAAGGTACCCAGCTGGCCGCTCAGTAATGAGCTGGATCTTGATGGGACTGGCGGTCCTGGCCCTCCTGGCCTGGGCCGGAAGGGCAGGCGCGCCGACCGGCCGCCGCGCCTGGCGCCTCCTGGCGCCCGCCATCGCCCTGGCGGCCGTGGTCGCCGGAGTCTTCAGCCTGCTGAGGGGCGCCTGGCCCGTCGGCTTGCTCCTGGTTGTCGCCGGCATGGCCATGGCTGCCGTCGCCCGCACTCCGCCGCTCCGAGGGCCCGCCCCGCCGCCCCGGGCGACCCCAGACAACGTGACCCTCGCCACCGCCCGTTCGGTGCTTGGGGTCGGCCCGGAAGCCAGCCGTGACGAGATCCTCGCCGCCCACGCCCGGCTGATCCGCCGGATCCACCCTGACGCCGGGGGTACGGACGGCCTGGCCGCTCACCTGAACGCCGCCAGGGACCGGCTGCTGGAGGGCTGAGGCCCCGCGGCATCCCACGGCCCTCCCCGACAATCACGAGACAGGTTTGGAGCTTCCGGTGTAGGGTCAAGGCTATCGGGCCTGGCCCCGGCCAACTGAAACCACTGCGAGCGTGTTGTGAAGCCTCCGGCAGACCCCGAACAGGAGCCCGTCTCCGCCCGAATCCGAGCTCGTATCAAGAAGGCCCGGAAGCGGTTTTTCGCTAATGACAACATCTCCGCCTACATCCATGAGGGCGAGATGAACGACCTGCTCGCCGAGGTGGAGGGCAAGTTCCGCGAGGTGCTGAAAAGCCTGGTGATTGACACCGAGGCTGACCACAACACCCGGGATACCGCCAAGCGCGTCGCCAAGATGTACGTCACGGAGGTCTTCCGCGGCCGCTACACCGAGGCCCCTCCGGTGACGGAATTCCCCAACGCCAGCTCCCTGAACGAGCTGATGATCGTTGGCCCGATTACCGTGCGCAGCGCCTGCAGCCACCACTTCTGCCCGATCATGGGGCGGCTCTGGATCGGGCTCATGCCGAACGAGCACTCCAACCTCATTGGCCTGTCCAAGTATTCCCGCCTGGCGGAGTGGATCATGTCCCGGCCCCAGATCCAGGAAGAGGCCATATCCCAATTGGCGGCCCTCCTGATGGAGAAGGTTCGTCCCGACGGTCTGGCGGTGGTGATGGAAGCCGATCACTTCTGCATGCACTGGCGCGGGGTCAAGGACACCGAGACGAAGATGATCAACTCGGTCATGCGCGGCTCCTTCCTCAAGGACCACACCCTGAGGGCCGAATTCCTCTCCCTCATCAAGAACAGGACCTGACCTCCATGCTCGTGCGCTGCCTCTATGCCAGCCGCCCTGTCGATCCCATGAACGGCGCTCTGCTCGACGGCATCCTCGAACAGTCTCGGCGGAATAATCCGCGGCAGGGTATCACCGGCATCCTGTGCGTCGCCGATGACCTCTACATCCAGCTCCTGGAAGGCGGGCGCGACGAGGTCTGCGAGATTTTCAACGCCATCGTCCGGGACGACCGGCACCGACAGGTCCGGCTGCTGTCCTACGAGGAGATTTCCGAGCGGCGCTTCGGCAACTGGAGCATGGGGCATGTCTCCATCTCGCGGGTGAACCCCTCGCTCCTGTTGAAGTACTTCAAGCGGGCGGAGCTGGACCCCTTCGAGGGGCCCGGCCAGGCCACACTGTCCCTGCTGGGCGAACTGGTCGCAACGGCGGCGATCGTTACCCGCGGCGAATA
>NZ_JBAXIM010000187.1:0-4248 GCF_037138395.1 Phenylobacterium sp.
GCGGCGCGGCTGGGGCGCACCTAGCCGGAACCGCCCTTGACCCCCTCACCGGGCTTTGCCCGGAGCTCCCCCTTGGGGGAGCAATTAGCGCCCTAATTCCTCCCCTTTGGGGAAGTGGCGCGCGCAGCGCGGCGGAGGGGGAACCCCGGCCTCTCAGCTTCACCCCTCACCTTCCTCCAGCTGCAGGAACCAGACCTTCGCCGCGCCCCAGGTGCGGGCGTCCAGAAGAGTATAGCCGGGCGTCTCCGGGGTGGGGTCGCCGGCGCCAGTCTCGAGGACGGCGAGGGCGTCGGGAGCCAGCCAGCCGCCTTCGCGCAGGCAGGCCAGGGCGGTCTCGCCCAGGCCCCGGCCATAGGGCGGGTCGAGGAAGGCCAGGTTGAAGGCCGGGCCGTCGGCTCCGGGGCGGACGCCCAGGTCGGTGGCGTCCCGGCGGTGGATGCGGGTGCGACCGAAGAGGGCAAAGGCCTCGGCATTGTCGCGGATGGCGCCCCGGGCGGCGGCCTCGGTCTCCACGAAGAGGCAGAAGGCCGCACCCCGGGACAGGGCCTCAAACCCCAATGCGCCCGAACCGGCGAAGAGGTCGATGACCCGGGCGCCCGCCAGGGGCGGGGCCCAGGCGGCGTGCTCCAGGATGTTGAAGACGGCCTGCCGGGCCCGGTCGGAAGTGGGCCGGGTGACCTGCCCCGGCGGCGCGACGAGGTTGCGGCCCTTCAGGGCGCCGGAAACAATGCGCATGGCGGGCTCGCCTCGGTCAGGTCTAGGGTGGCGGCAGGATAAAGACAGAGAGGGAGGTCGTGATGAGCCTGGTGACCCGCGAACGCAAGGGGGCGGCGGTCGTCCTGACCTATACCAACCCGCCCTGGGGCACGATGACCGCGGCCGGTGCCCGGGAGATGTACACCGAAGCGGAGGTCGCGCTGGGCGATCCCACGGTGCGCTGCCTGATCCTGACCGGGGGCGTGCCCGGCATCTTCATCCGGCACTATGACGTGGACGAGCTGGCCGACATGAGCGCCCGGCTGCAGGACGGGCCACCCCCTTCACCGCCCCGCGCCGACGCCCCGCCACCGCCGCCCGGCTTCCTGGAACTGACGGACATGATCGCAGCTACGGACAAGCCTGTGGTGGCGGCCATCAACGGCCTCTGCCAGGGCGGCGGCTTTGAGCTGGCCCTGGCCTGCGACCTCCGGATCGCCACGCCGGAAGCGGCCTCTATCGGCCTGCCCGAAACTCGGATCGGCATCTTCCCCGGCGGCGGTGGCACCCAGCGCCTGCCCCGGGTGGTGGGCGAGGCCAGGGCCCTGGAGATCATCCTGCGCGGCCTGACATTCACGGGCGCGGAGGCCCACGCCATCGGCCTGGTGCATGAGCTGGCGGCTGACCCCCTGGCCCGGGCCCTGGAGATGGCGCGGGAATGGGAGGGGCGCGGGGCCGAGGGCATAGCCGCCGCCAAACGGCTTACCCGCGCGGCCCTCGACCGCCCCCTTTCGGAGGGCCTTTCCGAGGAGCGTCGGTCGTTCCTGGAAGTGATGCGGACCGCTTCGGCCCGCCTGGCCCTGGAGGCCGCCCGCCGTCCGGTGGAGATCCAGAAGGTCTGACGGCGCGGGTGGGGCCGCCGGAGCGGGCCTTGGCTCCGCCTGGCGGCCTGCCGATATCCGTCTTCCCGGCCCTGCTGGCGGCCGGCTTCCGGGGGCCGGGTTTGGGGGCGGCTAGCTTCCGGTCATCTGGCTTGCCGGTTTCTGGCCTCCGGGCATCAGGTTTCCGGGCAACGGGCTTGCGATCGTCAGGCTTCCGACCATCGGGTTTCCGGGCGTCTGGCTTCCTGGCATCGGGTTTCCGATCGTCAGGCTTCCGGGTATCGGGTTTTCGATCGCCAGACTTCCGGGCGTCGGGCTTCCGGGCAAGGGGTTTCCGGGCGTCTGGCTTCCGATCACTAGGCTTCCGGGCGTCGGCCTTCCCGGCGTCGGGCTTTCGATCACCTGGCTTCCGGGGCGGATATCCCCCCGGTGCCTTCGGCTTGGGTCTGGCCCAGCCGGCCTTGTAGGCGGGACGACCCCGGTCGGCGGAATCGCCCTTCGGGGTTGTCTCCGCCGCCACGACTTCGCGGCGCTTTTCCGAGACCGGGGCCCGTCGGCTCCACTTTGGCCTGTCTCCCCCGGGTAGGTCCTCGGGGGGGATGATGTCGCTGAAGAGTTCGCGGATCACCCGGGGTCCCACCTCTTCGATCTCGCCTGGAGGCAGGGTGGAGAGGGCGAAGGGACCGTAGGCCAGGCGGATCAGCCGGTTGACCTTGAGGCCAACCGATTCCAGCACCTTGCGGACCTCACGGTTCTTGCCCTCTGAGAGGGTGACGCTGACCCAGAGGTTGGCGCCGGAGGCACCCTCCCGAGCCTTGTCGATCACCGCCTCGACCGGGCCGTAACGGACGCCTTCCACCGTGACGCCGGCCTTGAGAGCGTCCAGCCTGTCCTGGGTGATCCGGCCGAAGGCGCGGGCCCTATAGCGGCGGACGAGGCCCGTGGCGGGCAGTTCCAGGGTCCGGGCCACGCCCCCGTCATTGGTGAGGAGGAGCAGGCCCTCTGTGGCAAGGTCGAGACGGCCGACAGAAATCAACCGCGGTAGCCCGGGAGGAAGCGCCTGGAAGACAGTCGGGCGGCCCTGGGGATCGTTGTGCGAGGTCATCAGGCCCGAGGGCTTGTGATAGCGGAACAGGCGGACCGGCTCCGCGTCGGCGATCACTTCTCCGTCCACGGTCAGTATGTCGCCCGGATCGATGCGGACTGCGGGGGTGTCGAGGGTGCGGCCGTTTAGCGCGACCCGGCCCTCGGTGATCAGGCGCTCGACCTCCCGGCGGGACGCTACGCCAGCGCGCGCGAGGGCCTTGGCGACGCGCTCGCCGCCGCCCTCCGGGGATTGACCTTCGCCGCCGGCGGGGGTTCGTAACGGATCGTGGACCATGACCCAGACTACATGCGCATTGCGCTCGCCGAGGCGCAAGCCGCTGCAGACCGAGGGGAGACCCCGGTGGGGGCGGTCATTGTCGACCCGGCCACGGGGGAGGTGCTGGCGGCCGAGGGCAATGCGCCCATCGGGGACCAGGACCCCACGGCCCATGCGGAGATCCGCGCTCTGCGCAGTGCGGCCCGCAGGCTTGGCAACTACCGGCTGACCGGCCTGACCCTCTACGTGACCCTGGAGCCCTGCCCCATGTGCGCCGGGGCCATAAGCCACGCCCGGATCGGCCGGGTGGTGTTCGGTGCCGACGATCCCAAGGGCGGCGGCGTGGTCCACGGGGCTCGGGTCTTTGACACGCCAACCTGCCACTGGCGGCCTGAGGTCACCGGAGGCGTTCTGGCCCAGGAGTCCGGGGACCTGCTGCGGGGATTCTTCCGCGCCCTGCGCGGCCGGCGGTCAGGTAAGACGGCGGCGGTAGAGGGCGAGCAGGGCTGACCAGGCCTTCTCCGCGCCTTCGGGGTTGTAAACGGGCGAACCCGGAACGCACCAGCCGTGCTGGGCGCCCGCATAGACCTCGACCGTGGCTGGGCGGCCCGCAGCCTTGAAGGCGGACCTCAGGTCGTCCTTGGCCTGGGGCTCCTTCTGGTCGTCGTTCTCGGCGATGGCCACCAGGTAATCCGCCCGGGTCTGGGTGATCAGCCTGTGCGGGCTGTCGGGAGCTGCGGTGACCAGGCCCCCACCGTGGAAGGACCCGACGGCGGTGACGCGGTCCGGGAGGACCGCGGCGGCCTGGAAGGCCATGGGTCCGCCCATGCAATAGCCCTGCACGCCCGCGCCCTTGCCGGGATCGACCATGGACTGGCCGTCGAGGAAGGCGAATCCGGCGATGGCGTCCCGGGCCGTGGCCTCCGGCGTCAGGGCCGACCTCAGCTCCATGAGCTTGGCCCGATCGGCTGGATCGGCCCAGTTGACCGGTCCAGAGGGCATGGGTGCCCGGCCCTTGCGGTAGAAGGGGTTGGGAACCAGGACAGCGTAGCCCTCGGCGGCCATGCGGCTGGCCATCTGCCGGAAGACGGGACGCAGGCCCATGATGTCCGTCCAGACCAGCACCGCGGGCCAACCCCCGGCGGGGGCCTTGCCTGTGGGGTGGACGAAGACGGCGTCGCAGAGACCATCCGGGGTCTGCACCTCGACATCCATTTCCATCACCTTGAGGGGCGCACCCTCAGCCGTTGTGGAGACCGCCACCGCAGCGCCAGCGGCGAGGACGCCAAGGTCCCGGCGGGACAGTCC
>NZ_JBAXIM010000188.1:0-4232 GCF_037138395.1 Phenylobacterium sp.
AGGCCGAAGATGGCGGCGAAGGAGCCGAAGCGTGGGCCCTGGCTCTGGCCCAGCAGCACCTCGTAGAGGGCGCCGAACCAGAGACGAAGCGGCTCGAAGCCCGCCGCCTTGCCCGCCTCGTAGACCTCTGCCTGGATAAGCTCGGCGTCCTGGCAGCCGGCGGGCAGGGCCCTCAGCCGGGCGGCGAGGTCGGCCATGGCGGCGCGCTCGCGCTCGTCCGGCGCGCGGAACCGCTTCGAGGGCTTCACGAAGTCCTCGTAATAGTGGATCGCGTAATCGGACAGGCGGTCCAGCAGGGGCTGGCTGGCGGCGTCGGCGCCCGGCATGTAGCGGGCGATGAAGCCCCACAGGATGTCCTTGGTCGAGGCGTCGGCCGCCGACACCAGGTTCAGGAGCAGGGAGAAGGACAGGGGCGAGCCCGTCGCCGGCGGCGCGCCGGTGTGGACATGCCAGGCGGGGTTGTCGATGGCCGGCGCATTGGTCTCGGCGGCGACCCGGTTGTAGGCGTCCAGCTGCTGCAGGTACTCGTCCGTCGCCTTGGGGATGACGTCGAAATAGAGCCGCTTGGCCGACTTGGGCGACTGGTACATGTAGTAGGCGAGGCTCTCGGGGGCGCCGTAGCGCAGCCACGCCTCCATGGTCAGGCCATTGCCCTTGGACTTGGAGATCTTCTGGTTGTTCTCGTCCATGAAGAGCTCGTAGTGAAAGGCCTCGGGGGGCTCGCCGCCGAGGATCTTCGCCACCTTGTTGGATACCCGGACGGAATCCACCAGGTCCTTGCCGGACATCTCGTAGTCGACCCCCAGGGCCACCCAGCGGGCCGCCCAGTCGGGGCGCCACTGCAGCTTCACATGACCGCCGGTCACCGGGGTCTCGGTCAGGGTCCCGTCCTCGTCCCGGAAGACGAGGGTCCCGGCCTCGACCTTGCGCTCCAGGGTGGGGACCTGCAGGACCCGGCCGGTCTTGGGGCTGATGGGCAGGAAGGGCGAATAGGTGGCCCGCCGCTCCTCGCCCAGGGTGGGCAGCATGACCCCCTGGATGGCGTCGAAGCGCTCCAGCACCTTCAGGAGCACCGCGTCCAGCTCGCCGGACCGGTAGGTCTCGGTGGAGGACTTGAAGTCGTAGTCGAAGCCAAAGCCATCGAGGAAGGCGCGCAGGCGGGCATTGTTGTGGGCGCCGAAGCTCTCGTAGAGGCCGAAGGGGTCCCGGACGCTGGTCACCGGCTTGTCCCGGTCCAGCTCCAGAGCCTCGCGGTTGGGCACGTTGTCGGGGATCTTCCGGAAGCCGTCCATGTCGTCGGAGAAGACGATCAGCCGGGTGGGGATGGCGTCGCCCGTCAGGGCGCGGAAGGCGGTGCGCACCATGGTCGGACGGGCGGCCTCGCCGAAGGTGCCCATGTGCGGCAGGCCCGAGGCGCCGTAGCCGCACTGGAAGATGACGGGTTCGCGCAGGGCCGGCAGGGCGGTGACGGCCTCGTCCGGGCGGCCCTGGGCCAGGAGGGCGGCGGCCAGGTCGCGGCCGGCGTCGTCGAGGCGCAGGCGCAGGATGCGGTCAAGCAGGAGGCGGGCCTGCTCGAAGGGCCAGGATCGGGCCTCACGGGCGGGCAGGGCAAGCCGGGACAGGTCAGTGGGAACGGGCATGAAGGGGCGTTAGCCTTCCTTGTCGTCGTCCTCAAGCCCGCAGCGCGCCGGCGGCGCCTTGCGGAGCGCGCCGAAACGGGCATGAAGTCGCCCGACAGCGCGCCCGAGCCTCCGGCGCCGGAGCCCGCCCATGCCATCCGCCCGCCTTGCCCTTCTTCTCGTCGCTGGTCTTGTCCTGGCCGCCTGCCAGCCCAAGGCGCCCGCCGGACCGCCGCCAGGGACCTTGCGCTTCTCCATCATGTCCACCGAGAACATCCAGGCCGCCCAGGGCGCCTGGACCCCCTTTCTCGCCGACATGGAAAAGGCCACGGGCCTGAAGATCGAGCCCTTCTACGGGACCAACTACACGGCCCTGATCGAGGCCATGCGCTTTCAGCAGACCGATGTAGGCTGGTTCACCAACCAGTCGGGCCTGGAGGCCGTTCGCCGGTCCGGCGGCGAGGTCTTCGCCCGCACCACCAAGCCCGAGGGGCCCGACGGCTACCAGGCCGTGATCGTGGTGAAGAAGGGCTCGGGCCTGACCCTGGACCGCATCCTGGCCTGTGACCGGACCCTTAACTTCGCCATGGGCGACGCCAAGTCGACCTCAGGGACGCTGGCGCCCATGACCTGGCTGTTCGGCCCGCGCAACATCCGCCCGGAGACCTGCTTCAAGACCGTGCGCAGCGCCAACCACGAGGCCAACCTCTTCGCCGTGTCCATGGGCCAGCTGGATGCCGCCACCAACAATTCCCAGTCCATCGCCCGCCTGGCCGACCAGAAGACCGAGACGGCGCAGAAGGCGGTGGCCAATATCGAGGTGGTCTGGCGCTCACCGACCCTGCCCGAGGACCCGATGATCTGGCGCAAGGACCTGGACCCAGCCCTCAAGGCGAAGATCCGCGACTTCATCTTCTCCTATGGGGTCGGTGACACTGACGAGGCCAGGCGCCAGAGGCAGGTCATGCGGGCCATCCAGACCGGCCCCTTCAAGGCCACTGACGACAACCACCTCCTGCCAGTGCGCGAGATGGAGGCCACCGCCGCCCTCATCGACGCCCGCAACCGCAAGGACCCCGCCGCCGAGGTCCAGGCGAAGGCCCTCCTCGAACAGGTCCAGGCCGAGCAGAAGGCCCTGGCGGCGAAGGCGGGATGAGGCGGGCGAGGCCCGCCCAGGGTCAGGGCGCCGCGAGAATGGGTCCGGGATAGGTCAGGATCGTCCGGTCCGCTGTCAGGAGGGTCAGGCTCTCCACCATGGCCTGGGCGACGAGGATCCGGTCAAACGGGTCCCGATGCAGGGCCGGAAGCCCCTGAAGGGCGGCGGCGTGCGCGCCCGTGACCGGTAGCTCTTCGTATCCGGCCTCCAGGAGACCCCGTCGGAAGACGCCAGGCGGCACATCGAAGTCCGGCCTTCCGAGGCCTGACTTGATCGCGATCTCCCAGATGCTCGCCGCACTGAAGACCAACCGGTTTGCTTGATCCTCGAGAAGTTTACGCAGCCCGGCGCTCAAATCGTCGCCCTTCGCCGCCTTCAGCAGGACGTGGGTGTCGAGGAGGAGGTTCAAAGGTCACCTTCGAAGAGGCCGGTGATCTCGTCGTGGCCAAGGTCGTCGAAGTCTTCCGGAAAGCGCAGGCCGGGAAGGAAGCCGATCCGCGATGCCGGGCCGGGAGGCGCGTCGACCGCAGTCACCTTAACAAGAGGCTTTCCCGCCCGGGCGATGACGAAGCCCTCGCCCTGGACCGCTTCCTCGACCAGGCGGGAGAGGTGGGTCTTGGCCTCGTGCATGTTGACCGTCTTCACGTCGACGCCTCCAAACTTAGTCCACTAGACTTAGTCCGGTCTAGGTCGACCCGCAACCTCGGCCTAGTCCTCCGCCAGCATGAAGTGGCCGCGGAGGGCGGCGATGGGCTGGCTGCGGGCTTCCTGCCAGGCCTCCACGTGGACGTTGGCGATCCGGCGGCCCACCTTGCGCAGGTCGGCCCGAGCATAGGTGGTCAGGGCCCGGCCCGGGCGCAGGTACTCGATGGTCACGTCGATGGTCTTGTGCACCCGGGGCGTGGACTGGGTCACCGCCAGCTGGGCCAGGGCGGTCATCTCCAGGAAGCCGCCAATCACCCCGCCGTGCAGGGCCGGCAGGAGGGTATTGCCGATCAGGTGGGGCAAGAAGGGCAGGATCCCGGTCAGCTCGTCGCCGGCCAGCTCGGCGGTCATGCCCAGGAAGCGGATGTAGGGCGCCCGCGCCAGGAAGGCCTTCAGGTGGTCCTCGGGGGTCACGCCGCGCCTCCCGTCCCGGGGCCAACGGGGCCAGCCAGCATGAAGGCGGCCTGGGCTGTGGCGATGGGATCGGCTGGGTCGGCGTCCCAGGCATGGGCGCGCACGAAGGCGATGGACCGGGTCATGTGATAGCAGTGCGCCTCCACCGTGACGCCCGCCCGGGAGGCGGCAGGGCGCATGTAGTCGATGCGAAGGTCGAGGGTGGCGGTGGGCCGCCGCTCGCCCGTGGCGGCGGTGATGGCCATGCCGCAGCAGTGGTCGAGCAGGGAGGTCACCACCCCGGAGGCGATGACGGCGGTCTCGGGGTCGCCCACCAGGTCCTCGCGCCAGGGCACGTG
>NZ_JBAXIM010000189.1:0-4208 GCF_037138395.1 Phenylobacterium sp.
CAGTTAACCCCCTCCACCGCGCTGCGCGCGCCACCTCCCCCGGGGGGGAGGAATTAGAGGTCTTGTCAGCTGGCCGGGGTCAGGCCGGCCCGCTCGAAGGCGCCGCGCAGCTTGTCGCTGACCACCACGCCGGGCGGCGTGTTGGCGCCCTCCATCACGGCCGTGAAGACCAGTTCAGGCTGGCCGGGGACAGGCCCCGCCGCCCAGGCCACGGTGCGGCTACGATCGGGGTTGGAGGGGCAGGAGGCCTGGATCACGGCGCCTTCCCGTCCTGCTGCCTTCAGCAGGGCACCGGCGGCCCGGGCGTCTGTCCCGTTGCAGGCGGGCCAGACCTTTTCGCAGACCCCCGGGTTCCCGTAGGTCCAGACCACCCGGCCTGTCCCGGCCTGGCCGACCAGGACGCAGGTGTTGGGATCGCCAATCGCATCCTCGACGGCCTTTTCCAGCACAAGCGGGTCCACGGTCTTGGGCAGGGGCGGCGCGCAGGCGGCGGTCAGGGCGACGGCGGCGAAGGCGGCGGCGAGGGCGGGACGGAACAGGGACATGATCGACCTCCGGGGGGAGCGCCTTTCTAACCCGCTTCTGGCCCCGAGGCGACGCCACGCTTGACGCTCCGCACGCCGGACGGGACAACAGGTTCCGAAGTCAGATGGGCGCGACGCCCAGCGGGAGGACGACCATGGACATGAACCTCATCAACCGGATCCCCGGCGCCCTGCAGGGCGTGGTGGAGGCCGGCGACCTGTCGGGCTTCGTCACCCTGATCTGGCGCAAGGGCGAGATCGTCCAGCTCAACACCCTGGGCAAGCGCGACATCGCCGGCGACAAGCCCATGACCCGGGACACGATGTTCCGCATCGCCTCCATGACCAAGCCCCTGACCTCGGTCCTGGCCCTCATGCTGATGGAGGAGGGCCGGCTGAAGCTGGACGACCCGATCACCAAATGGGCGCCAGAATTCTCGGGCATGAAGGTACTGAAGTCGGCGACCGGGCCCCTGGACGAGGTGGTCGACGCCCCCCGCGACATCACGGTGGAGGACCTTTTGACCCATCGCGCGGGCCTGGCCTACGGCTTCACCTCGATGGGGCCCATCGCCCACGCCCACCATGAGGTTCTGGGCCCGCCCCTGGGCAATCCGCACGGGCCGGACATGTGGCTGGAGCGGCTGTCCAGCCTACCCCTCACCTACGCCCCCGGCGAGCGTTTCCACTACAGCCACGCCACGGACGTCCTGGGCTTCCTGGTCGGCCGCATCGCCGGCACCACCTACCAGGACTTCCTGAAGTCGCGGATCCTCGAGCCCCTCGGCATGACCGACACCGACTTCTGGTGCCCGCCGGAGAAGCGCGACCGGATGGCCAAACTGTACAAGGCCGAGGACGGCGCGCCCCTCAAGGACGTCTCCTACGTGCACGAAGACCATCCGCCGGCCTTCTGCGCGGGCGGCGGCGGCCTGATCTCCACCGTCGACGACTACCTGACCTTCGCCCGGCTGATGCTGAACCGGGGCGAGCTGAACGGCGTGCGGCTGATCGGCGAGGACACCTTCGACCTCATGACCTCGAACCGGCTGACCCCGGAGCAGCGCGAGATCCCCTTCATGGGCATCCCCTTCTGGATGGGCCAGGGCTTCGGCCTGGGGGTCTCGGTCATCACCGACCCGGAGAAGCAGGCCTGGATGGGCGCCGGCTCGATCGGGGCCTTTGGCTGGCCGGGCGCCTTCGGCACCTGGTGGCAGGCGGACCGCGAGGAGGACATGGTCCTCATCTACCTGATCCAGAACTCCATGGAGCTGGGACCGGAGTCCGCCAGCCAGGTAGCCACCGGCCAGCGCATGGGCGCCCGGGCCGCCCTGCCCATCTTCCAGAAGCAGGCCTACGCCGCCCTGGGCAAGGGCCCGCCCCTGGTCTGAGCCGGATCAGCGACCGTCCGGGCCCGTGACCTCCAGGCCGCGGGCCTCCAGCTTACGGATCACCCCCTCCTCGGCGACCATCATGGAGATGTCGACGAGGGCGACGCTGTGGCCGGGGGTCTTCAGGCCGTCGGCGATCAGCCGGGTGTGGTCATCGACGATGGCGCGCCAGATCTGCGGCCCTCCGTTCAGCAGCAGGAGACAGCCTTCGTAGTCCCGCGGACCACTGATGGCGGTGCCCACATCGCCCCGCGCCCAGCCCTCGGCCACGGCACCGGGGCGGGCGCGCTCCACCGTCCGGACGGCGGCGGAGAGACAGGTCGTTTCCAGGGCCGGATCCATGTTCGAGAACACCTTCGAGACCATGTCACTGACATTGCGGGCGGGGGCCTCGACGCGACGCACCTTCGCCTTGCGCGCAGCCTTCAGGATATCGTCCCGGGGATCCACCCAGCCCTTGGGCGTAGAATCCCCCAGCAGCATCATTGAGGCGACGAAGGGCGTCCACTTGGCGTAGCGCCCCACCGGCTGGCCCACCTTCTCGCGGGCGGCGACGAACCGGGACCGGAGCGGGTCCTGGAGCCGGGTCTCCAGGGGAATATCAGACCTCAGGCTGCGGTAGAGGCGCATGGCCTCGCCAAAGGACGAGATGCCGACGCTGACGCGGGCGGAGTCCGCGAGGATCAGGCTGTTGGCCCCCTTGAGCCGCCGGTCGAGCCAGCGCCGGTCCCAGGTCGACTTGGGAGGAATCCGGCGGCCACTGGGCATGCCCAGGATGTAGACGGTGGAGTCCCCGTCCGTCACCACCCACCAGGCGGGGCCCGGCTCCTTGGCCTGGACGACCAGTTCCTCGACCACGGCGGCGCCGGGGTCCTCAGGCAGGCCGGGCGCAGGCTGGGTGCGGGCGACAGGTGCGGCGACAAGGACAAGGCCCGCCATCAGGGCAAGAACCAGAGGTTTCATGACAGGTCTCCTGCGGAGCGCTGGATCGGGGGATTTTGGGGCAAGGTCAGGGCCGCCTGGCGGGGCGCGCAGTCGGGATCACACAAAGGGGGCGGTCCTGGAACCGGTCGCCGGCCAGGCTCCCGTCCTCGGCGGCCTTGCGGCGGAAGGCGTTGAGCGCCCGGGTTTCCGGCGGCGGCTTCTCACCGGCAGCGCAGACCGGGGCCTCGGTCCGGCGGCCCGACGGGCACTCGCAGACGTCACGCCGGGCGTCGAGCCGGCTGGCCGGGGCGGTGCAGATCACGGGGCTCAGGCTGCCACTCGGTTCCAGGCAGACGGTGGTGATGGCTGCGGCCAGCCAGAGGGCGATGGACATGAAGGGTCTCCGGGGTTGCGGAAGCGCAGCAAGCTTAACCCAGGTTCACCCTCCTTCGGGGGTCTTTTGTTTACGCCAGTAGGGTCAGGTCCAGTCTACGGAGACCCTGATCATGAACCCGATCGCTATCGCCCAGTACGGGCTAATCGCCGCCACCAATCGCTTTAATGAGTCCGCCCAGAAGATCTCGAACATGAGTGTCGAGGGCGTGGACATTGACCTGGTGCGGGAGGTTGTTGACATGAAACTGGCTGAGGCCGGGGTGTCGGCCAACGCTGCAGTGATCCGCACGGCGGACCAGATGCAGGGCACAGTCCTCGACATCGTGGTCTGACCCCGGCGCCGTCCGGGTTTTGACAGCGGCCTGCCAGAGGCATAGCGGACAGGCATGACCGTCCGCGATCTTTTCCCTACCCGCATCTGCGAGACCACCCTGGCCGGGGGGAAGGACTTCGACGTCCTCCTCGTGGACCTCGAAGCCGCCTGCCACATGCTGGAGGCTGAGGACGTCGCCGGGCGCGACTGGTGCCGGCGCAACGGCTACGGCGGCTACACCTCCTACGCCTCTCTTGACGACCTGACCCGGCGGGCCAGCGTCTTCGACGACCTGAGGCGCCGTCTGGACCGGATTGTGCGCGGCTACGCCAAGGACCTGCACCTGGACCTGGGCGCAGGGCGTCTGCGGCTGGACAGCCTGTGGGTCAACATCCTGAAGCCGGGCGCCGCCCATTCCGGCCACATCCACCCGCACAGCGTGATCTCGGGCACGATGTACGTCGCGACCCCGCCCGGCGCCTCGGCCCTGCGGCTGGAGGACCCGCGCCTGCCCCTGATGATGGCCGCCCCGCCCCGCAGCACCGACGCGCCCGAGGCCAACCGCACCTTCGTCCACCTGACACCCGCCCCGGGAACGGTGTTCCTCTGGGAAAGCTGGCTGCGCCACGAGGTACCCCCCAACCAGGCCCGCACCCCACG
>NZ_JBAXIM010000190.1:0-4201 GCF_037138395.1 Phenylobacterium sp.
CCATGCCCTGGACCTCAGTCTTCGACGGTGATGCTCCCGAGCGGGTGAACCGCTGGCTGGCGCACCGGGGTGTCTGTTCCCGTCGGGAGGCCGAGACGCTGATCGCGTCGGGGCGGGTGCGGATCGATGGCGAGACGGTCCAGGATCCCGGCCGCAAGATCCTCCCCGGACAGACCCTGGAAGTGCAGGACGGAGACGACGCCGAACAGGCCGTGACCGTCCTCGTGCACAAGCCACCCGGCCTGGTCAGCGCCCATCCGGAACCCGGACAGTCTGAGGCCCGAAGCCTCCTCACTTCAGAGCGCGCCGAGGGCGGTGCCGCCCCTCCCCCCGACGACCTCAGCCTGCCCCCGGCAGGCCGGCTGGACCGGGAGTCCCGCGGCCTTCTGGTCCTCACCTCAGACGGGGTGGTGGCCCGGGCCCTCATCTCGCCAGCCTCGACGCTGAAGAAGGAGTACCAGGTGCGCGTTGCCGGCGGCCTGACGCCCGAGCAGATCGCCCGGCTCCGCCACGGCCTGTACCTGGACGGCCGGCCCCTGAAGTCCGCCGGGGTCTTCCGCAAGGGCGAGGACCGGCTGCGCATTGTCCTGACCGAGGGCCGGAACCGGCAGATCCGGCGGATGTGCGAGATGGTCGGCCTGCGGGTCACGGACCTGCAGAGGAGCCGGATCGGCCCGCTGTCACTCGACGGCCTGCCCGAAGGCCGCTGGCGCTTCCTGACGGCGGCGGAGAGGAGTGACCTCCTGGCGGCGGACCTCCCTTCCCAAGGCCGGGGATCAGGCCCATATCTGGAAGAGGACTGACAGGGACGGCGCAATGAATTCGAAATCCCGGCCGGACTGGCGACGGCGCGGTCTCCTCGCCCTCGTGGGCCTCGCCCTCCTCGGCCTCATCGGCTTCGGCATACGCAGCTGCCGCGCCGAGCCCGAGGCCCCACCCTATCGGACCGGCCAGGTCGAACAGGGTGCCCTTGTCCAGACCGTTTCGGCGTCCGGGGTCATAGAGGCCCTCGTAACCATCGAGGTCGGATCCCAGATCTCGGGCCAGATCAAATCGATCTCGGCGGACTTCAATGACCGGGTGAAGGCGGGCCAGGTGCTGGCGGAGCTTGATCCCCAGACCTACCAGTCCCGGCTGCGCCTCGGGCAGGCGGACGTCGCCGCTGGCGAGGCCACCGTGAAGCAGGCCGAGGCCCAGGCTCAACAGGCCCGGCAAGACCTCGCCCGCAAGCGCTCGCTGGCATCCCAGGGGTACTATTCCGCCGCCGCCCTCGAAGCCGCGGAATCCCAGGCGCGCACGACCTCCGCTGCACTGGAAGTGGCCAGGGCTCGGGTCCAGCAAAGCCGCGCCAGCCTGAGCACCACGCAGGTGGACCTGTCGCGGACGCGCATCATCTCGCCGATCGACGGGATCGTCGTCCTGCGGGCCATCGAGCCCGGCCAGACCGTCGCCGCCAGTTTCCAGGCACCCGTGCTGTTCCGCATCGCCCGGGATTTCGACCGGGTGAAGGTCAAGATCTCCGTCGACGAAGCCGACATCGGTGGGGTGAAGGAGGGCCAGGCGGTGACCTTCTCGGTGGACGCCTTTCCGGACCAGGTGTTCGACGGCGTCGTCACCCAGGTCCGCAAACAGCCCGTCATGGAACAGAACGTCGTCGCCTACACGGTCATGGCTGAGGCGCAGAACACGGGCGGTCGCCTCATGCCGGGCATGACGGCGAACGCAGACATCGTAATCCAGCGCCGGGACGGCGTGCTCAAGGTTCCTGTGGCCGCCCTGCGCTGGACGCCGCCGGCAGAGTTCCAGGCCGCGCCCCGCGGACCACCCGGCACGCCGATCCGCAACGATTCCGGCCCCGCCTATCCGGGATCGGTCCCGGTGCAGAAGGTGGTCGGCCAGCTTGGGCTCGACCCCAAGCAGAAGAAGACCTGGTTGGACATCCAGGCGGACCTCCGCGTCCAGGCGACCGCCGCTGCGGGATCGGGCACAGACCGGGAGGCAAGCCGCAAGGCCGTCGCCGGCGCCGTGGAACGCAGCCTTACCCGGCTTGACGCGGCACTCACCCCTGCACAGAAGGCGCGGCTGAAGATCCTCCGGCCCCTGGCCTTCGATGTCGGCCCAGACGCCGGGGGCCTTGTCGCCGGCGTAGTCTACCGGCAAACCGCCGAGGGTCCGCAGCCGGTGGTCCTGAGCGTCGGGACCAGCGACGGGTCGATGACCGAGGTGAAGGGTCCGCTGAAGCCGGGCGAGGCGCTGATCCTGGGCGGCGGCCCCAAGCCCAAGATGCGCGTCGACGTGGGCTGACCGGACATGGCCGAGCCCGCGATGATCCAGATCGAGGATCTGACCAAGACCTACGTCATGGGCGAGGAGATCGTCACGGCCCTCGACGGGGTCAGCCTGTCGATCTTCCGCGGCGAAATCATCGCGATCATCGGGCCCTCCGGATCGGGAAAGTCGACCCTGATGAACATTCTGGGCGGGCTCGATCGGCCTAGCCGGGGCCGCTACCGGTTCGAGGGCGATGAGGTCGCGCACTTCTCGGATGACCAGCTGGCGGACTTCCGGAACCGAAGGATCGGTTTCGTCTTCCAGTCCTTCCAGCTGCTTCCCCGCCTCTCTGCCCTGCAGAATGTCGAACTCCCGATGGTCTATTCCGGGGCAGCGCCCCGGGCCCGCAGGGAAAGGGCCGCGGAACTCCTGGAGCGGGTCGGCCTGGGCTCGCGAATGGGGCATCGGCCCAACCAGCTTTCAGGTGGCCAGCAGCAGCGCGTCGCCATCGCCCGGTCCCTGGCGAACCAGCCGGACCTCCTGCTCGCGGATGAGCCCACGGGAGCCCTGGACAGCGCAACCGGGATCGAAGTGCTGGCGCTCTTCCAGAAGCTCAACACAGAGGGCCTGACGGTCGTCCTCGTCACCCACGACCGGGGCGTCGCCGACGCCGCCCGCAGGCGCATCGCCTTCCGGGACGGGCGGGTGACAGAGGACGTAGCGTCGTGAGCGGCGCCTCCCCCACAGAGATCGTCCGCTTCGCCGCCGGCGCCATCATCGCTCACCCCCTGCGCTCGGGCCTGACCTCCCTGGGCGTGGTCATCGGCGTCGCCGCCGTGGTCATGATGACCTCCATCGGCCTGGGCGCGCAGAAGCGAGTGACCGATACGATTTCTGGCCTTGGCTCGAACCTGATCATCGTCAGCCCCCTCCAGCCCCGGACGGCCGGCGGGGTCATGGGCGGGGCCGGAGCGGGCCAGAGCCTTACCGACGCCGATACCGAAGTGATCCGCCGACAGGTCGAAGGGGCTGCAGCGGTTGCGCCTTCGGTCACCGGAATGGCCCAGGTCACCGCCGACGGCGCCAACTGGAATACCTCGATCATCGGCGTATCCCCCGAATACCTCGAGGCGCGGGACCTGACCGTCGCCTCAGGCCGCATGTTCGAGGAAAGGGATGCCCGGCAGGGGCGCAAGGTGGCCGTCCTCGGCCCCACTGTGGTCACTCAGCTCTGGGGTGACGCGGACCCAATCGGCAAGCGGATCCGGATCCGCGGGGCGCCCTTCGAGGTGATCGGCGTCCTGGGATCAAAGGGCCAGTCCAGTTTCGGCCGCGACCAGGACGACCTGATCCTGAGCCCTCTCGAGACCGTGCGCACGCGGATCATTGGCCGGCGGATCAAGGCCGATAGCGTCCAGACCATCTACGTCAAGGCAGTCTCCGAGGAGGAACTGGCCTCCGTCCAGGAGGACATCGACAGCACCCTGCGGGCCGAACACAAGATCCAGGCGGGCGACGACGACGACTTCCAGACCCAGAACCTGGCCTCCATCCTGGAAGCGTCCAAGGCGGCCATCGGGGCCTTCACCGTCCTGCTGGCCGCCATTGCCGGCGTGTCTCTCGTGGTGGGGGGCGTGGGGATCATGAATATCATGTTGGTGGCGGTGACCGAGCGGACCCGGGAGATCGGCCTGAGGATGGCCCTCGGTGCCCGGCGCAAGGACGTCCTGGCGCAGTTCGCCCTGGAGGCCGTGGTCCTGTCGGTCTTCGGCGGTCTGATCGGGCTTGCGATTGGCCTGCTGGGCGCGGCTGGCATTGCGGCGATCGGCGACTGGCCCTTCGCCCTGCCCGCCTGGGCGATACCCGTCGCCCTCGGCTTCTCCAGTCTGGTCGGGCTGGTCTTCGGCGCCTATCCTGCCTGGCGCGCCGC
>NZ_JBAXIM010000191.1:0-4191 GCF_037138395.1 Phenylobacterium sp.
TGACCCCCTCCGTCGCGCTGCGCGCGCCACCTCCCCCTGATGGGGAGGAATTAGGGCGGTAATGGCTCCACCTCAGGGGGAGCTGTCGGCGTAGCCGACTGAGGGGGTCAACGGCGGCTCAGTTGACCCCCTCCGGACCGGTCCACCTCGCCCAAAGAAGGGGAGGGATCGCGCATTCAGGGGTGCCCCCTTTCCCCCGCTGGCTGGAGAGTTAGAATGGGGGCTTGCCGGTCACCGGCGGCGGGGGCATTGCCAATTCTCCGTTTTATTGTACGATGTAAATCATAATGTCTCAGAACAGGAATTCTCCCTTGGCCCTGCCCCCCATTCTCTCCCAGCGCCTGCGCCTGCCCGTCATCGCCTCGCCGCTGTTCATCATTTCCGGACCCGAACTCGTCATCGCCCAGTGCAAGGCAGGCGTTGTCGGTTCCTTCCCGTCGTTGAACGCCCGGCCCATCAGCCAGCTGGACGAGTGGCTGGCCCGGATCACCGAGGAACTGGCCGACTGGGACCGGAAGAATCCGGACCGTCTCTCCGCGCCCTTCGCCGTGAACCAGATTGTCCACAGGACGAACAACCGGCTCGATGAGGACGTCGCCCTCTGCAAGAAATACAATGTGCCGCTGGTCATCACCTCGCTGGGGGCCAATGTCGACATGAACATCGAGATCCATTCCTGGGGCGGCGTCATCCTGCATGACGTGATCAACGACAAGTTCGCCCGCAAGGCTGTGGAGAAGGGCGCTGACGGCCTGATCCCCGTAGCGGCCGGGGCCGGCGGCCATGCTGGCGGCCTGTCGCCCTTCGCCCTGATGCAGGAGCTGCGCCAGTGGTTCGACGGGCCGATCGCCCTGTCGGGAGCCATCGCCTGCGGCCGCTCGGTCCTGGCCGCCCAGTCCATGGGCGCGGACCTGGCCTATATGGGCTCGGCCTTCATCGCGACGAAGGAGGCCAACGCCGTCCAGGGCTACAAGGACATGATCGTCGAGAGCTCGGGTGAGGATATCGTCTATTCGAACCTCTTCACCGGCGTGCATGGCAACTATCTGCGGCCCTCCATCGAGCGGGCGGGCCTGGACCCGGAAAACCTGCCCCAGGCGGACCCCTCGAAGATGAACTTTGGTTCGGGCGGCAATACCGAGGCCAAGGCCTGGAAGGACATCTGGGGCTGCGGCCAGGGCATTGGCGTGCTCAACGACATCCCCTCGGTGGCCGACTATGTCGACCGGCTGGCGGCGGAGTACGAGGCGGCCAAGGCCGAGCTGGCGGCCAAGACGGCCCTGACCTCGGGACGTCACCTGGCGGCGGTCTGATCCGCCTGACCGAACCCGAAAACGGGGGCGGGGCCTAGGCTCCGCCCCTTTTTTCAAGCCTCAAGCTCGGCCGTTCATCTCGTCGCCGGCGTCGCGGGGCAGGCGTAGGTAGAAGGCCAGGGCGATGAAGGTCACGGCGCCGATGACCAGGAAGATGGGCGCGATGACGTCCACGGTCAGGGTTTTCACCCCGTGCGCCTGCATGGAGATGTGCAGGAGGGTGGCGGCCAGGCCGATGCCGATGGACTGCACCAGCTGCTGGGCCATGGAGGAGAGGGTGGAGGCCCGGCTCATCTGGCCAGACTCGATCTCGGCATAGGCCAGGCCATTGAGGCTGGTAAACTGGAGGGACCGGAAGAAACCGCCAACCAGGAGGATGGCGGTGATGGCCAGGTGCGGTGTCGAGGCTGTGAAGCTGGCGCAGGCCATGAAGCTGAGGCCGACGATGACGGCGTTGACGGTCAGCACCTGCCGGAAGCCGTAGCGCCGCAGGATGGGCGGGGCGACAGTCTTCATGACCAGGGCCCCGGCGGCGCTGGCGAAGGTGAGCAGGCCGGCCTGGAGGGCGTTCATGCCCAGGGCGACCTGGAAGAGCAGGGCCAGGAGGAAGGGGTTGGCACCCATGGCCAGGCGCATGAAGCCGCCGCCCACCACCGAGGCCCGGAATGTGGCGATGCTGAACAGGCTGGTGTCGAGCACGGCGTGGGAATTGCCCCGGGCATAGCGCGCGTAGGCCCACAGGAGGCCAAGGCCCGAGGCGAACAGGCCAGCGACAGCCAGGGGCGGAAGGACGTCACGGCCAAGGTTCTCGAAGCCGAAGATCAGGGCGGCGAGGCCAAACCCGGTGAGGGCGACGCCTGGCCAGTCTATGGGTGCAACGTCCTGCTCGGCCACCTGGGGCACATGGCGCATGACCATGACGAGGCCCACGGCGGCGATGGGCAGGTTGATGTAGAAGATCCAGCGCCAGTCCGCGAAGGTGACGATGGCGCCGCCGAGGACAGGGCCGATTACCGGGCCAAGGAGGGCGGGCATGGTCAGGACCGACATGGCTCCGATGAGTTCAGACTTCGGCGTGGTGCGCAGGAGGACCAGGCGCCCCACGGGCCCCATCAGGGCGCCGGCCGCGCCCTGGGCGATTCGCGCCGCCACCAGGGTGGGCAGGGACACGGCGAGGCCGCAGGCCGCGGAGGCCAGGGCGTAGAGGACGATGGCGGCCAGGAAGACCCGCCGGGCACCGAACTTGTCCGCCGCCCAGCCGCTGATCGGCAGGCAGACGGCGGCGGCCAGCATGTACATGGTGATGGCGAGGTTGAGGCGAAGGGGCTCGACGTGCAGGGCCCGGGCCATGGTCGGCAGGGCGTTGGTCAGGACGGTGGCGTTCAGGGTCTGCATGAGCAGGGCCGAGCCGATGATGGCCGGCGTCACCCAACTCGCCTTTGGCGTCTGCGCAGGATCTGCGTCGATGGCGGGGGGTGCAAAGGACATGTCGTCCGGAAGACCTGAAAAACGGAACTGGCGTGCAATGTGTAACGTTCCCCCGTTCGGCCCCCCCTGCCAAGTCATTCCGGACCGCCCTCACTGGCTTCGAGGTCCCTGAGCGCCCGTCGGGCTGCCGCGGCGAGGCGGGTCAGGCGGCGGGCCGCTTGGCTGAATTCGGGGATGGCGACGGCGGCGCGATAGCCCGCCAGGTCCCGCCCGGCGCGCAGGGTGTGGCCCGAGACGGCCTGGGCCTCGACGGCGAGGGCCTCGAGACGGCCCCGGGGGCTGCGGCGCCAGGCCCTCTGGTTGGCGAGCCGGCGACGGGCGGCGGCGCGGAGCTCGGCCTCGGAGCGCAGGGGCGGCGGATCGGGATCGAAGCCCGAGAGGCAGACGCCGCTGCGCCTTTTCATGTCGGATTGCCAGGCTTCCAGGTGGGCGGCGTCAATGCGGCGCTCCACGGCCAGGCAGGCGTCGCGGTCAGGCGGGGGGGATCGGGGACAGGACATGGCAGCGACTGTAATAAAAATACAGCCATAGCCAAGTTTTGAGGACTTCCGTCTGCAGTTAGTCGCCGCTGAGCAGGATCCGGCGAGCCTGCCAAGGGGGTACGATGGCGGTGATGTGGGCGGCCCAGCGAAGCTGGGCGTCTCGCCGGGTGGGGCCGGCCAGGCTCTCCAGGTCGAAACGCCCCGGCGCGCCGCCGCGCAGCAGCCGCTTGACCAGGACCTCGCCGGTATCGAGCTCGACCACCACCACCTGGCCGAGCATGTCGGGACTGGGCGGGGTACGCTGGTCCTCGAAATAGATCAGGGCGCCATCGTCGGCGAGGCCACGCATGGAGTGACCGGTCACACGCAGGGCCACGGCACGCTCCGTTCCGCCGGGGGGCAGGGGAGCGAACTCCGGCTGGGCCTGGCCGCCGGCGAGGAGGACCTCGCCCCCGGGATCGGCACCGACCCGGCCAATGACCGGGGCCGGACCCGGCTGGCCCGCCGCGGGGCCCTGGGCGTCGTAGAGCCATTCCGCACGCACGTTGAAGGCCACGCCATAGTCCCGTGCCCGGCGCCAGGAGTAGGGCGCATTGCCGTTCTCGTTGGAGGCATAGGTATTGCGGTTCCAGCCATGCGCCTCCGCCGCCGCGGCGGCGGTCTCGAAGCCTGCATCAAGGCGGGCCTGGCGCAGGCGGGCGGCGCGGTTGTCCATGCCCCGACCCTAGCGATCCCCTGATGTATGTAAACTACAAAAAATATTTGCACGTTCACTGTATGTTCCATACGTTTTCGAGCATGAGCCAGAACCGACCCCCCAAACCCGGCGACGTCCAGACTTACGTCGCCCTGCGTCAGAGTGGGACGCACCCCGAGCGCGCCCGCACCGAACTGGACCTGCGCCCCGG
>NZ_JBAXIM010000192.1:0-3957 GCF_037138395.1 Phenylobacterium sp.
TTCCTGAAGGTCCACACCTCCTGGCATGCGGCCCTCTTCGCCCTCGAGACCGACGGGGCGGACCGGGCCCTGGCCCTGCACGACGCCGCCGCAGTGGGCCAGTACGGCGTGAAGATCGTTGAAGGCGTACCAGGCCCCCTCGTCATGCAGGGCCCATTCGTCCGACAGCCGGTCCCAACGCCCGCCCGCGTCCACGCCGTCCAGCTTCAGCCTCCAGAGCAGGCCCGCCGAATCGATCAGGGTCATGGCCAGGGGATCGGGTCCGCCATCCCAGACGGCGGCGTCGTGCAGGGCCAGGGCCCGGTCCGCTCCGTCGGTCTCGAGGGCGAAGAGGGCCGCATGCCAAGAGGTGTGGACCTTCAGGAAATGGTCGTGCCCCCAATGCGGCCTGCGGGCCTCCAGCAGGTCGAGGCCCGCCTGAGCGCGGCCCTGCATCTCGAGGGCGTGGACGAGGGCATGCTGGGCCCAGACGTCGTCGGGCGCGCTCTCCAGGGCCTGCCGGGCCGAGGCCTCGGCGGCGGGATACTCGCCCAACTCCTCAAGCCCGAAGGCCTGCAGGCCAAACAGGTAGGGATAGGCGGGGTCGGCCGGATTCCAGGCCTTCAGGGCCGCGGCCGGTCGGCGCTTCAGCCTTCCGGCGTCGCCCAGGAAGAAGTCCAGCTGGTGGGCGGCGTTCAGGGCGATGGGGTCCGCCGGCCAGGTCTCCAGCAGGGTGTCCAGCCGCCGGCTCGCCCCGGCCCCGTCCCCCGCTGCCCAGGCCCGGATCACCGCCAGGTGCGCCGCTTCCCGGTCATCCGCCGGGATGATGTCGCCCATCCTCGCAACTCCGGACTCGCTGGGGCCGCGTTCCGACGACATCAGGCCCAGATAGGCGCCCAGCATCCGTCCCAGGGCACAGTCCGGGTCGGAGGCCGCCGTCTTGAGGAAACCCATGGCCTCGGGTCGCATGGCGAAGAGGGCCTCCAAGGCCTGCTCCAGGGCGGCCACCGCCCGGGGGCTTCCCCGCGTCTCCAGTCCAAACCGGTCCTTCATGCGCGGGTCCCCCTCAGTTTCCTGATCTTGCCAGGCGCCGCGCGCCGGTCCAGAGCTTGTCGACCTGATGCTCCAAGGTCCGCCATGCCCAAAGGCCCCGCCTTTCCTGAACAGACCCGCACCGCCGCCGAGACCCTCATCGCCCAGTATGGTGAGGATGCCGAGGTGATCGCCACCCTCCGCGCCGCGGAGTTCGCCGCCATGGGTGACCGCAAGGGGCTTGCCGATTGGGACGACATCATCGCCTGCGTCGCCGTGCTCCAGGCGGGGGGGACCGGCGGCGCGACCCTCAACTGAGCGCCGCGCCCGGCCGTTTCAGTTCCCGTAGCGGAAGATCGCGTCGTCCAGGTCGATCTTGGGCAGTTCGTCCTTTTCCCGCCAGTAGTCCTGGCTGTGGCGCCATTCGGGCTTGTCGCCCGACTTGGGCAAGAGGTGACCACCGCGCTGCAGGTAGCCCGGATTGAAGTCCTCGGGGTCCATCCAGGGACCCAGGGTCATGGACTTGTCCTCGGGCCGGAGCTCGGGCGTGACCCGCTTCACGCCCTTCGTCTTCATGTGGTCGAGGAGCCGGCAGACGAAGTCGCCGAGCAGGTCCACCCGAAGGGTCCAGCTGGCCCGGAAATATCCGAACACCCAGACCAGGTTCGGCACGCCGGTAAACATCATGCCGCGGTAGGTCACGGTCTGCGACATGTCGAGGGGCTTGCCGTCGACCGTCATCTCGATGTCGCCCAGTACGCTCAGGTGGAAGCCCGTGGCGGTGACGACCACATCGGCCTCGATCACCTTGCCGGACTTCAGCTTCACGCCCTCGGGGACGAAGCGATCGATCTCGTCGGTCACGACGCTGGCCTGGCCCTCGATCACCGACTTGAAGAGGTCGCCCTCGGGCACGAAGGCGATCCGCTGGCTCCAGGGGCGATACTTGGGCGTGAAGTTTTCCTGCACGGCCTCATCACCGAGGAAGGCGCGGACCCCCGACAGCAGCTCGTTCCTCACAACCTCCGGCTCCTCGAAGGAGCGCCGGGTGAACTCGCCGCCATCAAACAGGATCTTCCGGCGGACGATCTCGTGAATCCAGGTCTCATTGATCTCGAGTTGGCGCAGGGTGTCGGCCAGCTCGTTGGCGTTCCGTCCCGGGATGAAATAGGTCGGCGAGCGCTGCAGCATGGTGACATGGGCGCACTTGCCGGCGATGGCCGGAACCAGGGTGGCCGCGGTCGCGCCTGAGCCGATCAGCAGCACCTTCTTGCCCGTTAGGTCGATGTCCTTGGGCCAGTTCTGCGGGTGAATGACCTGACCCTGGTAGTCCTCCATCCCCTCCCAGTCGGGGGTGTAGCCGACGTCGTGCCGGTAGTAGCCCTGGCACATCCAGAGGAAGTTGCAGGTGAAGGTCACCGTCTCGTCGGTGTCGAGGCGGACCGCCTCCACCGTCCAGGTGTTGTCCAGGCTGGACCAGGTGGTCTTCACGATCTTGTGGCGGTAACGGATGTGACGGGCGATGTCGTTCTCGGCGATCACCTCGCCCATGTATTTCAGGATCTCCTCGGCCGAGGCGATCGGGGCGTTGACCCAGGGCTTGAAGCGATAGCCGAAGGTGTAGAGGTCGCTGTCCGAGCGGATGCCGGGATATTTGTGCGTGCTCCAGGTGCCGCCAAAAGTTTCCTGGGTCTCCAGGACGACATAGCTTGACCCCCGTGCCTGGGTCTCAAGGTGGTAGGCACCGCCGATTCCGGAAATGCCGGCGCCGACGACCAGGACGTCGAAGTGCTCGGTCTTGGTCACCGCACTGCGGTTCAGGGTTTCCGTCGCGCTCATGGTCTTCCTCAAATGTCTGCTCGTCCGGCCCCAGGCCGGGAGACGAAATGTCAGGGTGGGAAACAAGCCCCTATCGCCTGATTGATCAAGCTCAATAAGCCACGGCAGATCCCCGCTCTGGCGCCAGAAGGGGCGGTTCAGCCCCTGAGACGGGCGCCCGTCGCCTTGCCGGCCGCCGCCACGATCCGGTCGGAGAGGGCCTCGATGTCGGCTTCCGTCAGGGTCTGGTCCCGGGGCTGGACGCGCACCTCGACCGCCACCGACTTGAACCCCTCTGGCACGCCGGCTCCGCGATAGACGTCGAAGATGCGCGCGTCAGCGACCAGGGCCTTGTCCGCCGCCAGGATTGGACGCACCAGGTCGCCCGCCGGGGTCGCTTCCGGCAGGAGGAAGGCAAAGTCCCGGGACAGGGGCATCAGTGCCGAGGGCTGTAAGGCCGGGCGGGTCTTCACGTCCCGCCGTTTGGGCTCGGGCAGGAGGTCCAGGTGGATCTCGAAGCCGAGGACCGGGCCGTCGACGTCCATGGCCTTCAGGATCGCCGGATGGATCTCCCCGAACTCGGCGATCACGGTCTTGGGGCCAAGCTGGAGCCGGGCGGACCGGCCGGGGCTCCACCAGGAAGACGATGCGCCCTGGACGGTCTGCAGGGGCGGGGCGGAGATTTCCCCGAGTAGGGCCTCAAGGTCGCCCTTCAGGGCGAAGAGGGCGTCGTCGTCCCGGCCGTCCCAGCGGCGCGAGGGATGGGGCGAGACGACCGCGGCGATCACCGCCGACTGATCGCCGGGCTGGTCGCCGCGATAGATCGGGCCGATCTCGAACAGGGCCGCGTCAGGATAGCCCCGCCGGGCGTTCCGCCCCACTGCCTCGATCAGGTTCGGCAGCACGGAGGGCCGCATGCAGTCCAGGTCCGCCGCAATGGGGTTGGACAGCACCAGTTCCGGGGCGCCGCCGCCGAACCGCTCGGCCGTCGCCCGTTTCATGAAGCTCCAGGTCACGGCTTCCGCGAAGCCCGCGGCGGCCAGGGCCCGGCGGGCGATCCGCATCCGGCCCTGGCGCACCGTCAGCACGCCCCCCGGTGGGATGGCGACCGGCGGCAGGGGGGTGGAG
>NZ_JBAXIM010000193.1:0-3943 GCF_037138395.1 Phenylobacterium sp.
CGCCCCTGGGCCCCCAGGGCGTCGGCCAGGGCGGTCAGGCACACGCGGACATGCCAGGGACTGGCCGACGCGCCCATCAGGCCGATTCGCCAGACCTGACCCTTAAGCGGCCCAAGGCCTGCGCCAATTTCCAGATCCCAGTGCGCGAGCAGGCGGGCGCGGACAGCCGCCTCGTCGACGCCCTCCGGGACCCGGACCGTATTGAGCTGGGGCAGGCGGTGCTCAGGGGCGACCAGCATCTGCAGGCCCAGGGCCTCCAAGCCAGCGACCAGGGCCTCGTGCATGCGGGCGTGCCGGACGAAGACGGCCTGCTGGCCTTCCTCGAACAGGGCGACCAGGGACTCGTGCAGGCCGTAGAGGGTGTTGATCGGGGCGGTGTGGTGATAGGTCCGGCCGCCCTCCCCGCCCCAGTAGGCCATCAGCAGACTGACATCGAGCAGCCAGTTGCGCACCGGCGTGGTGCGGGCGGCAACCGCCTCCAGGGCGCGTCGGGAAAAGGCCACTGGCGACAGGCCTGGGGGCGCGGAGAGGCACTTCTGGGTGCCGGAATAGAGCACGTCGGCGTCCCATGCGGCGGCGTCGACGGGCACCCCGCCCAGGGAGGTCACGCAGTCGACGATGGACAGGGCGCCATGGCGGCGGGCCAGGGCGCAGAGGGCGGCGGCGTCGGAGCGGACCCCGGTGGAGGTCTCGGCGTGGACAAAGGCCAGAACCTTGGCCGGCCCGGAGGCGAGGGCGGCCTCGACAGCGGCGACGTCCACCGGCTCGCCCCAGGGGGCGTCGACCCGGACCACCTCGGCGCCCGCCCGGCCAGCCATGTCGACCATGCGCCCGCCGAAGACGCCGTTGACGGCGATCACTGCCCGGTCGCCGGGCTCCAGCAGGTTCATCAGGGCCGCCTCCATGCCCGCCGTACCGGGGGCCGGCAGGGGCACGCAGACGTGGTCGGGGGCGTTGAAGAGGCGCGCCAGGGCGGCCTTGATCTCTTCCATCAGGTCCTGAAAGGCCGGATCCAGGTGACCCACGGTCGGACGGGACAGGGCGGCGAGCACCCGGGGGCTCACGTCGGAGGGGCCGGGCCCCATGAGGATACGTCTCGGCGGGTGGAAGCTCTGCATTTCGCCCTCTCTGTTCGGCGCGCGACGATTAGGCGAAGCGCGGGCCCGTGTCAGCACCCACGATCAGCGGAAGGGCGGCTCGTCGAAGCTGCGCAGCTTGCGGGAATGCAGGCCAGCCCCCTCGCGGCGGAGCAGGTCCACCGTGGCGAGGCCGATCTGGAGGTGCTGGCCGATGGCGCGGTCGTAGAAGGCGTTGGCCTGGCCAGGCAGCTTGATCTCGCCATGCAGGGGCTTGTCCGACACGCAAAGGAGGGTGCCGTAGGGCACCCGGAACCGGTAGCCCTGGGCGGCGATGGTGGCGCTCTCCATGTCGATGGCCACAGCCCGGGACTGGTTGAACCGGAGGGCGCTGGAGGAATACCGCAGCTCCCAGTTGCGATCGTCGGTGGTGACCACGGTGCCGGTGCGAAGCCGCCGCTTGAGCGCTTCGCCGCTCTCACCGGTGACGGCCTCCGCGGCGCGGCCGAGGGCGACCTGCACCTCGGCGATGGGCGGGATGGGAATCTCCGGCGGCAGGACGTCGTCGAGGACATGGTCGTCGCGCAGGTAGGCGTGGGCCAGGACATAGTCGCCGATGGTCTGCGACCCGCGCAGGCCGCCACAGTGGCCGATCATCAGCCAGGCCTGCGGCCTGAGCACCGCAAGGTGGTCTGTGATGGTCTTGGCGTTGGATGGGCCGACGCCGATATTGACCAGCGTGATGCCCCGGCGGCCCGGCGCCATGAGGTGGTAGGCCGGCATCTGGTGGCGTCGCCAGGGCGCATCGGCCACCACCTGCTCGGGATTCGGCGTGTCCCGGGTGACCAGGACGCCGCCGGCCGTGGACAGGGCCGTGTAGCCATCGTCCACCTTCAGGCGCTCGCAGGACCAGCGGACGAACTCGTCAACATACCGGTGGTAGTTGGTGAACAGCACATAGGACTGGACGTGCTCGGCGGGCGCGCCCGTGTAATGCGTGAGGCGCGCCAGGGAGAAGTCGGTGCGAAGGCCGTCGAAGAGGGCCAGGGGCCGGGCGGTGTCGACGGGCGAAACCCAGAGGCCGTCGGCCACCTCATCACCGATGTGTGCCAGCTCCGTGGTCGGGAAGTGCCGGGCGATCTCGGCAGACCCGATGTCGGCCCGGGCCAGGTCGACCGAGGCGTCGAGGACGTAGGCGAAGGGGATTTCCTGGGACGAGCGGGAGACGGTGACCGTGACGTCGAAGTCGGCCATGAGCAGGGACAGCTGCTCGACCAGGAAGTCTCTGAAGTGACGGGGCCGGGTGACGGTGGTCTCGTAGGCGCCGGGCGCGCCCAGCCGGGCATAGGCCCGGGCGAGGCGCGGATAGTCCTGGCCCGGAGGCCATTCCAGCCGAAGGGCGGGATAGGCGAAGGCCCCCGAGGCCCGCAGGGCTGGGTCCGGGGCGATGCCTTCGGACAGGAAAGCCCTGAGGGCGTTACGGAGGGTGGTGACGGAGGCGTCGTATTCGGCCTCCAGCGCATCACAGATGCGCGCGGCTTCAGCTTGAACTTTCATGCCGCATGATAGCCCGTCGCGGGCCGAATTCCGAGAGGGAGCGCCGCACAGGATGGACGGGCGGGCTGTTTATGGCCAAAAAGGCGAGGGATCCGCCCCCTGGGAAACGCCATGCGCCTGTTCAACATCTTCGTTATCGCCGCCATGGTCACGGGGGTCCTGGCGGGCTGGGCCGCCCACAGCTTCCTGTCGCCGGAACAGGCCTCAGCCTTCGCTGAGGGCCTGTCGGTGATCACAACCCTGTTCCTGCGCATGATCAAGATGATCATCGCCCCCCTGGTCTTCGCCACCCTCGTGGCCGGGATCGCCCACATGGAAGACGCAGCGGCGGTCGGCCGGGTGGGGGTGAAGGCCATCGGCTGGTTCCTCCTGGCCTCCATCGTGTCGCTGACCGTGGGCCTCTTGATGGTGCACCTGATCCAGCCCGGTGCCGGGATCACCCTGGATCCTTCGGCACTGGCCGACCGGGGGGTGGTGCCTGCCGCCAAGCTGACCCTGAAGGAGTTCCTGACCACCCATCTGGTGCCGGACTCGATCATCAAGGCCATGGCCAACAACGAGATCCTGCCCATCGTCGTCTTCTCGGTCTTCATCGGCACGGCCATAGCCTCGATCGAAGACCGCGCGCCCGCAGTCATGGCCCTGGTCGAACAGGTCTCGTCGATCATGCTGAAGGTGACGAGCTATGTCATGCTGGTGTCGCCGGCGGCCATCTTCGCCTCCCTCGCCTCGGTGATCGCCACTGAAGGCCTGGACATACTGGGCGCCTACGCCAAGTTCGTGGGTGGCTTCTACCTGTCCCTCGGCGTGCTCTGGACCCTGCTGCTGGCGGCCCTTATCCTGGTGGTGGGCCTCAGGGGCCTGAAGCTGGTGGCCGGCATCCGCGAGCCCATGCTTCTGGCCTTTTCCACCGCCTCGTCCGAGGCCGCCTATCCGGGCACACTGGCGGCGCTGCAGAAGTTCGGCGTCTCGCGCAAGGTGGCTAGCTTCGTCCTGCCCCTCGGCTACTCGTTCAACCTCGACGGGTCGATGATGTACTGTACCTTCGCGACCCTGTTCATTGCCCAGATCTACGGGGTCGAGCTGACCCTCATGCAGCAGATCACCATGCTGGGCCTGCTGATGGTGACCTCCAAGGGCATGGCCGGAGTGCCCAAGGCCTCGATCGTCGTGATCGCCGCCACCCTCGCCTATTTCGGCCTGCCGGAAGCCGGCATCGGCATCATCCTGGCGGTGGATCAGCTGCTCGACATGGGACGGTCGGCCACCAATGTGGTGGGCAACTCGGTGGCCAGCGCCGTGGTGGCGAA
>NZ_JBAXIM010000194.1:0-3940 GCF_037138395.1 Phenylobacterium sp.
GCCCCGGGACGGAGGGGGCAGCTGAGGTGCCGTTGACCCCCTCAGTCGGCTTCGCCGACAGCTCCCCCTGAGGTGGAGCCATTAGACGGCTCTAATTCCTCCACCTCTTTGGGGGAGGTGGCCCGGGGCAGCGCCCCGGGACGGAGGGGGACAACTGAGGTGTCGTTGACTCCCTCACCGAGCTTGGCCCGGAGCGCCCTACCGGCCGGTGAAGTCGGCGGGACGCTTTTCGAGGAAGGAGACCATGCCCTCGCGGAAGTCGCGGGTGCGGATCAGCTGCAGGAACTGCAGGTAGACGTGGTGCACGTGGTCATTGAAGGTCTCGTTCAGGCCCATGCGCATCAGGCGCTTGGCCGACTGGACAGCCAGGGGCGCGTTGCCGGCGATCTCCAGGGCCATGGCCCGGGCGGCGGTGTAGATCTCCTCGTCCGGGACCACGGCGTTGGTCAGGCCCAGCTCGAGGGACTCCTCGGCCGAGAGGGTTCTGCCGGTGAAGATCAGTTCGGCGGCGCGGGCCCAGCCCAACAGGCGCGGCAGGATCCAGGTTCCACCGGACTCCGGGACAATGCCCCGCCTCACGAAGGCCGCGGCCATCTTGGCGCTACGAGCCATGATGCGGATGTCGCAGCCCATGGCGGTGTCCATGCCGTAGCCGGCCGCGGAGCCGTTCAGGGCGCAGATGGTCGGCTTGTCCATGGCGAACAGCACTGTGGGCGGGGTGTTCCGCAGGTCGAGATTGACCGAGACGTTCTGGCTGGAGGGGTCCGAGCCTATGCCCGTCCCGGTGGTGGCACCGACCAGGTCGAGCCCGGCACAGAAGGCCTTACCGGTCCCGGTCAGCACGACCACCCGGACCTCGGGGTCCTCATTGGCCTGGACCAGCAGGGCGGTCAGCTGGTGGAGCATGGGCCCCGAAATGGTGTTCAGCCGCTCGGGCCGGTTCAGGGTGAGGGTCGCAATGCCCTCGGAGACCTCGTAGAGGACCTCGTCGGTCCGGTCCTGGGTGTCGCTCATCGGTTTCCTCCGTCGTCTTGTTATCTGTCACCTAAGGGCGCCGGCAGGGCGCGGGCAACCGCCTCAGCGGCGCCCTACCGAAACGTAGCTGGGCTGGTCGATGGCGATCTGGTCCTCGATCCCGGCCTTGAGGGCGGCGAGCAGCCCCGGGGTGGCCACATCCATCTCGCCCCGGCGCAGGCGTTCGCAAAGCTCGGCATTCAGGGCCCCAAGGTCCGCCTCCAACCCCAGGAGGGCGGACAGGCGCGACCTGGCGGCGACCTCGGCGGCGGGGCCCTGGCTCAGCTCGCGCTTCACGGCGTTGAGAGCGTTGACCGCCACCCGGGACAGGAAGGCGTCCCGGGGATTGAGCTGGGGGCGGATCGACTCCACCCAGCCTGCCACCGCCTCGATGAGTTCGTCCGCCCGGGGATGCTCGATCACAGGCCCGCCTCCAGAAGGTTCACAAGGTCGATCTCGGTCTCGGAGACCCGACGTCCGATCATCGGTCGCTCCACCGAGTTGGTCGCGCCCGTCGCATAGCTGGAATACATCATCAGGCACATGATCCCCCACTTGAGGGAGCCCAGGGCCTGCCAGAAGAGGACCCGGGACAGGGGGATTTCCGCACCCCCCGCCTCCATGTAGCCCTCCAACAGGTCCTCGTAATCCCCGAACCCGCCCACCGGCCGGTCGGCCCGGCCGAAACGCCAGGAGTTGACGCATAGCCAGCCCAGGTCCTCGGCGGGGTCGCCCACGTGGGCGAGTTCCCAGTCGAGGACCGCAACCACCCCCCGATCGGGATCGAACATCAGGTTCCCGTTCCGGAAGTCTCCGTGCAGCACGACATTCGGCATGGGCGGGGGCAGGTTCCGCCGCAGGTGCTGCAGGGCCAGTTCCAGGATCGGCCGCTCGGCACCGGAGGTCCGGTAGATGGCCTCATAGCGGTCCAGCTCGCCCTGGGCGTCGGCGGTCGTCAGATTTGCTGCGCCGGTAGGAACGGTGTGGATCCGGGCGAGGATCTGGCCGCACTGGCGGGCCAGGTGCGGCCGCACGACGTCGAATCGCGGATCAGAGACGATCTTGCGCCCGAGGGTCTCACCCGCAACGAAGCCGGTAATGTGTCCCTCGCCCAGTCCATCCTCCGGCATGCACAGGCGCACCAGGGGGGCGACCGGGGCGCCGGCATGCCCTGCGGCCTCGATGAGCGCCGCCTCCGCAGCCATGGACGCCGACCGGGAGGTCTCCGGGTCCAACGGTACCGCCCTTCGGCGAAGGATCAGCGGACGCGGCTCACCTGCGCCCAACAGGTTGAAGGCCCAGGTCTCCATGCTGGCCCCGCCGGTCAGGCGTTGGGCCTTCTCGACGCCGGTTCCACCGAGTTTCGGCGCCAGGGCGGCGAGGGCTGCGGGAATATCGACTTCCATGACGTAGGGGCGCCTCGGGAGAGTTGGGGGCTTGACGATCTGCCCGTCGGAGGATGGGCTTGTAAATCGTCAACATCAATGGACGCGGCGCAAGACCGGCTGACCGAAGGGAAACGTCATGGACTTCAATCTGCCCCCCGAACTCGTTGCTTACCTTGGGGAACTCGACGAGTTCATCGAGCACAAGATCAAACCGCTCGAGCGCAAGGACGACAATATCCGGTTCTTTGACCACCGCCGGGAGTGGGCCCGGACCGACTGGGACCAGGGCGGCCTGCCCCGCCATGAGTGGGAGGATCTTCTGGGACAGGCCCGGAAGCTGGCCGACGAGGCCGGGCACCTGCGCTTCGCCTGGCCCACGGAGATGGGTGGCAAGGGTGGCACGAACCTGGCCATGGCCGTGATCCGCGAGCACCTGGCCGCCAAGGGCCTGGGCCTGCACAACGACCTCCAGAACGAGCACTCGATCGTCGGGAACAACCCCTTCATCCTGATGTTCAAGGAGTTCGCCACCAACGCCCAGTACGAGACCTACGCCGACCTTCTCCTGAAGGGGAAGATGCGCACCACCTTCGGCCTGACCGAGCCCCTGCACGGCTCGGACGCCACCCACATGGAGACCCGCGGCGTCCCCCACGAAAAGGATGGCAAGCCCGGCTGGCTGATCAATGGCGAGAAGATGTGGTCCACCGGCATGCATGTGGCCACCCACTGCATGGTCTTCGCCCGCACCAGTGGCAATGACGGCGACGCCACCGGCATCACCTGCTTCATCGTGCCGGCCGATAACCCAGGGGTGAAGGTCGAGGAGTACCTCTGGACCTTCAACATGCCCACCGACCACCCCCGGGTCAGCTTCACCGACGTCTGGATCCCGGAGGACAGCTACTGGGGCGTGATCGATCGCGGCCTGGGCCTGGGGCAGAGCTTCGTGCACCAGAACCGGATCCGCCAGGCGGCTTCGTCCCTCGGCGCGGCGGTCTACTGCATCGAGGAGAGCGTCAAATACGCCCTGATGCGCAGGCCCTTCGGCAAGCCCCTGTCGGACAACCAGGCCATCCAGTGGCCCCTGGTCGAGCTGGCCACCCAGGCGGAAATGCTGCGCCTCCTGATCCGCAAGACCGCCTGGCAGATGGACCAGATGGAGCACAAGGCCGTCGAGCGCGAGCTCTCGGACAAGGTCTCCATGTGCAACTACTGGGGCAACCGCCTGGTCTGCGAGGCCGCCGACCGGGCCATGCAGGTGCATGGCGGGATCGGCTATTCGCGGCACAAGCCCTTCGAGCACATCTACCGGCACCACCGCCGCTACCGGATCACCGAGGGCTCGGAGGAGATCCAGATGCGCAAGGTGGCAGCCTTCCTGTTCGGCTACATGGGCCCGCGCCGGAAGGAGTTCGCCAACCTGACCTGGGACGATGTCGACTACCGCAACCAGAAGTAGGCCGGGCGCAAGGGCATGAGGGGGAATGCGGCGAGACCGTAGACCCCCTCCGTCGCGCTGCGCGCGCCACCTCCCC
>NZ_JBAXIM010000195.1:0-3923 GCF_037138395.1 Phenylobacterium sp.
CCGGTGCGGGTCTGTGAGGCCCCGGTTCCTCGGGGGGTCAGGAGGGCCAGCATCGAAGGCCGGACTCTTCCGCTCGCCCGCCGCGAGCTCCGCAGGCTTGTCGTCATCGGCGACACCGGTTGCCGCCTGAAGGCCAAGGATGACGCTTGGCAGGCCTGCAATGACCCTGTCGCCTACCCCTTCGCGCGGATTGCGGCCCAGGCCGCAGCCTGGAAGCCCGATGCTGTCGTCCATGTGGGCGACTACCTCTATCGGGAGAACCCCTGCCCCGAAAACCGCCCCGGGTGTTCCGGTTCGCCATGGGGGTACGGATGGGATGCCTGGAACGCCGACTTCTTTGCACCGGCGGGAAAGCTCTTGGAGGCGGCGCCATGGATATTGGTTCGCGGCAATCACGAGAGCTGCGCCCGGGGCGGGCAGGGCTGGTGGCGGCTGATGGACCCTCGCCCCCTCCAGGCCGGACGCGACTGCAGGGTCGCCGCCGACGACGTGGCAGGGGATACCAGCCCGGCCTACTCGGTCCCGCTTGGCGATGGTGCCCAGGTTGTGGTCATGGATCTGTCCCATGCCGGGACTTCAAGACTAGCGGCTGGCGATCCCCACATCGGGGCCTACCAGGACACCTGGCGAGCCCTGTCCAGATTCGCCGGGAAGGCCCGGTTCACCTTTGCCGCCGATCATTACCCCATCTTCGGAGTTGCGGCGAAGGAAGGTCGGGACTCCATTGGCTTCATCGCTGGCAATCCCGCCATTCAACAGGTGTTCGGCGGAATGGATCCCGCCGTCTTCCCTGAAGGGGTCGACGCCCTGCTGGCAGGCCATATTCACCTGTGGGAACAGGTCGACCTCGGAGGACGCCAGCCCAGCCAGTTCGTCGCGGGATTTTCCGGAACCCAGGAAGACGTTGTCCGGCTTCCACAGCCGCTGCCGCCCTCGTTCACTCCGGCGCCCAATGCTCCAGTCCGTCGATTTGACTCCCTTACGGATGTCTTCGGATTCATGACCCTGGAGCGGACCGGCGCGACCCGCTGGGTTGCAAACGTCTATGCGGTCGACGGCGAACACCTCAGGCGGTGCACGCTCGACAAGCGCCGTTCCCAGTGCGCTTCCATCACGGCAGCACAACGCGGTCGCTGACCCGGGGGAGGTTGCGGGTCCTGGGGTCGAAGTCGAGTGGCCAGCCCGGTCTCAAGGTGGGCGCGGGCTATGGTCTCCAGGGGCGGGCGCGCGTCCCCGGTCGGGGCAAACCCACGCGGCTGGGGGCTTCAACCGAAAGCGGAACCTGACGCACTTGGTCGGGCTCCACCTTTACGACCGCCGTCGTTACTGGGACATTGGCCCATTCATCCCGGAGGGCGCGACATGGCGGCTGGCTTTTCTTCCCTCCTGGGGGCGCTCGCCCTGGCGGCGGCGGCGGGGTCCGCAGGCACAGGCTTGCGGGCCGATGACATCCCCGTGGCGCACACGCCGAAGGTCCCCGGGGGATACGGCAAGACCTTCCCGGAGCCGGTCCTGCGCCGATGCGCCGAACCTCTCGCGGCAGGCGCCCCGGACCTGCGCGGGATCTGGAGGATCGTGGAGGTCGACGGCAAGGCACCGGCCTCGGGCGAGCGCATGCACGGTTATGTGGAGCGGATCGAGCAGTGCGGGAACCGGATCGTCGACATGGGGGGCGGGACCATAGCCGATGCCCGGGCCGACGGGACCGAGGCCAACGCCGTGCACGATGTCTCGGTGCGCGACTTCCGCACCCCCATCGTCGCCATCGCCACCTACGAGGCGGGCGCCTTCATCCTGCGCCCCGTGGGGATGCCCGGGGTTGAGGTGCGCCGCTGGCTGGAGCCCGACGGCCGGATGGGCTGGACCCGGCCCGACCTCGGCCGGATGCGCCTGGAGCGCATCGCCGGGCCGAACGATCCCTACACCCGGGGGGAGTGAGCGCGGGGCGGCGGCCAGCCGATCAGGCGGCTTCGGCGGCCTTGAAGGCGGGGCGCGCCTCGAGCCGGTCGGCATAGGTGCCGAGATTGGGGAAGTTGGCGAAGTCCGCGCCGAGGCGCCGGGACATGATGATGGCGTGTCCCGTGATGGTGTCGGCGATGGTGAAGTCGCCGGCAATGTACTCGCGCCCGGCCATGTGGGCCTCGGCGGCTTCCAGCACCCGGCCCAGGAGCTTCACGGCCCGCGCCGCCATCTCCGGGTTGCGCCGGTCGGGGGGCAACAGGACCGTCTCGACCACATAGTTGTTGATCGGCGGCATGATCATGCCCTCGGCATAGTGCAGCCATTGCAGATAAAGGGCGAAGTTGGGTGCGTCCGGGCCAGGGGCCAGGTGCTGGGCGTACTTCGCGCCGAGGTACTGGGCGATCGCGGTACTCTCGGAGATCGTGGTGTCGCCATCGATCAGGGTCGGGACCCGCCCGTTCGGGTTGATCCGGGTGTATTCCGGCCCCCGCATCTCCCTCTGGCCGAGGGTGAAGCGCTCCAACTCATAGGGCAGGCCGATTTCCTCAAGGAGCCAGACCGTACGCACGGCGCGGGAGTTCGGAGCGAAATAGACCTTCATGGGGATGTCCTTGTCTCGGGGGCACCGATTGAGGGGCTAGGCATATCAGCCCGGACGATGCCGGGGCAACATCCAGAGGGCGACGGGCACAGGCTCACTGCCTCCGCAGGAGGACCCATCCGGCGAGACCGAGGGCGCCGAACACCCCTGCCGCAACCAGCTGGATCGCCAGGAGCGAGAACACCGGCGCGGTCGCCCGGGCCTCGGTATAGGTCAGGGAGGCAAACTTGTTGCCGACGCCTGCGCTCATGGCCGGATCGGTGAAGATGACCAGAAAGTCGCGCAGGGATCGGTAGCGGACCAGGGCGGCCCGGTTAAACGCCCTGGGGTTGTCTCCGATCAGCTGCCCCCGGACGCGACCGATGTAGACCGGCAGGGAACCGTGCCTGAGCAAGGCCGGAAGCACGACGCGCGCATAGGCCATGTCCGCCTTACGGGCCTCTGGGCCTGTGGCAAGCTGCTCAAGGTTCAGCATGTAGAATTCACGTCCGTCGTCGAGGGCGATCAGGGTCTCCAGGGTCGTCAGGACCTCGGGATGCCCGGAAGCGGACGGGGACGTCCGCACTCGCTCCAGAAAGGCCCTGCCCTCGCCGGGCGTCAGGGCCGGGCCGGAACCGCCATACCAGAGAAGACAGGCCAAGTAGGCGAGGCCAACAAGCACCACCCAGCCCAGACGCAGTCTCTGACGGTTGATCATGCGTCATGCTCCCGATGGATCCCCGGCCCGCCCGAGGGCGAAGACTGGCCCTGTGGATGGGCATCTTGCAGACGATAGGCAGGCCTGGGCGTCACGGGAAGCGCTGGATGAAGGCGATGACCTCGTCGGCCATTTCAGGCCCCGCGTCCTCCTGGCTGAAGTGCCCGGCAGCAAAGACCTTGTGCTCAACCCCCGGCCGCTTCGCACCTGGGATCTGGGAACGGTACATCTCGCCCCGCTCCGAATAGGTGAACGGGCAACGATCCCCCCATAGGGTCAGGAAGGGCATGTCCGATGCGCGCAGGACGTCCCACGCCGCGTCACAGCGCGTCCGTTCGACATCGTCGGCGGTGATCGGCACCAGCAGGGGGAAACGCCGGGACCCCGCCTTGTAACTCTCGTCGGGGAAGGGCGCGTCATAGGCTGCGCGGGCGGCGGAGGAGACCGGGTTCACGCACCATCCCGGAATGATCTTCGAAGGCGCCAGGTCTGCGACGGTCTGGCTGTAGACCCGCCAGGCGAGGAAATAGAAGGATGGCCCGCGGGCGATCAGGGCCTGGATCTTCTCCGCATTGATCGTGTCATCCGGGTCCAGGGTCTCACGCCAGTCCATCCCGAAACGCGCCTTCAGCTGGTCCGCCGAGAGCGGAGCCTGGGCGGTCA
>NZ_JBAXIM010000196.1:0-3894 GCF_037138395.1 Phenylobacterium sp.
GTTCCCCCTCCGTCCCGGGGCTATCGCCCCGGTCCACCTCCCCCAAAGGGGTGGAGGATTTAGAACCGTCTAATTGCTCCACCTCAGGGGGAGCTGTCGGCGTAGCCGACTGAGGGGGTCAACGGCGTCTCAGCGGTCCCCCTCCCAGAGGGGAGAGGACTTACAGACGGCCTGTACCCTAGCTCCGGTAATCCCCGTTGATGGCCACGTACTGCTTGGTCAGGTCGCAGGTCCAGACTGTGGCGGAGCCCCGGCCGATGCCGACGTCGACGCTGACCTCCAGCTCGGCCTGCTTCATGTAGGCGCTCATCTTCGCTTCATCATAGGTGGGCGAGACGAGACCATCCTGGGCGGCAACCAGGGGGCCGAACTGAACCCTCAGCCGGGTGCGGTCGATGGGCTCGTCGGCGCGGCCCACCGCCATGACGATCCGGCCCCAGTTGGCGTCCTCGCCAGCGAAGGCGGTCTTGACCAGGGGGCTCTCGGCGATGGTCCGGGCGATCTTGCGCGCCGAGGCGGGGCTTTCCGCGCCCGAGACATTGATGCGCACGAACTTGGTCGCCCCCTCCCCGTCCCGCACCAGTTGCAGGGCGAGGTCCAGGAGGACTGCCTCGAGCTTTTCCCGGAAGTCCGCCAGCCGGCGGTCGCCCGCGCGGCTGATCCGCGGGGCCTCGGACTTGCCGGTGGCGAACAGGAGGAGGGTGTCATTGGTGGAACGGTCGCCATCCACCGTCACGCAGTTGAAGGTCGAGCGCGTATAGAGGCTGACCAGGGTCTGCAGAGCGTTGGGAGCGATATCGGCGTCCGTGGCGACGAAGGCCAGCATGGTGGCCATGTCTGGCGCGATCATGCCCGAACCCTTGCAGATGCCGGCGATCCGGACCGTCTTCCCGTCGATCTGGGCCTCGGCGAAGGCCCCCTTGGGAAAGGTATCGGTGGTCATGATGGCCCCGGCGGCGGCCGACCAGGCGTCGGAGGCCAGGGCCGCTTCGGCCTCGGGCAGGCGCTGGGTGATCTTCACATCGTCCAGGAGCACGCCGATGACGCCTGTGGAGGCCAGCATGACGTCGCGCTGGCGGCAGTCGAACCGCTTGGCCACCGCCGAGGCGACCCGGCGGGCGGCGTCCGCCCCGGGCTTGCCGGTGAAGGCATTGGCGCAGCCGGCGTTCACCACCAGGGCCCGGGCGTCCTCGCCCTGGGACTGGGCCAGGACCCGCCGACACCAGTCTACCGGCGCCGAGCCCACACCATGCCGGGTGAAGACCCCGGCGACGCTTGTGCCCTCGGCAAAGCGCATGACCAGCAGGTCCTCGCGTTCATGCTTGTAAAAACCAGCCCGGGCGGTGGCCATCTCCACGCCCTCGATGGGAGGAATGCGCGGAAAGGGAACGGCAAGGGGCGAAACGGGCAAGGCGCCCTTGGCCGGCGCGGCCGCCTCAGTCGCGGGACGGTCAAAGGCCCTCGCCTGCCGGTCAGCGCGCCTCAGAGAGGCCCGCTTGAGCGCCGAGGTGAGCGGGTCCAGGGCCTTCTCGAAGGTCTGTCCTACCACCTCGACCGGCGTGGCGGCGGCGCGACGGCGCGGGGCGGCGGCCTCGGGCTCTTCGGGCTTACGGCTCATGGTGCCTTCCCCTCCTTGCGGTTCGGCGGTGGGCTTGGTGGCGGATCCGCCGCAGGCGGGGCAGCGGCGGGCTCCCGGGGCTGGCCGGGAACATCGGGGGTGGTCTTCAGGAAGGTCTGCACCTTGGCCTGGCCCCGCAGTTTCTCGAGAAGGTCGCGCACCTGGTCATAGGTCAGGAAGCGCACGATCTGCGGACGCGCGGCCTCCAGGGAGATGGGCGCCTCGGGACGGCGGTCCTCGATCCTGACGAGGGCCCATCCGCCCTCGACCGGAAAGGGCCCAACGGTCTGGCCCGCCTTGGCGGTCTTGAGGGACGCCGCATAGGAATCCGGCATGATGTCGACTGTGAAATAGCCAAGGTCGCCGCCGTTGAACCGGGTCGCCGCATCCACGCTGCGCTCCATGGCGAGGGCCTCGAAGGACCCGCCGGATCCCAGGAGCCTGCGGACCGCATCGGCCTCGGCCTGGGTCGCGACCACGATCTGGCGGGCGCGGATCTCCTCGGTCTGGCGTGAGAGCCGCACCTGCTCCTGGTAGAGGTCGCGGATGGCGGACTCGCTGATGGCGCCGGTGACGGTGGAGTCGACCACCAGGTCTGCCAGGATCCGCTCGCGGGCGGCCGCCAAGCGCCGTTGGACGGCCGGATCCCGGTCGAGCTTGCGCCGGGTCGCCTCAGCGGCCAGCAGGCGGCGGTCGATCACTTCGTCGGTGGTGCGCCGAAAGGGATCGGACGCTGGATCCAGGGGCTCGCCCTCGCCGATCAGGCCCTGGGCGACCGCCTCGCGCTTGACGTCGGAGGTCCAGACAGGCGCGCCATCGACCCGAGCCACCACCGCGTCTCCGGGTTCGGGCGGGGCATCTGCCTTCTGGCGGCCTTCGCATCCGGACAGGAGCAGGCCTCCAACTAGCAGCGCCGCGGCGAGCGGGCGGGCCTGCCGGAGAAGGAAGAGGTGCTGGAACATGCCCGCGAAACCCCTGAGACGACGGTTTAAAACCTGTCCCTAGACCTTCCCGGGGGGCCTTGCAAAGCACAGCGCTGCTCGGCCCGTCACGGGCGCTTCGCGTTGACAGTGAAGGGGGGGGTGCTTAAGTCACGACCACCCCGGAGGAAGCGGGTTTTCCGGGCTCCCGGGAAGTCTTCAGGACACACCGCCCTCCTCACCCCGCACAGGTCCGGACCCATCTCGTGAGCATCTTCCAGCGACTCTTCGGCTCTTCAAATGACCGTAAGGTCAAGGCCCTCGCGGGCCGGGTGGCGAAGATCAACCGCCTCGAGCCTAGCACCCAGGCGCTGAGTGACGAGGCGCTGAGGGCCAAGACCGTCGAGTTCCGCGAGCGCCTCGGGCGCGGCGAAACCCTAGACCAGCTGCTGGAGGAAGCCTTCGCCGTGGTGCGAGAGGCGTCCAGGCGGGTGCTCGGCCAACGCCATTTCGACGTCCAGCTGGTCGGCGGGATCGGCCTGCATGAGGGCGGAATCTCCGAGATGCGTACCGGCGAGGGCAAGACCCTGGTCGCCACCTCGCCGGTCTACCTGAACGCCCTGGCGGGCAAGGGTGTCCACGTCATCACCGTCAACGACTACCTCGCCCAATTGCATGGCGACTGGATGGGCCAGGTCTACCGCTTCCTCGGAATGTCGGTGGGCGTCATCGTGCACGGCCTCAGCCAGGGCCAGCGCAAGGCGGCCTATGCGGCCGACATCACCTACGGCACCAACAACGAATTCGGCTTCGACTATCTCCGCGATAACCTCGTCTACGAACTCGAGGAGATGGTGCAGCGGGGGCACAACTTCGTCATCGTCGACGAGGTGGACTCAATCCTGATCGATGAGGCGCGCACCCCCCTCATCATCTCGGGACCCACCGAAGATCGATCGGATTTCTACCGGACCGTCGATGTCCTGGTGAAGGAACTGATCAAGGATCCCTCGACCTTCGACCACGACGAAAAGCAGAGGCAGGTCATCCTCACCGAGACCGGCGCCGAGACCATCGAGGAGATGTTGCGGGCGGGCGACCATCTGGAAGAAGACACCACCGGCCTCTACGACGCCGCAAACGTCTCGGTCGTGCATCACGTCAATCAGGCCCTGAAGGCCAATGTCCTCTACACCCGCGAGAAGGACTATATCGTCCGCTCGGGTGAGGTGGTGCTGATCGACGAGTTCACCGGCCGGATGATGCAGGGCCGCCGCCTCTCGGAGGGCCTGCACCAGGCCATCGAGGCCAAGGAAGGCGCGCACGTCCAGCCCGAGAACCAGACCCTCGCCTCGG
>NZ_JBAXIM010000197.1:0-3873 GCF_037138395.1 Phenylobacterium sp.
GCTGCTGCACCTGCAGGGCCTGTAGCCGGGCGCTTTCCTTGGCCAGGTCGGCGTCGACGATATTGCCGATACCGGCGTCGATAGCGTCCTGGAGCTTATTGACGAAGCCCAGGTGGGCCGTCAGCGCCTTGGAACCCGAACCCAGCTTGGCCAGGGCGAGGGACACGTTCTTGATCGACGCGTTCACCAAGGTGATCGTAGAGGCTGCAAGGGCTTGAGTGCCGACCGAGGTGGTCGCGGTCACCGTCACATTGCCACCGTTCAGGGACAGGTCCTGACCTGCTACAGTGATCTTGCTGGTACCCGTTTCATCAGCCAGGGCAGAGATAGTATTGGGCGTGCCCTTAATCAGGTTAAAGCCGTTGAAGTTGGCGTTGGTGACCGTCTTCGTGATCTGGTCACGAAGCGCAACAAAGTCCGCATTCATGGCGTTGCGCGACGACGTGTTCAGCTGGGTATCCGAAGCCGCCAGCGCCTTTTCCTTCATCTGGTTCAGGAGGTCGCTGACCACGTCCCCCGCCGCAAGAGCCACGTCAGTCGAGGACTGGCCCCGCTGCAGGGACTCGCGCACGGCGTTGAGGGCGATCGAAGAGCCGCGCATGTTGTTGGCGATGGCATAGATAGCGCCATTGTCCTTGGCCGACGAGACCTTCTGTCCGGTAGCGATGCGGGCTTGGGTGGTGGTGAGTTCGGACTGGGTCCGGCTCAGGTTCTGCATCGCGAGCATGGACGCGACGTTCGTGTTAATGCTGGCTGACATTAACTTACCTTTCTTCTCAGGTGTCCGGTCCTCGTTTTAAGGACGGGGAGCGTTTTGCTCCGACAGGCTCGCTGCAAGGAGCGGGCCATTTCGAGAAGAGGTAGCGCCTTCTGTAAGTTACTGTTTTTACAGTGTTAATGTCTAATTATGCATGTCAGGGGCGGCATTTATTGCCGAGAGGCAGGCAAGTTTTGCCGGGCCCGCCAGGCAGTTTCAGCCCAGCGTGCAGGGTAAGGGGGGACCAGGCGGGCCGAAATCCGGCCCGCCTGGCCCTGCGTCCTAGCGGAAGAGGCTCATCAGCTGCCCCGGCCCCTGGTTTGCGATGGACAGGGCCTGGAATCCGAGCTGCTGCTTGGTCTGCAGGGCCTGGATCCGGGCGCTTTCCTTCGCGAGGTCGGCGTCAACGATGTTTCCGATGCCGGCGTCGATCGCGTCCTGAAGCTTGTTCACGAAGACCAGATGCGTCGAAAGCGCGCGTCCACCTGTTCCCAGCTTTGCCAGGGCGAGGGAGACGAGCTGCAATGACTCATTCACCTGGGAGAGAGCGCCCTGCGCGAGGATAACGGTGGAGACCGAGGTCGTCGCCGTCACCTTCACATTCGCGCTGTTCAGCGAGAGGTCCTGGGCCTTGACGGTCAGGAAGCTCTGGCCGGTCTCGTCCGCCAACGCCCGTACGTCCGGGGCACTCGCCTTGATCAGGTTGGCGCCGTTGAACCCACCGTTGTTGACAGCCTTGGTGATCTGGTCCCGGAGGGAGACGAAGTCAGCATTCATCGCCGCCCGTGAATTGGTGTTCAGTTGTGCGTCCGCCGCCGCGAGGGCCTTCTCCTTCATTTGGATCAGAAGATCGGAGATGATTTCACCGGACGCAGCCGAAACATCCACCACGGACTGACCACGCTGGAGAGATTCCCTCACGGCATCGAGTGCGCGGGAGGAGGCCCTCTGGGTGGTCGCAATGGCAAAGATTGCGCCATTGTCCTTGGCACTGGACACTTTCTGGCCGGTTGCTATCCGCTGTTCAACGCTCCTCAGTTCCGTCTGTGACGCGTTCAGGTTCTGGAGCGCCAGCATGGCGCTCACGTTCGTATTGATGGATTGATTACCCATGTCGTACCTTCCATTCTGGTCGGGGTTTTCGTCCGGCTTTTGCGGACGCGCGATTCTTCGCAACGGGATCATCGCAACAGCCGGGCCAACCCACGCGAGCGCCAGATCGGCCTCAGGCCGTTGAATTCAAAGATTTTTCAGATCACAAAGCCGTGCGCAATGTGCGCCGACAGCCGGTCCTAGCTGGCCGACCGGCAGGATCCGCCGGGCGCTTCCTGCCGCCTTACCTTGGCTCGGAGGCGAGCAGGTTATCGAAGTAGGCGATGGTCCGCGAAAGCCCCTCGTCAAGCTCGATGGTCGGCTTCCAGTCCAGGAGACGCACCGCGAGGCTGATGTCCGGGCGCCTTTGCCGCGGATCATCTGGCGGCAGGGGCATGTGGACCAGGCGCGAGGCGGACCCGGTCAGGGCGATGACCCGTTCGGCCAGGGCCCGGATAGTGAACTCGCCCGGATTGCCCAGATTGACGGGGCCAGTGACCTCGTCCGCCGTGCTCATGAGGCGCAGTATGCCTTCGACGAGGTCGTCGACGAAGCAGAAGGACCGGGTCTGGAGCCCCTCGCCATAGAGGGTGATGTCCTCGCCCTTCAGGGCCTGAACGATGAAGTTGGAAACCACCCGCCCGTCATTGGGATGCATGCGCGGGCCATAGGTGTTGAAGATCCGGGCGACCTTGATCTTCAGGCCATGCTGGCGGTGATAGTCGAAAAACAGGGTCTCGGCGCAGCGCTTGCCCTCGTCGTAGCAGGACCGGATGCCGATGGGATTGACGTTGCCCCAGTAGTCTTCGGTCTGCGGATGGATGACCGGGTCGCCGTAGACCTCGCTGGTGGAGGCCTGGAAAATCCGGGCGCGTCGGCGCTTAGCCAGGCCCAGCATGTTGATGGCGCCATGAACCGACGTCTTGGTCGTCTGCACGGGATCGAACTGGTAGTGCACCGGCGAGGCCGGGCAGGCCAGGTTGTAGATCTCGTCGATCTCCGCGAAGAGCGGGAAGGTCACGTCGTGCCGCAGCAGCTCGAAGGCAGGATTTCCCATCAGGTGGGCCACGTTGCGGCGGGCGCCCGTGTAGAAGTTGTCGACGCAGAGCACCTCATGGCCGGCGTCGAGCAGGCGTTCACAGAGGTGCGACCCGATGAAACCTGCTCCACCGGTGACCAGTATGCGTTTCATGGGACGGGCAGTCTCCGCGCTCGGAAGGGAATCAGGCCGCCGCTTCAGCGCTGGCGCTCAGACCCTGCATGATCATCCGGTTGACGTCGATCAGATCCTGGATGTCGTCCTCGCCGCGGATGACTTCGCTGGTGTACTTGTTCACCCAGATGGACAGCGAGATGATCCCGGCTCGGAGTTCTTTAGGCAGGCCATTGCCGGCTTCCGCGCAGTCCGTGGCCAGGACCGACCAGAGGCGACGGTTCCAGTCGAGGGCGGGAACCCTGCCGGCAAAATCCTTGGGATCGAGACGCGCGGCCTCAGCGAGGGCGAGGGTCACCTGAGCGAACAGGCGATACTCGGTATCCCTCGGGGTCTCAGCGCTCGTCGCGGCCTGCTGGTACGCCCTCAGGGACATTTCCCATCCTCAAATCTTCGTACTCAATAAGCTTACGGCAGCCCAGCAAGGCCTTGTAGTAGTCGCGCTGCATGCAGCACCGCGAGACCGTCACGCACTCGGCGAGGACCTGGGGGTTCCGGATCACACCCATGAACTCGCCCATCCTCTGAACGAACTCATCATAGAATTTCGTGGCTTCGGCCGGCTCGATGTACATCATCATGACGGGAAGATAGATCCGCCGCGCCGGGGACTTGGCGTCCTCGGGCTGGAGGATATCCTTCTCCCGAAGAACCGAGGCCTTGTTCTGCAGGATCAGCACGCCGCGACGGTCGCCGTTCTGGACCACGGCACCATTCAGGACGAACTTTTCCCCGGGCTTGAGGGAGAGTTTCAGAGGCAAGGGACGATCCTCAATCTATCCGCCGGATGCAAATCCGGAGACCATCTACT
>NZ_JBAXIM010000198.1:0-3851 GCF_037138395.1 Phenylobacterium sp.
TGCCAAGGTTTACCCACATGCGCTTCGCCGCCCTCCTCGTCCTCGCCGCCCTTCCAATGACCGCATGCACGGCGGTGAAAGATGCCGCCATCGGGCCCAGCCTCAGCCCCACTTCCTATCCCGTCACACCGCCCGACCGCCGGCCCGACCTGGGAATGATGCCACCGGAACCCGAAATCACACCGGCCTCCGCCAACTCGCTCTGGCGCAGCGGGGCCAGGGCCTTTTTCATTGACCAGAGGGCCAGCCGGATCGGCGACATCGTGACCGTGCAGATCGCGATCAACGACTCCGCCAAGACCTCGAACACGTCGGTCTCGAACCGGAACTCGGCGTCAGATGCCTCCCTGTCCACCATGTTCGGGCTTGAGGACAAGGTTCGCCGGCTGCTGCCTCCGGGTAACGGCTTCGACAACCTTTCGCCGTTCAAGACCGACTCGACCTTCTCGAACAGCGGCTCCGGGAGCGTGAACCGGGCGGAGGCCATCTCCCTGACGGTGGCCGCCGTCGTCACTGGCATCCTGCCGAACGGCAACCTGATCATCGATGGCACCCAGGAGGTCCGGACCAACGCCGAACTGAGGCAGTTGACGGTCTCGGGGATCATCCGGCCAGAGGACATTTCGTCGAGCAACACGATCCGGCACACCCAGATCGCCGAGGCACGCATTGCCTACGGCGGCCGCGGCGACATCTCGGCGGTGCAGAAGACCCCGGCTGGACAGTCGGTGGTGACACGGCTCTGGCCCTTCTAGGGCCGAGCCGTCAGGCGCGCAGGCTGCCGCTTGCGGACAGGCCGGCACCAAGCGCGGTGAAGGCCGAAGCTGCAATGCCCGCGGCATCCAGCCCGGCCTGGGCATACATGACCTCGGGCTTGTCATGGTCCTGGAAGACGTCCGGCAGGGTCAGGGTGCGGACCTTCAGGCCCCGGTCCAGAGCGCCCCGGGCCGCCAGCATCTGAAGGACGAAGGCACCGAAACCTCCGGCGGCGCCCTCCTCCACGGTCAATAGGGCCTCGTGTTCCCGCGCAAGTCGCAGGATCAGGTCCTCATCCAGGGGCTTTGCGAACCGGGCATCGGCGACTGTAGCCGAGACTCCCCGCGCAGCGAGGAGATCTGCCGCCTTCAGGCTCTCGCCCAGCCGGGCACCGAAGCTTAGAATGGCCACTGCAGTGCCTTCGCGCACAATACGGCCGCGACCGATCTCGAGGGGTTCTAGTATCTCGGGAATGGCAACGCCCAAGCCCTCGCCCCGGGGATAGCGGAAGGCGGAGGGGCGGTCATCGATGGCGGCAGCCGTCGCCACCATCCGGGCAAGTTCAGCCTCGTCCGAAGCGGCCATCAGCACCATGCCCGGCAGGGCGCCCATGAATCCGATGTCGAAGGATCCGGCATGAGTCGGACCGTCGGCACCGACCAGCCCCGCCCGGTCAATGGCGAAGCGCACAGGAAGCCTCTGGATCGCCACGTCGTGGACCACCTGGTCGTAGCCGCGCTGGAGGAAGGTCGAGTAGATCGCCGCGAACGGCTTCATGCCATCGGCCGCCAGCCCCGCCGCGAAGGTCACGGCATGCTGTTCGGCAATACCGACGTCGAAGGTCCGGTCCGGGAAGCGCTTTCCAAAGAGGTCGAGCCCGGTTCCGGAGGGCATGGCCGCGGTGACGGCGACGATCCGGGGATCGGCCTCGGCCTGCCGGATCAGGGCGTCGGCGAAGACGCGCGTGTAGGCGGGCGCCGCCGGCTGGGCGGGCTTGGCCTGCCTGCCGGTGACCACGTCGAAACGGGCAACGGCGTGAAGCTTGTCATCGGCGCTCTCGGCAGGCGCGTAGCCCTTGCCCTTCTGGGTCACCACGTGGACCAGAACCGGCCGGTCCCGGATCTCCCGGGCGTTCTGGAGGATCGGGATCAGGGCATCCATGTCGTGACCGTCGATCGGCCCGATATAGTAGAAGCCCAGTTCCTCGAAGAAGGTGCCGCCGGTCACCATGCCCCGGGCGAACTCCTCTGCCTTGCGGGCGGCTTCCTGAAGGGGGCGCGGCAGGGCGCTGGCCACCGACTTCCCGAGCTTCCTCAGCGACTGGTAGCCGCCGCCGGAGACCAGCCGGGCCATGTAGGCGCTCATGGCGCCCACCGGAGGGGCGATCGACATGTCATTGTCGTTGAGGATCACGGTCAGCTGGCTGGTCGTCTCGCAGGCGTTGTTCATCGCCTCGTAGGCCATGCCCGCGCTCATCGAGCCGTCGCCGATGACGGCGACAACGCTATTGTCCCGTCCCCTGGCGTCGCGCGCCGCGCAGAATCCGAGGGCGGCAGAGATGGACGTGGCAGCGTGGGCCGCCCCGAAGGGATCGTAGGGACTTTCCGCCCGCTTGGTGAAACCGCTGAGCCCACCGCCCTGCCGGAGGGTCCGGATCCGGTCCCGGCGGCCGGTCAGGATCTTGTGCGGATAGGCCTGGTGACCGACATCCCAGATCAGGATGTCCTCTGGCGTCTGGTAGACATGGTGCAGGGCGACGGTCAGCTCGACCACGCCGAGACCCGCACCCAGGTGCCCCCCCGTCTGCGAGACGGCGTCGATCGTCTCGGCGCGGACCTCGTCGGCCAGTTGGCGCAACTGGGCGAGCGAATACCCGCGAATATCCGAAGGCGCTGAGACGGTGTCGAGAAGCGGTGTCAGAGGCGTCATGGTCAGTGCTTTGCTCGCATTCAGCGTTGGCGATCAAGCACGAATTCGAGGCATCCACGGAGCGGATCGGCCCGCGTCCCCAGGGGATCCAGATGGGCACAGGCCTGGGCGGCGATCAGGCCCAGCCGGGCACGGGCATCGGCAACCCCCAGGAGGGTGACGAAATTGATTTTTCCCCGCCCGGAATCCTTGCCCGTCGCCTTCCCGACGACGGCGGACTCGCCCTCGACATCCAGCAGGTCGTCGACAATCTGGTAGGCCAGTCCCAGGTCATGGGCGAAGGCCAGGAGGGCGTGCCTGTCAGGGTCCTGGGCGTGCGAAAGGATCAGGGGCAGCTCGAAGGCGGCAGAGATCAGGGCCCCCGTCTTGAGCCTTTGCATGCGGGCTACGGTCCCCAGGTCGTCGCCGCTCCCGGACAGGTCGATCATCTGGCCGCCACACATGCCGCGCGCACCTGAAGCCCGCGCCAGACAGACCACAAGGTCCGCCCGGACCCTGCCGTCCGGGTGGGTCTCAGGGGCGGCCAGGATCTCGAAGGCCAGGGTCTGGAGGGCGTCTCCGGCAAGCACGGCGGTCGCCTCATCAAAGGCCCGGTGGACCGTCGGCCGCCCCCGCCGCAGGTCGTCGTCATCCATGCAGGGAAGGTCGTCGTGGACGAGGCTATAGGCATGCACACACTCCAGTGCGCAGGCGACACGCTCCAGGCGATCAGCCTCGATCCCCAGCACGGACCCGGCCTCGAAGACGAGGAAGGGACGAAGGCGCTTGCCTGGGCCAAGGGCAGCATAGCGCATGGCCTCCGCCAGGCGGCCCTCGGGGCCTTCCATGCCGGGCAGCAGGGCGGAGAGTACGGATTCGGTCCGGGACGCCGCCGCCGCAAGCCGGCTGGCCGTGTCGGGGGTCACTCGAAACTGGCAGGTTCGGAGGCGACGCCGCCGCCGGGGCTGACGACGATCTTCTCGACCTTCAGTCGGGCCTGCTCAAGGCGGCCCTCGCAGTGCGCCTTGAGATGGGCGCCGCGTTCATAGAGGGCGATGGACTCCTCCAGCGGGGCCTGGCCGCTCTCAAGCTGGCCGACAATCCGCTCAAGCTCGGAGAGCGCCTGCTCGAAAGACAGACCGTCAATGTCCTGGACTTCAGCCATGGGAATCCCCGCAATTCAGCCT
>NZ_JBAXIM010000199.1:0-3810 GCF_037138395.1 Phenylobacterium sp.
GCGACCCCGAGCGCCTGAAGCGGCAGATGGAGAAGTACATCATCCGCCGGCCCGGACGCCCGGACGACGTGGCCAACATGGTGCTCTTCCTGTCATCGGACGCCTCGAGCTGGATCACCGGCCAAGTCTATCCGGTGAACGGCGGTTTCACCTTCGCGCTGTGAGGAAAGTTGCGGACCCGTCCCGGATCGCCTGCAAGGGCCCCGGGGCGGGCTCCGTCTCAACCGGCGCGGACCAGCAGCGGTTCCGGCGCGAAAACCGTTTCCGACAAGCGCGCTCCACCCTGCCGCGCCGCGTAGCGCTCGCCCGCCAGCCGCACCATCTTCTGGAGGTTGGCGAGGAAGGCCTTCTGGTCCCGCGTGCGAGCATTGTGCTGGAACTGCTCGGCCTTGACGGCGCTCAGGAGTTCGGGGGACTCGATCAGGAAGCCCAGGTAGCGGAAATACTCCTCTGGTGTATCCGCGATGAAGCTTTCTGGGATGAGGGCCGAGACATCCCCGAACTTCAGGGAGAGCACGGCCGCCCCCGCCCCAAGGGCCAGATTGGCGCTGTTCCCGCCACCACGCCGGAAGGGATTGGCGAAGACATCGACGGTCGTCATCAGGCGATCGAGGGGGCTTGCATAAGGAATGTGCAGGAAGCGGTGCCCCAGGACCTGGCGGCAGGCTTCGGACAGGTAGTCGGGAAGGCCGCCGACCACCATCCAGACGCAGTTCGGCTGATCCCTGACTGCCAGTTCCATGCCCGTGATGAAGGCCTCGTCCATCTCGACGCCGAGACGGTTGCCGACCGTGGCAATCACGAAGGCATCTGGGTCGAGGCCCACTTCGGATCTTGGTATCGGTTCCGGGGGCGGCGAATCCAGGCAGGGGCCGGAGAGGCTCTGAACATAGTTTCCAGCAAACACAGGCGGAGCGCCCTGGGCTTCCCAGAGCCCTCGGATCGTCTCCGGAGTGTGGAAGTACCAGAAGACGTCGGCGTACTGGACCGGCGCCTCGTCCGCACAGGTGAACATCAGAGTCGGGCCAAGCCGGCTGGCCACGCTGATCACTGGCGAAAGGGCGGGCTCGCACCAGACATGGAAGGTGCAGGGACCGCGGCCGAGGATGCCGGCCAGGAAGTCCGGATTGTCGACGGTTGAGATAAAGACGAGACCCCGGCTGGCGGGGAAGCCCCCTAGCCTCTCCCGGATGTATGCGCGCATGGGGTCCGTGATGTCGCCAGAATGCACGATCTCAAGGCGATCGACCTTGGGATCCATAGCAAGGGCTGCCGCATAGTCGATGGCGCCGCCCGATGGCGAATGCGCTGGGTCCAGCAGGGTCCCGACGAAGAGCACATGCGCCCGGCGGAGCCGGGAGGCCGGGAGTTGGCGGGGCGCCATGTCCAGGCCATCAGAAATCCGGGTGAGTACCGACCGGGTGAGGCGGCTGAGCCGCGCCCTCACCTCGGGCGGGACCTCGGGCCCCCGCCACCAGGCGAGGGAATTCAGGTCAGATGCCACCAGAAGCCGCACCGCGTCCTCGATGTCGTCGCCCTCAATCTGGGTTGCGAGGGTGGCGTAGAGATTCTCGTTATTCAGTCTGGCGAAGTCCTGCAGCACGAAGAGGGCGCTCCAGCGCTCTGCGATCGTCCGGACGGCATCTGCGTACTGGGGCTGGGCACCTTCCAGCAGGAAATCCTCGAGGGTCACGACGGAAAGTCTCCGGGTTTCAGGATTAGAGGGCGGCAAGGGCGGACCTGAGGGACGACGCGATCTTCTGGATCTGGGTGCCGCCGAGGTCAGAGAAGAAGGGCAGGCCAAGGCTGGAGGCGGCGAGAGCTTCCGTGACAGGCAGGGCCGAGGCCGGACAGTCCGTGAAGGCCGGGGCGACATGGCAGCCATTTCCCCACCAGCGGCGGGTATCGACACCGCTCGCGCTCAGGCTGGCCTCGACGGGGTCGGCGGCGCCGGCAGGCAGCCGTACGACACAGGTGCTCGAGATCCAGTTCGTCCCCCATCCTTCCTGGAAGGTCACTGCCTTCACATCGGCAAGGGCGAGCCGGAGGCGACGTGCCGCGGCGGCGTACCGGTTCCGGGTCGTCGGCCACTGGTCGAGGGCCGCAAGGCCGACGGCCGCAGAGTACTCGCTGAGCTTGGCGTTGGTTGCGACGTGTCGCGAGACTCGATCGCCCATGAAGGCGAAGTTGGTCATGGCGCGGAGCCGGGTGCTGAATTCCGGATCCTCCGAGGCGATGAAGCCCCCCTCCCCGACACCGAGGGTCTTGGTGGCGTGGAGACTGACCATAACGGGCACTTCCGCCGAGGCGGCCGCGTCGAACCCTGCAGCCGCGTCGATGATGACCTTGACCCCCGTGGCGTCCTGGAAGGCACGCCAGGCGGCAGGCGACATGGGTCGGCCCATCACGGCCACCGGCATGGCCGCCGCCACCGGGCCGGGCGCCTCAGGCAGGGCGGCAAGGAGGCCTGCTGGGGTCAGCTCGCCATCCTTCGTCTGGACATCTACGAACCAGGGAACCAGCCCGGCCATGCGGACCGCGTGGGCGGTGGCCACGAAGGTCCAGGACGGCAGGGCGCAGAACGAACCCCTGGGCAGGCCGAGGGCCTCGAGCGCCAGGGTCAGGGCCAGGGTCCCGTTTGCAACCGTGACGACCGTTGCGCCTCTGTCGAAGCGGGCGGCGAGGCGGTCCTCGAACTCCAGGACGAGCGGCCCGAAATTAGAGTACCAGCCAGCCGCGTCGATCCGCTCGAGATAGGGGCCCAGGTCGGCGGCCCGCGGCATGGTGGGCACCGCAACCGGGATGCGGGTAGCCTTGTCGACGCCGGGAGCGGACACTAGTTCAGAAGTGGCGGCGCTTGCAGCCAGCATCGGTCTGCTCCTGGATTCTTCAAAGGGGATCTTCGGTCATCATGGTTAATGCCCGGTTACGGGTGAAGGTTGGCGCGTCGGGGCTTCCGATCTAGTCTGGTCACCCTGCCGTCAGTGAGTCGCCATCAAGAAACCGGCGTCAAGGGGAGCGCGATGTCCGTGACTCGGCTGGTTGTCGTGGGCCCTGGCCTGATGGGCATGAAGCATATCGACTTGGTGCGCGCCGACCCCAGGACGGAGCTCGCCGCCATCGTCCAACCGGAGCCGATCCACGCCCGACATCTCGCCGAGACCCTGGGTGTACCTGTCTTTGCGGATGTCGGGGCCTGCCTGGAGGCGGTCCGCCCGAACGGCGTGATCCTCGCCTCGCCGAACCCGTTCCACTTCAATCAGGCCCGGACATGCGCCGCCACGGGTACGCCCATGTTGATCGAAAAGCCGATCACGGACGACCTTTCTGAGGCCGAGGCCCTTGTGGACCTGATCGCCCGCTCCGGGGTGAAGGCCATGGTCGGACACCACAGGGCCCACAGCCCCCTGGTTCACGCAGCCCACCGGGTCGTTCAGTCCGGGCGCCTCGGGCGGCTGGTGGCCTTTCAGGGCAGCGCGGTCTTCCGCAAGCCCGACGACTACTTCGCGGCCGCGCCCTGGCGGACCCAGGCGGGTGGAGGCCCCATCCTGATCAATCTGATCCACGAGATCGGGATGATGCGAGCCCTCTGCGGCGAAATCGACTCGGTCCAGGCCCAGACCTCCTCCCGGGTCCGCGGACACGCGGTGGAGGACACTGCCGCGATCACGGTGTCGTTTTCGAGCGGTGCCCTCGGGGTCTTCATGCTGTCGGACTCTGGCGCCTCGGCGCGGAGCTGGGAGCAGACGACCGGCGAGAACCCCGCCTTCTTCAACGCGCCGGAGGAGACCTGCTACACGCTGACTGGAG
>NZ_JBAXIM010000200.1:0-3773 GCF_037138395.1 Phenylobacterium sp.
TCCAAGACTATGCGGCGGCGATGGCGCGGCGGCAAGGCGGGGCGACCCAGCCGCGGGCGTGCAGCTTTTGTTGCCAAGCCATGCCGGTGGCGGGGTCGGCGTAGACGCTGGTCATGGCCCGCCCTTTGGCGCGCAGGTCCGGGGTCAGCTCGGTGTCGAGAAAGGCGAGGACCTCGTCCCGGAAGGCGCGGTCTGCGTCACTCCAGGCGAGGTCCAAGGGTCTTACATCCGCTCGATGATGATGGCCGGAGCCATGCCACCCGCGGCGCACATGGTGACCAGGCCGCGCTTGAGGTCGCGCCGCTCCAGCTCATCAAGCACGGTGCCGATCAGCATAGAGCCGGTGGCACCAATTGGGTGGCCAAGCGCCATGGCGCCGCCGTTCACATTGACCTTGTCGCGGTCGAGCTTGAGGTCGCGGATGAACTTCTCGGCGACGACGGCGAAGGCCTCGTTGATTTCCCACAGGTCGATGTCGTCCACCGTCAGGCCGGCCTTCTTCAGCACCTTCAGGGCGGCGGGGACCGGGGCGTTCAGCATCAGGGTCGGGCTATCGCCCATATTGGCCATGGCGATGACGCGGGCGCGGGGCTTGAGGCCGTTGCGGCGGGCATAGTCCGGCGAGGCGAGCAGGACGGCCGCAGCGCCGTCGACCACGCCTGACGAGTTACCAGCGTGATGGACGTGGGTGATCTTCAGGTCCGGATAGACCCGCTGGATCAGGCCAGCCAGGGTGGTGCCGTCCTTGTCCATGGGCACATTGGCCATGGCCTCGAAGGAGGCCTTCAGGGAGGCCAGGCCCTCACGGGTGGTCTCGGGGCGGGGGAACTCCTCGTGGTCGAGGGCCACCGAGCCGTCCTCGTTGAGCACCGGCACCAGCGAGCGGCTGAAGCGGCCTTCCTTGATGGCCTGGGCAGCGCGCTGCTGGCTGACATAGGCCAGCTCGTCCAGGGCCTCGCGGGGGATATTCTCCAGCGTCGCGATGGCGTCGGCGCAGACGCCCTGGTGCGACTGCGGGTGCAGGTTGCGCAGGTGGGCGTTACCGGCGTCCATCAGGGCCGGGCCGTCGAAGAAGGCGGCGGCCTGCGGGGCGCTGGAGGCGGTGTAGGACATCATTTCCGTACCGCCGGCGATGATCAGGTCTTCCATGCCGGCCATGATCTGGGCGGCGGCCAGGTTCACCGTGGTGATGCCCGAGCCGCAGAAGCGGTCCAGGGTCATGCCGCTGGCGCGGACGTCGAAGCCAGCGTCGAGGGCGGCCATGCGGCCCAGGTCGTTGCCCTGCTTGCCGCGCTGGGACGAGGTGCCCCAGATCACGTCGTCGACTTCAGCGGTCTTGATGTCGTTGCGCTGGGCGATGCCCTTCAGGACGGTGGCGGCCAGGTGCTGCGGGTGGAAGTCCGCCAGGGCACCCTTGCCCACCTTGCCAATACCCCGCGGCGTACGCGCCGCGTCGATGATCCAGGCTTCACCCATCTTGCGTCTCCCGTTCCTTGGCGCCGTCCTGCGGCGATGAGGACCTATCTTGACCGGCAGACCCCGGGTCAGGGAAGCCCCTTTCGTTGGATTTGCGCGGCGGGCTAGGCGCGCTAGAAGGAGGGCATGACCGACACCCCCGCCGCCGACACGCCCCCCGACCGCCTCTGCGTCGACCCCGACAGCCCCTGGCACGACGCCGCCGTCCTCGCCCGGGGGGTCGGCGTGCGCTTCAAGGGGGCCGAGAAGACCAATGTCGAGGAGTACTGCGTCTCCGAGGGCTGGGTCCGCCTGGCCGTCGGCAAGACGGTGGACCGGCGCGGCAAGCAGATGACCATGCTGCTCAAGGGTCCCGTCGAATCCTGGTTCGAGAGCTGAGGCCGTGGCGGCTGGGCCTGTCGATCCCACCCGCCGGGGCGTGGTCGCCGGGGCGGCGGCAAGCCCCCTCCTGGCGACCTCCGCAATGGCAGCGCCGGACCTGATCTCCATCCGCACCGACCTCGAGGCCTGGGTCGCCATAGGCGGCAAGGCCTCGGGGGGACCCGGCGATGCGGACTCCGGCGCCTGGATGGAGAGCCGGCTGCGGCTGTTCGGCTACCGCACCCGCAGGCAGGCCTTCGAGGCACCGATCTGCAGCCTCACTGCCGTTCGCCTGACGGTGGGGGATGTGTCCCTGGAGGGTTGGCCCCAGGCTCCCGTCAGGGTCACTGGACCGATGGGGGTCCGCGCCCGGCTGGACCTGGCCCGGGAGGATGCGCCCAGGGGTGCCCTGCTGGTGGCCGACCTGCCCGCCCGCCGCTGGTCGAGCGTCCGGCAAGCCGAGATCGCGGCCCTCGCGGAGACCGTCCGGCGAACCGGCGCCGCGGGCCTCATCCTCGTCACCAACGGCCCGACCGGCGAAGCCATCGCCCTGAACGCGCCGGCCGGGGCGCCGCCCTTCGGGGTCCCGACCCTGGCCCTGGCCCCGAAGGACGCCGGGCCGGTCCTCGCCGCTGCCCGGGAGGGGCAGACCGCCCGGCTCGTGATCGACGGCCAGACCGGACGGCACCGGGCCTTCAACCTGATCGGCCGGATCGACCGGGGCGCGGGGCGGACGGTGGTCCTGTCGACCCCGAGGTCCGGCTGGTTCACCTGCGCTGGGGAGCGGGGCCCCGGGATCGCCCTCTGGATGGCCCTCTTGCCCTGGATGGCGAAGACCCTGACCCGGCACGACATCGTCGTCGTGAGCGCCAGCGGCCATGAGTACGAGAACCTGGGCGCCGAGGCCTTCCTGCACCGGGAGGCGCCCGCACCGGAGCGCACGGCCCTGTGGGTCCACCTGGGTGCCGGTATCGCCGCCCGGGACTGGACGCAGACGCCCAAGGGCCTTGAGCCCCTCGACCGCCCAGACCCAGCCCGGGTGCTGATGGGATCGGCCCATCTCGTTGAAACCCTGAAGGAAGCCTTCGCTGGCGAGGCCGGGCTGGAAGCCCCCCTCCCCGCCGGCCCCACCGCGGCGGGCGAGCTGGCCGAGATCCTGAAGGCCGGCTACCCCGCCGCCTTCGGCGTCTTCGGCTCGCACCGCTTCCACCACACCCCCCTCGACGACGCCCGCTGCCTGGACCCCGCCTTCGTCGAGCGCCTGCTCCCCCGCTTCCAGGCCGCCATCCTGAAGGCCCTCGGCGAGGCCTAAGCCGCCCTCTTGCCTACCCCCCTCTTGCTTGACCCCCCCTTGATTGACTGCGGGTCAGGCCGCATCAATTGCTGGCGAGACAGAGGGGCACGGCCCCCGGGGAGGACGCATGACCTACGAGACCCTGCTCTGGGAACAGGACGGCCCGGTGCTGACCCTGACCCTGAACCGCCCGGACAAGCTGAACGCCTACACGGCGACCATGGGCCTGGAGATCGAGGACGCCTTTGTCCGCGCCGACGAGGACGACAGCGTCCGGGTGATCATCGTCACCGGCGCCGGCCGGGCCTTCTGCGCCGGGGCGGACATCTCGTCGGGCGCCAGCGCGTTTGATTCCCAGGCCGAAGGCTCGGTGGCCTTCGGCGACGCCGGGACGACGGCGCGGCGACGCTCGGGCGGCGGCTTCATCGGCGCCATCTTCAACTGCCGCAAGCCCATCATCGCCGCCCTGAACGGCGCGGCGGTTGGGGTCGGCGCCACCCTGACCCTGCCCATGGACATCCGCATCGCGGCCAGGGGTGCCCGGGTGGGCTTCGTCTTCGCCCGGCGGGGTCTTGTGCCCGAGGCCGGTAGCGCCTGGTTCCTGCCCCGGCTGGTGGGCCTGCCCACCGCCCTGCGCTGGTGC
>NZ_JBAXIM010000201.1:0-3739 GCF_037138395.1 Phenylobacterium sp.
GCGCCATGCGCATGGCGCTGCCCGATCCTCGGGTCGCGTCAACCTCATCCGCCGAAAGTAGGTCACAGCATGTACCGTTACGATGCCGTCGATCGCGCCGTGCTGGCGGACCGCGCCGCGGAATTCCGGGATCAGGTCCGACGCCGGCTCTCCGGCGAGCTTACCGAGGACCAGTTCAAGCCCCTCCGGCTTATGAATGGTCTCTACCTGCAGCTCCACGCCTACATGCTCAGGGTGGCGGTGCCGTACGGCTCCCTCGATCCGCGCCAGATGCGTGCGCTTGCCGACATCGCCCGTCGCTTTGACCGGGACTATGGACACTTCACCACCCGCACCAACATCCAGTTCAACTGGATCCGGCTGGCGGACGCTCCCGAAATTCTGGACGTGCTGGCGGCGGCGGACCTCCACGCCATCCAGACCAGCGGCAACTGCATCCGCAATGTCACGGCAGATCCCTATGCGGGAGCTGCGGCCGACGAACTGGAAGATCCCCGGGTTTGGTGCGAAGCCATCCGCCAGTGGTCGAGCCTGCATCCCGAGTTTTCCTTCCTGCCCCGGAAGTTCAAGATCGCAGTGACGGCCTCGCCGCATGACCGCACGGCTGCGAAGGTGCACGACATCGGCCTTCTCCTGCGTCGTGGCCGGGATGGCGCGACAGGGTTCGAGGTCATTGTTGGCGGCGGCATGGGCCGGACGCCCCATGTCGGGCCGACCCTGAAGGCCTTCCTGCCCTCTGACCGGCTGTTCTCCTACCTGGAGGCCGTTCTGCGGGTCTACAATCGGCATGGTCGCCGGGACAATATCTACAAGGCCCGGATCAAGATCCTGGTAGCGGCCTTGGGCGCGGAGGCCTTCGGCCGCGAGGTCGAGGCCGAATGGGAGAAGATCGGCTCTGGCGGCGACCTCCCCGGGTCAGAGATCGCCCGGATCCGCGACTCCTTCACCCGGCCGGAATTGGCAGACTCCCCGGCGCCGGGTGACTTCGAGGTCCGGCGGGCCGCTGAGCCCGCCTTCGCCCGCTTTGTTCGCAACAATCTCAAGGCGCACAAGCTGCCGGGCTATGCCATCGTCGACGTTTCCCTGAAGGGGTTTGGCGAGACGCCGGGCGACATCACCGCTGACCAGATGGATGTGGTCGCGGACCTGGCGGAACGCTTCGGGCTGGACGAAATCCGGTCAACCCACGAGCAGAACCTCGTCCTGCCCCACATCCGGCTTGCGGATGTCCACACGGTCTGGAAGGCCCTCGACGCCGCCAGACTGGCGACGCCGAACATAAACCTCATCAGCGACATCATCGCCTGTCCCGGCCTGGACTACTGTGCCCTGGCCAATGCCCGGGCGATCTGCGTCGCCCAGGACATCGCCCGGCGCTTCGAGGCGCCGGACCGGGCGGAGGCCATCGGCGAGCTGAAGATCAAGATCTCAGGCTGCATCAACGCCTGCGGGCATCACCATGTGGGCCACATTGGCATTCTCGGTGTCGATAAGAAGGGCGAGGAGTTCTATCAGCTCACCCTGGGCGGATCGGGAGCTGAAGACGCCGCCGTCGGGAAAATGCTCGGGCCGGCCCTGCCAATCGACCGGGTGACCGACGCCGTCGAGGCGATCGTGGACGCCTATCTCCTGCATCGAAAAGATGGCGAGCGCTTCCTGGATACCCTGCGCCGGACGGGCGACGCCCCCTTCAGGGAGGCCGTCTATGCCGATGCTCATTAGGTTATCGGACGGCGTGTTCTCCCAGGTCCAGGACGACTTCGTCCGCCTTGGGGATGATGAGCCGGTGGCGGGCGGCGATGTCATCGTCAGCCTCTTCCGCTTGCTCTCGGGCGACTTGGTCAGGGCTGGCGGCGGACGACTTGGGGTTTGGCTCGAGCCGGAGGACGAGGTCGAGGCTCTGGCTGGCCGGTTGGACCAGGTCGACCTGGTGGCCCTGGCCTTCCCGAAGTTCCGCGATGGTCGCGCCTTCACTTCCGCCCGCCTGCTGAGGGAACGCCTGGGCTTTGCTGGCGAGGTTCGGGCCGTCGGGGACGTCCTTCAGGACCAGGCTGGCTTCATGGTCCGCTGCGGCTTCGACGCCTTTTCGCCTGCGGACGGATCCACCGTCGAGGCGTGGGCCGCCGCAGCTGGCCGACATCGCCATGTCTACCAGAGGGCCGCTGACGGGCGCGCGCCGGCCTTTGCTGATCGGGGGAGTTTCTGAAATGGCCTATGACCCCGCCGAACTGCCTGACCTTGAGGCTCGCCTTGATGCGGAACTGAGACGCGCCGAGCCCGAAGCCATATTGGCCAGGGCTATCGAAGCCTTTCCGGGCTCCCTGGCCCTGGTGTCGTCCTTCGGGGCGGAGTCGGCTGTGCTCCTGCACATGGTCGGCAAGCTCCAGCCAGACCTGCCAATCCTCTTCCTCGACACCGGCATGCTGTTTGCTCAGACCCTCGACTATCGGCAGGCCCTGTCGAAGCGTCTCGGCCTGACCCAGGTCCGGGATCTCCGGCCCGCATTTGCGGACCTGGCGACCACCGATCCGGGGAGCGACCTCTGGCGGCGGGACACGGACACCTGCTGCGAGGTGCGCAAGGTCCTGCCCCTTGAGCGGGGTCTTGGGAATTTCGAGGCCTGGATCACCGGCCGCAAGCGCTTCCATGGCGGCGACCGCATGGCCCTGCCGGTGGTGGAGCGCGCCGATGGGCGCATCAAGTTCAACCCCCTGGCCAACTGGGACAAGGCCGCGCTCGAGGCCTACATGCAGGCGCATGGCCTGCCGGCGCACCCCCTGGTTGAACACGGCTATCCCTCGCTTGGGTGCTGGCCCTGCACCCAGCCGGTGGAGGCCGGGCAGGACGTCCGGGCCGGCCGTTGGGCGGGTTCCGAAAAGAGCGAATGCGGGATACACGTCGCCCGCGCGCCGGGGGCGGTGAACGACCTCGGCGGCGATATCTGATCCTGCGTTCCGCCCGGAAATCCTCGTGACCGACGCCCCTGCCGCGCCCCCAAAGAAATCAGGCGCCTTCGCCGAAGAGACCGTGACCTGGGTCCGTCACTGGACGGACAGGCTGTTCTCGTTCCGCACGACCCGTGACCCCGGATTTCGTTTCCAGAGTGGTCAATTCGTGATGGTCGGCCTCATGGTGGAGGGCAAGCCGCTGGTGCGGGCCTATTCCATCGCCAGCCCCTCCTGGCACGAGGAACTGGAGTTCTACTCGATCAAGGCCCCCAACGGCCCCCTGACCTCGCGGCTCTGCGACATCGAGGTTGGCCAGACGGTCCTGATCGGCCGCAAGCCCACCGGGACGCTGGTCCTCGATGGCCTGAAGCCGGGCCGGCGCCTCTACATGCTGGGGACGGGCACGGGCCTGGCCCCCTGGCTGTCCCTGGCCCGGGACCCGGATGTCTTCGAGCGCTTTGAGGACGTGGTCGTAACCCACACAGTCCGTGAGATTGCCGACCTCAACTACCGGGAACTCTTCGAGACGGAGCTTCCGAATGACGAGATCCTGGGCGAGCTCATCGGGCCCAAGCTGAAGTATTACCCCACCGTGACCCGGGAGCCCTTTCCGACCCGGGGGCGGATCACGGACCTGCTCGCCTCCGGCCAGATGTGCCGGGACCTCGGCTTGCCAGAGCTCGATCCGGCGGTCGACCGCCTCATGCTTTGCGGCGGACCCTCGGTCCTGAGCGACCTGAAGCCCCTCCTGGAGGCGCGCGGGTTTGTCGAAGGTTCCCTGGCGCAGCCTG
>NZ_JBAXIM010000202.1:0-3643 GCF_037138395.1 Phenylobacterium sp.
CGTGCCCAAGTTCATCCCCGACGCCGGGGGCAAGCCGGGCGCCCGAAACGGCGTCTGGTGCGATGGTCTTGAAGACAAGATGGGCATCCACGGTTCGGCCACCTGCGTCATGCGCCACGAGGAGGCCGTGGGCTGGCTGGTGGGCGAGGAGAACCGGGGCCTGGCCCTCATGTTCGTGATGATGAACGAGGCCCGCATCGGCGTCGGCCTGCAGGGGATCGCCCAGGCCGAGGCGGCCCTGCAGGCGGCGGCCGACTTCGCCCGCGACCGGCTCCAGGGCCGGGCCCTGACCGGCCCGAAGAACCCCGGCGGACCCGCAGACCCCATCATCGTCCACCCTGACGTGCGCCGCCAGCTGATGGAGGGCAAGGCCCTGGTCGAGGGCGGCCGGGCCTTCCTCTTCTGGTCCGCTCTCCAGGGCGACCTGGCCCACGGCCATCCCGACGAGGCGGTGCGCCAAAAGGCCTCGGACTACGCCGCCCTGATGACGCCAGTGGCCAAGGCCTACCTCACAGACCGGGGCCTGAAGGTCTGCTCCGACGCCCTGCAGGTGCACGGCGGGTCCGGCTATACCGAGCATTTCCCCGCCAGCCAGTACATGCGCGATGTCCGCATCGCCCTGATCTACGAGGGGGCCAACGGGGTCCAGGCCCTGGACCTGGTGGGGCGCAAGCTGCCTGCCAACGGCGGCCGGGCCATGCTGACCTGGCTGGCCGAGCTGGAGGCCTTCTCAGGCGCCGCCCGGGGCGAGCCCGCCACCGATCCCTTCTTGGACGGTCTCGACGGCGCCCGCGTCCAGCTGCAGGAGGGCGTGGGCTGGCTCATGCAGAACGGCCTCGCCCATCCCGACAACGCCGCCGCCGGCTCGCATGACTTCCTGCACCTGGTGGGCCTGACCGCCCTGTCCTGGATGTGGGCCCGCATGGCCCTCGTCGCCCAGGCGAAGATCACCGCCGGCGACACCGATCCGTTCTGGGCGTCAAAGCTTGCCGTGGGACGCTTCTTCCTGGCCCGGGTCCTGCCGGAGACCCAGGTCCACCTGGCCCGCCTGAAGTCCGGCGCCGAGACGGTCATGGCCCTGCCGGCCGAGGCCTTCTGAAGACGGGGAGACCCAGATGTCCGACCACGACGCCTTCGTCACCTGGACCGTCCAGCCCGACGCCGACTTCCTCAAGGGTCGCTACAGCCGGGCCCACAGCATCACCTTCGACGGGGGTGCCGAGATCCTGGCCTCCGCGGCCCCCTCGGTAATGGGCCGCTGGGCCGACCCGGCGGGGATCGACCCCGAGGAGATGCTGGTGGCGGCCCTGTCCAGCTGTCACATGCTGACCTTCCTGGACAAGGCCCGGCGGGCCGGCTTCGTCATCGACCGCTATGCCGACGCCGCCCGCGGCCGGATGGGCGAGGTCGCCCCGGGCCGCAAGGGCCTGGTCGAAGTGGTCCTGCGGCCAGACATCTCCTGGGTGGGCCTGGCGCCGGACGCCGAGGCCCTGGAGGCCCTGCATGCGGCCAGCCACGCCGAGTGCTTCATCGCCAATTCGGTGCGATGCGAGGTCAGGGTCGAGGCACCGGAGCCTTCAGAAGCCCACTGAGACGCACCTTCAACTCGGGGCCGGCACTTCGCCCTCAGAGGCCGTCGAAGAGAGCCGTGGAGAGGTAGCGCTCGGCAAAGGAGGCGATGATGGTGACAATGGTCTTGCCGGCGTATTCGTCCCGTTCCGCCAGGCTGAAGGCCGCCGTCAGGGCCGCGCCCGAGGAGATGCCCACCGGGATCCCCTCTTCCCGCGCCACGCGCCGGGCCATGGCGAAGCTGTCCTCGTTCGAGACCTGGACGATCTCGTCGATCACACCCCGGTCCAGGATCGCGGGCACGAATCCGGCGCCGATGCCCTGGATCTTGTGCGGGGCGGGGCTGCCGCCCGACAGGACCGGCGAGGCCGCCGGCTCCACCGCCACCATCTTCAGGCCAGGCTTGCGGGCCTTCAGGACCTGCCCGATGCCGCTGATGGTGCCTCCCGTGCCGACGCCGGAGACGACGGCGTCCACCGCCCCGTCCGTATCGTTCCAGATCTCCTCGGCGGTGGAGACCCGGTGGATCAGGGGGTTGGCGGCGCTTTCGAACTGCTGGGGCATGACCGCCCCGGGTGTGGCCTCGACGATCTCCCTGGCCCGGGCGATCGCCCCGGCCATGCCGCGCTCAGCTGGGGTCAGCTCCAGCTGGGCGCCCATCAGGAGCAGCATCTTGCGGCGCTCGATCGACATGCTCTCCGGCATGCAGAGGATCAGCTTGTAGCCCTTGGCCGCGGCCACGAAGGCCAGGGAGATACCGGTATTGCCGCTGGTGGGCTCGACCAGGGTGGCGCCCGGCGCGATCAGGCCCTGGGCCTCCAGGTTCTCGATCAGCGAGACGCCGATCCGGTCCTTCACCGAGGCGATGGGGTTGAAGAACTCCAGCTTGGCCAGCACCCGCGCCTTTGGCTTCAGGGCCCGGGTCAGGTTGGGAAGGGCCACCAGGGGCGTATCGCCGATGGTATCGAGGATGGACTCATAGACCTTGCCCCGGCCGGTGCGACGATAGCGGGCGGCGTCATAAACGGATTCAACCATGGCAAAGGCTCCGGGAAGTTGAGTATCGACCTTCAGGCGCCCGCGCGGCTTTGGGAAGGCGGGTTTTCAGGGCGCCGGCGCAGGAATTCTAAACCCGGGACGGCGGAAGCGCCTCCAGCAGAGGCTCCAGGAGGGTGTCGGCCAGCCAGCGGACGGTGGGAACGCAGACCCCGTCCCCGACCACGTGCAGGCCCGCCGACACGCCGCGGGGCAGGACATAGGCCTCGGGCAGGCCCATCAGCCGGGCCGCCTCCCGGGGGGCCAGCAGGCGGGTTCGCACCGCGCCGTCCTCGATGAGGATCAACGACTGGCGGGAGGATCCGCCCCGGGGGGTGCGCAGGCATCCGGCCAGGCCGTCGAACCGGGCCTCAGCCCTCTGCACGCTTTGCCCCTCCTCGCGCCGGGTCCGGCGGAAGAAGGCACCCACATGCCGCCCGCCTGCCGCCTTGAGGGCCTCCAGCCGCGCCGCCTGCACGGGCGACATCATGGCGACCAGACGGCGGGTCAGGTCAGGCGGGTTCCAGGGAACCTGGTCGTCAGGCTCAAGCAGGTCCGCCAGGCGGGTGTTGCGACCCGCCGGCGCCCGGGGGGACCAGTCGGTCCAGGCAGAGCGCGCCGCCCCCTCCAGCCGGTCCCGGGCCCGGCCCACCGCCGGTGTGACGAAGGCCCCGCCGCCGGAGAGGCGCGCCGGCGGCTCACCCCGGAAGGCGATGACGAACAGGCGCGGTCGGGACTGGGGGGTGAAGTCGGCGGCGTCGGCCTCCAGGGCCCCCACCCGGTAGCCACGTCGCGCCAGGGCCCCGCAGAGGGCGGCAAAGTCGTCCCCGCCCCGGGAGGTGAGCAGGCCGACCACATTCTCCACCACGATCAGGGGCGGCGCCCGGCCCGCGTCATCCAGGCTCTCCATGAGCCGCCAGAAGCCGAAAAAGGCCGAGGACCGGCCCCCCGACAGCCCCGCCCGGCCGCCGGCCAGGCTGAAGTCCTGGCAGGGCGAGGAGGCCCAAGCCAGGTCCGCCGGCCCCGGCAGGTCCGGTGC
>NZ_JBAXIM010000203.1:0-3615 GCF_037138395.1 Phenylobacterium sp.
CCCCTCCTGGCCGCTGTCGACCCGCCCCCGCCCGTGATCTGGGTCCTGGGAGACCCGGATCCTCTCGCGCAGACCTGCGTTGCCGTCGTCGGCGCCCGCGCCGCCTCGGCCCTCGGTCAACGATTCGCCCAGACCCTGGCCTCGGACCTGGGCACCGCGGGGGTGACTGTGGTCTCGGGCCTGGCGCGGGGCATAGACGGGGCGGCGCACGCCGGGGCCAAGGCCACCGGTACCGCGGCGGTCCTCGCCGGTGGCGTCGATGACATCTACCCACCCCAGCATGCCGATCTCTACGCGGGTATCCTGCAGGACGGCGGCTGCATCGTCTCGGAATCGGCACCGGGACGCACAGCGACCGCCGGCGACTTCCCCCGACGCAACCGGATCATCGCCGGACTTTCGCAGGCCGTCGTAGTCGTCGAGGCCGAACTCCGCTCCGGGTCGCTCATCACCGCGCGACTGGCGGCGGAGATGGGCCGTGAGGTCCTGGCTGTCCCCGGCTCGCCCCTCGATCCCCGGTCCCGGGGCGGCAATGACCTCATCCGGCAGGGTGCGGCCATCTGCGAAGGCGCGGACGACGTCCTGCGTGCCCTTGGTGGATTCTCCGGCCTGGCCGAGCCAGAGCGGAACTTCGAGACGGGACCCGACCGGACGCCAGGGTCCACACCTTCGGAAACCCGAATGGAGGCGATCCGGAACCGGGTCTTCGACCTCATGTCCCCCTCCCCCGCCACCCGCGACGAGGTGGTCCGCCTGTCGGACCTGACGGTCGCCGAGGTCAATGCGGCCCTTGCCGAACTCGAACTCTCCGGACGGGTTGTCTTCACCTCCGGTGGCGGGGTCGCCCTGGCCTAGGACGAGGCCCCAAAATCACCCCAAGTTGACATCAGGCCCCACGGCGTCCAACCCTCGCCGCCTTTCATCGGGCCAGCCGGCCCCAAGGACGCGCATGCACCTCGTCATCGTCGAGAGCCCGGCCAAGGCCAAAACTATCAACAAGTACCTCGGGCCGGGCTACAAGGTCCTGGCCAGCTACGGCCATGTCCGCGACCTGCCACCTCGGGATGGATCGGTCCGTCCGGACGAGGACTTCGCCATGTCCTGGGAGGTAGACGCCAAGGCCTCGAAGCGCCTGTCGGAGATCGCCGAGGCGGCCAAGGCCGCGGACCGCATCATCCTGGCCACCGACCCCGACCGGGAGGGCGAGGCCATCTCCTGGCACGTGCTGGATGTCCTGCAACAGAAGCGGGTTGTGAAGGACAAGCCGGTGGAGCGGGTGGTGTTCAACGCCATTACCCGTTCGGCCGTGACCGAGGCCATGAAGGCGCCCCGCCAGATCGATATGGAGTTGGTCAAGGCCTACCTGGCCCGGCGCGCCCTCGACTATCTGGTGGGCTTTACCCTGTCGCCGGTCCTCTGGAGGAAGCTGCCGGGAGCCCGCTCTGCAGGCCGGGTGCAGTCCGTCTCCCTCCGCCTGGTCGTCGACCGCGAAATCGAGATCGAGCGCTTCATCACCCGAGAATACTGGACCGTCGAGGCCGATATGACCTCGGCCGGAGCGCCCTTCACGGCCCGGCTGGCAATCCATGAAGGCCGAAAGCTTTCAAAGTTCGACCTTGGCGATGAGGCCGCAGCCGCGGCGGCCCGGGAGGCGGTGATCTCCGGCGCCTTCACAATCTCAGCGGTCGAGAAGAAGCCCGCCCGACGCTCGCCGGCACCGCCCTTCACGACCTCGACCCTGCAGCAGGAAGCCGCCCGGAAGCTCGGCTTCTCGGCCCAGCGCACCATGCAGGCGGCCCAGAAGCTCTATGAGGGCATCGACATCGGTGGCGAGACTGTGGGTCTGATCACCTACATGCGGACCGACGGTGTGCAGTCAGCGCCCGAGGCCCTGCAGGAGGCCCGCCAGGTGATTTCAGGCCTCTTCGGTGCCGACTACGTTCCGGAGTCCGCCCGCCAGTACAGGACCAAGGCCCGGAACGCCCAGGAGGCCCACGAGGCGATCCGCCCGACCAGCCTGGCCCGTAACCCTGGGTCGCTCAGGCTCGATGGCGACCTTGGCCGGCTCTACGAGTTGATCTGGAAGCGCATGCTGGCCTCCCAGATGGAATCCGCCAGAATCGAGCGGACCACCGTGGACCTGTCGACGGCCGATGGCCGAACCGGACTGAGGGCCACAGGGCAGGTCATCCTGTTTGATGGCTACCTGAAGGTCTACGAGGAAGGCCGGGATGATCCCGAGGACGAGGATGGCGGACGCCTGCCGCCGCTCCGGGAGGCCGCCAGCGCCGAGGTCCGGGTCGCGCGCGCCGACCAGCACTTCACCGAGCCGCCGCCCCGCTATTCCGAGGCGAGCCTGGTACGGAAGATGGAAGAGCTCAGCATCGGCCGCCCCTCGACCTATGCCTCGATTCTCTCGGTCCTTAGGGATCGCAGCTATGTCCGTATGGAGAAGAACCGCTTCATCCCAGAGGACAAGGGCCGCCTGGTCACCGTCTTCCTCGAGTCTTTCTTCAACCGCTATGTCGAGTACGACTTCACGGCGGCGCTTGAGGAAAAGCTGGACCAGGTGTCCGCAGGGGACCTGGACTGGAAGGCCCTGTTGCGGGAGTTCTGGGGGGATTTCCACGGGGCCACCCAAGAGGTCCTGCAAAGGTCCACCCGCGACGTCATCGAGGCCCTCAACACCACCCTGGGACCCTTTCTGTTCCCCTCCCCCGGTGGCCGCGCCTGCCCCAAGTGCGGAACGGGTGAGCTGTCCCTGAAGCCAAGCCGCTTCGAGCCCTTCATCGGCTGCTCGAACTATCCCGAATGCCGGTACACGCGGAAGTTCGGCCCCCCCTCCGAGGAGGGCGACACCCCAGCGGGAGACCGCGAACTGGGGACCGATCCCGAGACCGGCCAGACGGTCTTCCTGAAGTCCGGGCGGTTTGGTCCCTTCGTCCAGTTGGGCGAGGAGGAAAAGCCGAAGCGCGCCTCCCTACCGAAGGGCTGGTCGCCTGAGACCATGGACCTGGAAAAGGGCCTGCGGCTCCTTCGCCTGCCCCGGGAGGTGGGGAATCATCCCGAGGACGGCGGCGTCATCCTGGCCGGCATCGGCCGCTACGGTCCCTTCGTGCAGCATGCCGGGGTCTACGCCAACCTGCAGGGGGTGGACGAGGTCTTCGAGGTCGGGGTCAACCGGGCGGTGACCCTCCTGGCGGAAAAGAAGGCCGGCGGACGGGGTGGTCGCGGGGTCGCGGAGGCCCTGCGGGAGCTGGGACCCCACCCCGTGGACGGCGCTCCGGTGAGGATCCTCGCCGGTCGGTACGGTCCCTATGTCAAGCACGGCGACGTCAACGCCAACATCCCCGGGGGCGAGGACCCCGAGACCCTGACCCTCGAGGCCGCGACGGCGCTTCTTGCCGCCCGCGCAGCCAAGGCGCCCACCAAGGGCGGAAAGGCCAAGTCATCCCGGGCGACAGCTTCCGCCAAGCCAAAGGCCGCGCCCAGGGCGAAGCCGGCAGCAAAGCCAAAAACCCCTGCGAAGGCCGTCAGGAAGTCATCGCCGAAAGCCTGAGAACCAGTTTAGGCTGGAGCCATGGCCAGACCCCGCCCGCCCAAACGTCCGAACGG
>NZ_JBAXIM010000204.1:0-3604 GCF_037138395.1 Phenylobacterium sp.
CACACCGACGAGGTCTGGGCGGAGCTGGGGCTGAAGAAGGATTAAGGCGGGGCGGACCTGAGCCGCCCTTGACCCCTTCCTGCACCCTCACAATTCCGCCCCCAAGGGGGCGGTGGCGCGCGCAGCGCGACGGAGGGGGTCAGCTGAGATGCCGTTGACCCCCTCACCGGGCTTCGCCCGGAGCTCCCCCTGAGGTGGAGCAATTAGACGGTTCCAATTCCGCCCCTAAAGGGGGTGCCGGCCCCAGGACCCCTGCGCTAAGGGACAAGAGGCTCAGTGAAGAAGGAACGCCGGTTGCGCATCTCGGTCATCGGACAGTCCGGGGCGGGCAAGTCGACCCTGGGAGCGGCGCTGGCGGCGCGGCTGGGCCTTCAGCGGGTGGAGCTGGACGCCCTGAACTGGCAGCCGGGCTGGCGCGACCTGCATGGCGAGGACCCGCAGGCCTTCATCGACCGGGTCGAGGCGGCCACCCGGGGCGAGCGGTGGATCACCGACGGCAACTATACGATCTGCCAGGACCTGGTCTGGGGCCGGGCCACTGACGTTATCTGGCTGGACTATCCCCTGTCCGTCAGCATGCCGCGCCTCCTGAAGCGCACGCTGGACCGGGCGCTCACGGGCCGCGAAGTCTGGGAGGGCACGGGCAACCGGGAGCTCTTCACCCGCTGGTTCGATAAGGATCACCCGGTCTGGTACACCCTGCGCCACCACAAGGATGCCACCGCCCGGCGGCAGGCGCGGTTCGCGGACCCAAAGTGGGCGGGCCTGCGCCTGCACCGGGTGAAGTCGCCCCGGGAGGCCGAGGCCCTGATGGAGCGGCTGGCGGATCTAGACGCCGGCGGACAGAAGGCATGAAAAAGCCCAGCGACCCTGAGGGGCCGCCGGGCGATCTCAGCCGGGCCGGAGCCTAGGCAAATTACTTCTTGATGGTTTCCTTGGTGTCTTCCGCGGTCTTGGAGACGGCGGAGCCGGCGGCCTGGACGTCCTTGCCGACGCCAGAGAAGGTGTTGCAGCCGGCGATGGCGAGGGTCGCTGCGGCGGCCGCGAGGATGAGGATCTTACGCATTTTTAGACATCCTTTGGATGAGCCTGAAAGTGAGTCCGCAATCTAAGCTAACATTTCGGTCAACGAAAGGCTGAACGTGCGCCTAGGCTGGACAGAAAACCGGGGCCGGTGGGCCGCCGTCCGTGGGCTGGAAGCGTACCTTGACCCTCTGGCCGATTTTCAGGGCGTCCGGGTCGCAGTCCACGAAGTTGGTCAGCACCGCCGGGCCCTCGTCGAGGGTGACATAGCCGATCACATAGGGGCCCGTGGGCGAGCGCCGCATGATGGAGAAGGTGTAGATCTCACCCTCGCCGGGGCTCTCTTCCCAGACGGTGTCGTCCGAGGCGCAGAAGGGGCAGAAAGCGCGGGGATACCAATGCGCCTTGCCGCAGGCCGTGCAGCGCTTGATCAGGAACCTGCCCTCGGCGGCGGCGTCCCAGAAGGGCTGGCTCTCGACGGTGACCGCGGGCGCCGGAATGACCCGGCCAGCGGGTTTGGCTTCAGCTTCGCTCATCTTCCTACTCCCGCTCGAGGATGACCGTGGCCGCGCCATGGCGCGTGCCGAGGGATCCGCCCGTGCCGTGGGCCAGGGCCACGTCGCAGTTGGCCACCTGGACCTTGGGGTGGGCCTCGCCGCGCAGTTGGCGCACCGCCTCGATGACCTTGGTGATGCCGCCCCGGTTGGTGGGGTGGTTGTTGCACAGGCCGCCGCCATCGGTGTTGAAGGGCAGCTTGCCGACGCCCGAGATCAGGTTGCCGTCGGCCACGAAGCGGCCGCCCTGGCCCTTGGCGCAGAAGCCCAGGTCCTCGATCTGCATCAGCACGGTGATGGTGAAGCTATCGTAAATGGAGGCGTACTTGATGTCGGCGGGGGTGACGCCGGCCTCCGCAAAGGCCCGGGGGCCGGACCAGACGGCGCCGGAATAGGTGAGGTCCAGGCCATGGCCGCCGCCGGGGCCCTTGGGCGCCTCGCCGGAGCCGATCACCTTGATCCTTGGCCGGTTCAGGCTGCGCGCCACTTCCGGCGAGGTGATGATCAGGGCGCCGCCGCCGTCGGTGACGACGCAGCAGTCCAGCAGGTGCAGGGGGTCGGCGATCATCCGCGAATTGACCACGTCCTCCACCGTGACCACGTCCTTCAGGAAGGCGTGTTCGTTCCACTGGGCGTGATGGCTGGCGGCGACCTTGATCCAGGCCAGCTGCTCGGAGGTGGTGCCATAGTCGTGCATGTGGCGCATGGCGCACATGCCGTAGGTGTTGTGGGTCGAGCCGCCGTAGATGTTCTCAAAGCCGGCCTCGGGGGCGCCGTCGGACAGCTGGCCGGGGCGCGCGCCGCCGCCAGGACGGCCGCCCTGCCCCTGGCGAGGACGCCCGGCCAGGGTGATCAGGGCCACCTGGCACTTGCCGGCGGCGATGGCCTGGACCGCGTGGCCCACGTGCAGGATGTAGGAGGAGCCGCCGGTCTCTGTGGAGTCCAGGTGGCGGACATTGCGCAGGCCCATATAGTCGACCATGGACATGCCGCCGAAGCCCGGCGCATCTCCGGCGCAGAAATAGCCGTCCACGTCGTCGAAGGTGAGGCCGGCATCGGCCAGGGCACCCCGGGCGCTCTCAAAGTGCAGCTGGGCGGTGGTCTTGTCCGGGGCGTCGCGGGTGGGATGCTCCCACGCCCCCATGATGTAGGCCTTGCCTTTCAGGCTCATGATCCTCCCCTTCCGGTACGCTTCCGCCGGTTGATGGGCAGGGCTTAGCGCGCTCCCAGCGGGAACGGAAGCCCTCAGGCGGGCCCTATTCGCACCCTCCGGGATGGACTAGCCTTCCTCCATGGCCGAGTTCTTCGACAGCCTGACGGAAGACCACGTGGCGATGATCGGTCGCCAGCCGGTCTTCTTTGTCGCCACCGCCGCCTCAGACGGCCGGATCAACCTGTCGCCCAAGGGACTGGCTGACACCTTCCGGGTCCTGTCTCCCACCCGAGTCGCCTACCTGGACCTGGCCGGGTCGGGCAACGAAACCCACGCCCACCTGGCGGCCGACGGGCGCATCACCCTGATGATGTGCAATTTCGAGGCGCCGGCCCTGATCCTGCGGATCTACGGGCGCGGACGACCCGTGCTCCCGGCGGACCCCGACTGGGAGGACCTCGCGGCCGGCTTCAACCTGCACCCGGGCGTGCGCCAGATCTTCGATGTCGCCGTCGAGGGCGTCCAGACCAGCTGCGGCTGGGGCGTGCCCCTGATGCGCCTGGACCAGCACCGCGAGACCCTGCCCCGGTATCACGCCGCCCAGGACCCAGCCGAGTGGGTGGCGAAGCAGGCTGGCCGCACCCACAGTCTCGACGGCCTGCCGGTGCGGCCCACCGACCGCTATATCACCGGCAAACTTGGCTGACCCCCTCCGGCCCGCTGCGCGGTCCACCTCCCCCTTGGGGGCGGAATTAGGGAGCCAATTGCTCCACCTCAGGGGGAGCTGTCGGCGAAGCCGACTGAGGGGGTCAACGGCGGCTCAGCTGACCCCCTCCGGCCCGCTGCGCGGTCCACCTCCCCCTGGGGGGCGGAA
>NZ_JBAXIM010000205.1:0-3552 GCF_037138395.1 Phenylobacterium sp.
CCTTCGGACCCCGACTCCCATGACCACCCAGACCCTGACCCCGACCGACGCCGATACAGAAATCCTGACAGGGGCCGAGATCGTCGTGCGCGCCCTTGTGGACCAGGGTGTTGAGGTCCTGTTCGGCTATCCGGGCGGGGCGGTCCTGCCCATCTACGACGCCCTCTTCAACGAGCCGCGCCTGCAGCACATCCTGGTCCGGCACGAACAGGGGGCGACCCATGCCGCAGAGGGCTATGCGCGCTCGACCGGCAAGCCCGGCGTGGTCCTCGTGACGTCGGGTCCTGGCGCCACCAATGCGATCACCGGCATCGTCGACGCCCTGATGGACTCCATTCCCCTGGTGGTCATCACCGGCCAGGTCGCCACCCACCTGATCGGCACCGACGCCTTCCAGGAGTGCGACACCATCGGCATCACCCGGTCCATCACCAAGCATAACTACCTGGTCAAGACTCCGGCGGACCTGCCCCGGGTGCTGCACGAGGCCTTCCACATCGCCACCTCCGGGCGGCCGGGACCCGTGGTCATCGACATCCCCAAGGACGTCCAGTTCGGCAAGGCCGCCTACCAGGGACCGAACGAGGTGGTGCACGCCCACAACTACCGCCCCCGCACCCAGGGCGACCCGGCCCGGATCGCCGAGGCGGCACAGATGATCGCCGGTGCCCGCCGCCCCATCCTGTACACCGGCGGTGGCGTGATCAACGCCGGACCCCGGGCCTCTACCCTGCTGAGGGAATTCGCGGCCCTGACCGGCGCGCCGGTCACCTCGACCCTGATGGGCCTGGGTGCCTTCCCGGCCTCGGACGACAAGTGGCTGGGCATGCTGGGCATGCACGGCAGCTTCGAAGCCAATAACGCCATGCATGACTGCGACGTCATGGTGGCCATCGGCTCGCGCTTCGACGACCGGGTCACCGGCAAGCTCGACGCCTTCTCGCCCGGCTCGCGCAAGATCCATATCGATATCGACGCGTCCTCGATCTCCAAGAACGTCCGTGCCGATATCGGCATCATCGGCGACGCCGGCAGCGTGCTGGAAGACCTGATCGCTGTCTGGAAGGCGCGTAACCTGTCCTGCGACGCCGGCGCCCTGTCCGAGTGGTGGCGGCAGATCGAGGCCTGGAGGGCGCGCAAGTCCTTCAGCTACACGCCCTCAGCCGACAGCATCAAGCCACAGTACGCCGTCGAGCGGCTCTATGCCCTGACCCGGGATAAGGATGTCTACATCACCACCGAAGTGGGCCAGCACCAGATGTGGGCGGCCCAGTACTTCCACTTCGACGAGCCGAACCGCTGGATGACCTCCGGAGGGCTCGGCACCATGGGCTATGGCCTGCCCGCCGCCGTGGGGGTCCAGCTGGCGCACCCGCAAAGCCTGGTCATCGACATCGGCGGCGACGCCAGCGTGCAGATGACCATGCAGGAGATGTCGACAGCCATTCAGTACGGCCTGCCGATCAAGATCTTCATCCTGAACAACGAGTGGATGGGCATGGTGCGCCAATGGCAGCAGCTGCTGCACGGTGAGCGCTATTCACACTCCTACTCGGCCAGCCTGCCCGACTTTGTGAAGTTGGCCGAGGCCTTCGGCTGCCTGGGCCTGCGGGCCCGGACCCCGGCCGAACTGGACGACGCCATTCGCCAGATGATCGACTATCCCGGTCCGGTCATCTTCGACTGCTGCGTGACCAAGGACGAGAACTGCTTTCCCATGATCCCCTCGGGCAAGGCGCACAACGAGATGATCCTGGCCGAGGACAACCGCGACCTGGGCTCCATCATCGACGACACCGGCAAGGGGCTGGTCTAGCGGGGAGCTTCCCGGAGGGTCAGGTCGCCTGTCGGGCCTGGGGCCGGGAGGGTATCGAGGCCCCCCCGGTCCAGCCAGTCCAGGCCCTCGGCGAGGGACAGGATGACCGGCTGGCGGTCGTGGATGCGGGCCATGTCCGCGCCGGCCGGCCGGGTAATGACGGCGAAGCTGTCCAGCCCTTCCGGCAGGTCGGCGGGGTGGGACCGGGCGCAAAGGCCGGCGAGGAAACGCACAGGCCCCGAGGCCCCGTCTTCGGGCCAGGAGACCTCCCAGCGCCGCTTGGGCTGACCCTTCCGCCAACCGGGAGGGGCCTCATACTCAAAGACCGAGGTCACGGGTGCCAGGCAGCGGCCCGTGCGGACCGACTCCCGGAAGGAGGCGGTCGTCGCCGCCGTCTCGATCCGGGCGTTGGTGCACATGGCCTTCCAGTCGGAAACGGAGCCCCTGTGGAAGCCAGGCACCAGCCACCAGCGCGCCTCCAGCCCCTCGAGCCCGGCTCCGTCGCGGGTGCGGCGCAGGATCGGCGCCCGGTCCGTTGGCCTGAAGGGCCTGTCGGGCGGACGATTGGGCTCGGCGTCCGACCAGAGGACATCGAGCCCCACCCCCCGGAAGGCGGCGTCATAGTCGGCGCGCCGGACCTTCAGCTGGTATTCGTTACACATATGCCCCGATCAGGTGGCGACCCTTGCGGTCAGGCGTCGCAGGGCCAGACCGACCAGGAGCCAGCCAAGGCCTGCGAACAGCAGGTCAAGCCCAAGCAGAAGACCCAGGGTCGTGTGGCTGGAGGCCGGCCAGCGCAACAGGATGATGCCACCCAGGACGCCAGTCGCGACCCCTGAGGCGGCCAGCCATCCCCAGGCCTTGGTGACCTGACGGACCTGGAGGGCGATGCCGACGCGGACTACCCCAGAGGCGATCAGGGCCGCTCCGAGCATCAGGGTGAGGACACCGGCCGCCAGGACGGGGTTCCTCAGGACCAGTACGCCACAGGCGATGTAGAGAGCGCCCAGCAGGATCCACAAGGCAATGCGGCCCGTCCCGCGTTGGCGGAAGCCATGCACCACCTCCACCACGCCGGCGAGGAGCATGGCGACACCCACCAGGGTTACCGTGGCGGCGGTGGCGACCCCAAGCGAGAAGAGGGCGGCGACGCCGAGGACGATCAGGGCGCAGCCGACGCCTATGACCCACCCCGAGGCGCCCCGAAGCGTCTCCAAACCCTTGAGGGCACCCTCGCGCAGGACCTCCAGATTTTCTTTCACGTCACTCATGACCGCCTCCCCATCCAGTATTGGAATCACGCTGCCCCGAGGGTGCCAAGGGGTCAACCCCGGGGGACCTCCGGTGACCCACGGCGGGCCTGCCAGCGGGCAGGCCTGCAGAGGGTGGAAAGGCCTCGAGCGGGCCCCAGGCGATCACCCTGGCGATGCGCCAGCCCTATGACTCATCCTGATGGACCTGCCGATACCCGGGATGGACGGCTTTGCCGCCTCAAGGGCGATCCGCCGACGCTCCCAGCGTGAAGACCGCCGCCTCCGCGCAGGTCAGGCCTTGATCTTCATGGCGCCCAGATAGTCGCGCTTGCCCAGGGGCGCGCCCTTCTGCCGGAGGATGTCGTAGGCGGTGGCGGCATGGAAATGCAGGTTTGGAAGCGAGAAGGACATCAGGAAGCCTTCTGCGGTGAAGGGGATCTGGGACTGCCCGATCCTGAAAATCACCTCGCGGCCCTCCAGGGC
>NZ_JBAXIM010000206.1:0-3414 GCF_037138395.1 Phenylobacterium sp.
GGGCGTCATAGCCGGCGATCCGCGCCACCTCTTCGACGAGGTCTGCCCGGCCCTCGACGTCCCGGCGCCAGGAGGGCGGCGCCACGGTCTCGCCTTCGAGGGTAAAGCCTAGGTCCAACAGGATGGTGTCGATGCGCGCGCGGTCCAGGGACAGCCCTGAGAGGGCCTGGACATAGGTCCGGTCGAAGGGGAAGGGCGCCGGCCGCGAGGGCGCCTGCCCCGCCAGGACCGCCTCCGAGGCCTCCCCGCCACAGATGTCCAGGATCAGCCGGGTGGCGAGTTCCAGGCCGGGAAGCAGGCCCTCCGGGTCCACGCCCCGGGCGAAACGATACTGGGCGTCCGAACTGATCCCCAGGGTCCGACCCGTCTGGGCGATCCGGATCGGATCAAACCAGGCGCTCTCGATGAAGACGTCGGTGGTGGTCTCCGAGCAGCCGGTGGAGGCGCCGCCCATCACGCCGCCCAGGCCGAGGGCACCCGAGGCGTCGCCGATGACGCAGATCTCGGGTCCGGCGGCATAGGTCTTGCCATCCAGGGCCGCGACCGTCTCGCCCTGCCGGCCCAACCGGGCCTCGATCCAGCCGCCGGACAGGCGTGCAGCATCATAGACGTGCAGGGGCCGGGCCCGGTCGAAGGTGATCAGGTTGGTGATGTCCACAAGGGCGCTGATGGGCCGTAGCCCGATCGACTTCAGCTTCTGCTGCAGCCAGTCGGGAGAGGGTCCGTTGCGCACGCCCCGGATCAGGCGCCCGGCAAAGGCGGGGCAGGCGCCGCTGTCATCCACCCGGATCTGAACCGGGCAGGGGAAGGCACCGGGGACGGGGGTGATGGAGGGCGTCCTGAGGGTCCCGAGGCCCGTGGCGGCCAGGTCCCGGGCGATACCGTCCACCCCCAGCCAGTCGGGCCGGTTGGGGGTGACCTCGAAGTCGATCACCGCTTCCAGCCCAAGGGCCTGGGCGGCGGGCATTCCCACCGCAAGTCCGCCGTCCAGCTCCAGTATGCCGTCCGACTCCTCGGCGGTCTGGAGTTCTGCGGCCGAGCACAGCATGCCGTTGGAGACGACGCCGCGCACGGGACGGGCCTCCAGCACCAGGCCATTGGACGGAATGCAGGCGCCAAGGGGGGCGAAGATGGTGGTCAGGCCGGCCCGGGCGTTGGGCGCGCCACAGACGATCTCCTTGCGGCCATCGCCGGTGTCGACCTGGCAGACCCGCAGCCGGTCGGCATTGGGGTGCTGGACCGCCTCGACGATGCGGGCAACGGAAAAGTCGGCGAGGCGCGCGCCGGGATCTTCCACGTGCTCAACCTCAAGGCCGGCCATGGTCATGGCCTCGACCACCTCGGCCACGGAGGCGGAGGTGTCGAGATGCTCGCCAAGCCAGGAGAGTGTGAACTTCATCTCAGTCCTCCTAGCTCAGGCCCGAAGCGGAATTGGGCGCAGCGAAGGCCGAGAACCCGTAGTGGGCCAGCCAGCGGACATCGGCGGCGAACATGTCGCGCAGGTCGGGCATGCCGTACTTCAGCACGCCCAGGCGGTCGACGCCGCAGCCGAAGGCAAAGCCCTGCCAGACCTCCGGGTCCAGCCCGCAGTTCCGCAGGACATTGGGGTGAACCATCCCGCAGCCGAGGATTTCCAGCCAGTCCTCGCCCTCGCCGATCCGGACCTCGCCCCCCGAACGGTCGCACTTCACGTCAATCTCCGCCGAGGGCTCGGTGAAGGGGAAGTGGTGGGGCCGGAAGCGGGTGGTGACCCGGTCGGTCTCGAAGAACCGGGCGATGAAGGTCTCCAGGGTCCATTTCAGGTGGCCCATGTGGATGCCCTTGTCGATCACCAGACCCTCGATCTGGTGGAACATGGGGGTGTGGGTCTGGTCGGAGTCCTGCCGGAAGGTGCGTCCCGGGATGATGATCCGGATGGGCGGCTCCTGGCCGCTGGCGATCCAGGACGGGAGCTTCTCGTTTGTCCGGTTCATCACCCGAACCTGGACGGGGGAGGTGTGGGTACGCAGGACCTTGCGCTCGCCGTTCGCGTCCGGGGGCAGGAAGAAGGTGTCGTGCATTTCCCGCGCCGGGTGCTTGGGCGGAAAGTTCAGGGCGGTGAAGTTGTTGAAGTCGGTCTCGATGTCGGGCCCCTCGGCGACCCCGAACCCCATGTCAGCGAAGATGGAGACCATCTCGTCCATCACCTGCAGGGTCGGGTGCACGCCGCCCCGGCGACGGGGCGGGGCGGGCAGGGACAGGTCCACCCGCTCGGCCGCCAGGCGCGCCTCCAGTTCCGTGGCCTCAAGCTCCAGCTTCCGGGCTTCGATGCGGGCGGCCAGCCGGTCGCGCATCTGGTTGATCTGCGGCCCCAGGGTCTTGCGATCCTCCAGGCTCAGGCCCCCCAGGGTCCGCGCCAGCAGGGTCACGTTCCCGGACTTGCCCAGCAGAGCGACCCGGGCCTCCTCAAGGGCGGCGAGGTCGGCGGAGTCCTCAATGCGGGCGGTGTTGGCGGCTTCCAGTTCGGCGATGTCGGTCATTCGCGTCGATCTCGCAGGGGTTCTGGCGGATGGGACTTCAGGAAATCCAGTGGCGGCAGCAAAAAGCCCCCCGGACGCGCCGGGGGGCTTCTGAATGCGACGAAGCCGAGGGGCTCCGGGCGTCAGGCCAGTGCGGCGCGAACCTGGTCGGCGATGGCCTTGAACCCGATCGGATCGCTGCCAGCGATATCCGCCAGCACCTTGCGGTCCATCTGGACCCCGGCCAGTTCAAGGCCGTGGATAAATCGGGCGTAGGTCATGCCCTCGAGCCGGGCCGCAGCGTTGATCCGCTGGATCCAGAGCGAGCGGAAGCTGCGCTTACGGACCTTGCGGTCGCGGTAGGCGTACTGTCCGGCCTTGTCCACCGCGGCCTTGGCGGCGCGGATGGTGTTCTTGCGGCGGCCGTAGAACCCTGCGGCCTTCTCGAGAACCTTTTTGTGTCGTGCGTGGGCGGTAACGCCCCTCTTCACGCGTGCCATGTGTCAGGTCCTCCGATCAAAGGCCGTAAGGCAGGAAGATGCGGATGATCTTGGCGTCTGCCTCGGTCATCACCTTCGTGCCTCGGTTCTGGCGGATGTACTTGGAGCTATGGCTCATCAGGCGGTGGCGCTTGCCCGCCACCCCGGCCTTGATCTTGCCGGTGGCGGTGAGCTTGAAGCGCTTCTTCGCCCCCGACTTTGTCTTCAGTTTCGGCATTTCACGTCGGAAACCTTCCGGCTCCGTCCTCTGTCGTATTGATGAACCGCCCTGGCATGCCTTTTGGCCAGGCGGCTCCGAAGGGGCGGGTGAGTACGCGAAAAGGGGCAAAGTGGCAAGTCCCCTGGTGGTTCAGGCCCGGTGTTGGCTGGCCAGCCAGTCCTTGAGCGCGGCGTCAATTCGGGTCTGCCAGCCCGGA
>NZ_JBAXIM010000207.1:0-3351 GCF_037138395.1 Phenylobacterium sp.
GTGGTGCGGAAGGGAGCGGATCACGGGATCACGGGGATCGGGCGGGCCTGATCCGGGGCCCCGCCCAAAGAAAAAGGGCGGCGGACCGAAGTCCGCCGCCCCTCCGGGGATCAGGCCCCTGTCGAGATTACCACTTATAGCCGACCCGAACGAAGGCCTTGCGACCGACCATGTCGTAGCCGTTCAGAGCGGCGGTGCCGATCCGGAACTGGCCAGCGGAACCCGCAGGCGGGCGCTCGTCGAACAGGTTCTGGACGCCAGCCTGGAAGGTCCAGTCGTCCATGCGCTTCCGGAACGAGATGTCGTGGGTCAGGTAGAACTCGGTGTACTGCTTGTAGACCACCGGGGTCCCGATCACCGTCAGGCCCGGTGTCGTGGCGGCCGAGGCCAGCAGGGTGGTGCAGGGCGCGACCGTACCCGCCGAGTTGCGGCACGTGCTCGAGTAGCGGGTGCTCAGGTACTCATCCTTGCCGAGGTAACCGGTATCGGAACCCTTGCCGATGATGTTCACGCCCCAGTAGCCAGTCCAGTCGTCCTTGTCGAAGCGGACATTCACTTCTCCGGTGAAGTCCGGACCGTCGTACCCATAGGTCGTGCCGTTGAAGTCCTCGACGGTGGACGAGCCGAGCAGCTGGGTCTTGTCCTCCAGCTGCCAGGTGAACTGGGAGTCCACCTGCAGGCGGCCGAAGTCGAACTCGTGATCGTAGCGCGCCGTCAGGTCGATGCCCCGGTTCTTCTGGCTGGCAACGTTCACATAGCTGTTGTTGATCGTCAGGATCTGCGGGACGGCACCGCTCGCCCGGTTGATCAGGCTGCAGTAGGGGTTGTCCGGGTAGTCGGCCCGCGAATAGCACTGGTAGGCGATGTTGGAGGCACCGAACTGACGGACCTCGTTGTTCACCTCGATCTCGAAGTAGTCCACCGCGATCGACACGCCCAGGGACTTGGGGGTGAAGATCAGGCCAAGGGTCCGGGCCTTGGAGTCTTCCGCCTCCAGGACGCCGGCGCCGCCGCCCGTGATGATGGTGGCGCTGGAGGTGCCCGCCGCGATGTAGCCCTGGGGAACGCCCGCCGCCGCACAGTTGGTGCGGATGTTCTGGTTGGTGCTGTCCTCGTAGCGGATGCAGGGGTCCACCGAGGTCTGACCAAGGAAGCTGGTCTGGTTGGCCAGGTAGAGTTCGTAGAGGGCGGGTGCCCGGAAGGAGGTGCCGTCCGTGGCGCGGACCTTCAGCCAGGAGGTCAGGGCCCAGTTCAGGCCGACCTTGTAGGTCGAGTTCGAGCCGTAGCTATCATAGTCCGTGTACCGGCCCGACAGGGTCAGGTCGACGGACTCCAGCAGGGTGACGCCATTGATGATGGGCACATTCAGTTCGCCGAAGGCTTCCTGGACCCTGTCGCCACCGCGGGTACGGCCGGCGGAGCTCGAACCCCAGAAGTTACCGGAGCGCTCGTTGATGCCGGGCTGGTCATCAATCCGATCCTCACGGTAGCTCACGCCGACGGCAGCGCCCAGAGGCCCCGCCGGTAGCTGGAACAGGGTGCCGCTCATCGAGCCTTCGAACTGGGTCTGCTCGTAGACCGTGTGACCCGTCTCGTAGCCGAAGAGGAAGGCCTTCTCGGCGTCGTTGAAGTTACCCGCCAGGACGCGCTGCGAGGTCAGGGGGATGCCGGTGGGGATGGTCGAGCACAGGCCGCCGGAAATGGTGATCTTCGACTGGTCGCAGGCCAGGGCCGTGGTGGTCACGGCATTGACCCGGTCGTTGTAGATCACGTCGACGCCATAGTCGGCGTCCGAACGGGAGTGTTGGACGAAGGCGTCCCAGGACCAGCCGTCCAGGAAGCCAAAGCCGGAGATGTCGCCCCGCAGGCCAACGACCATCCGGGCGTAGTCCACGGTCTGGGCCCGGTCGGACTTCATCGGGATGATGGGCAGCTGCGAGGTCCCCAGGCTCGTGCCGTAGGGATTGTTCGGGTTGCCCAGGATCCAGGCCGAGGTGAGAGTGGGGAAAAACTGGCGCACGCCGTACTGGGCGGACTCGCGGCGGTTGAGCAGGAGCTCGCCGTAGCCTTCGATGTTGGGCGTGAAGTCAATGCCGCCCGTGGCCATGACGGTGTAGCGCTTGACCGGGCTCAGGATCGAGGCGCGGCCAAAGAGCGGGTCTTCCTGCTCGGCGTAGGGATAGGTGGCCGGGAAGCCGGCCCGTGCGCTTCGGGCGAAGCCGGCCGGGACCGGGATGGTGGCGTTGGAGCCGGCATTGCCCTGGGCCGCGGTCGGATAGGCGATGCCCGGCAGGGTGTAGACCAGATCGCCGAAGGAGCCCGTCCGCAGGGTGTTAGCGAACAGGTTATAGCACTTGGTCGTGCCCTCGGTGTTTTTGTAGTCGACGCGCTGGTTGGTGGCCGGATCCACCAGGTAGTCGGCGGCGCAGGAGGTGTCGGCGCGATCCTGACGACGCAGCACCTTCTGCTCGTAATAGTCAGCCGAGATGTTGAAATAACCGCGGTCGAAGGTCTTGCCCCAAACGCCGTTGATCCGGAAAATTTCGCCGCCACCGTCGGGCGACATGTTTCCGTAGGCCTCGACCTGACCGCCGTCGATCTTGTCGTTGGTGATGATGTTGATGACACCGGCGACGGCGTCAGAGCCGTAGACCGACGAGGCTCCGTCTTTCAGGATTTCGATCCGGTTGATGACGGACTGCGGGATGACGTTCAGGTCGACGGGGCCGACGGTGCCGCGGGTACCGGCCGGGCCGACCCGGCGGCCGTTCAGCAGGACCAGGTTCCGGTTGGCGCCCAGGCCGCGCAGGTTGACCGTATTCACGCCGGGACCGCCAGTGGTGACATAGCCGGTCAGCTGGTTGTTCACCTGGAAGGAGCCGGCGGCCAGGGACGACTGCTGCAGGACCTGAGAGGTATCGACCAGGCCCTGAAGGGTCTGGGATTCCGCCGTGATGACCTGGATGGGCGACGAAGACGTGTATTCCGTGGTCTTGATGCGCGAGCCGGTGACGACCAGTTCGTCGACGTCCGCCCCCTGCTGGGCCATCGCCGCCGGGGCGAAGGCCAGGGCAGCGAGCCCGGAAATGACCGTGGTCCTCAAAAGTGCATGCCTGAAAGCCATGTCTTGACAGACTCCTAAAAGGTTTTCGTCGATTTAACGATCGTGAGCGCGTGCGCGATTGGCCTGCTTAACAAAAACTTGCTGGCAGTCCGAAGCCTTCCAGAGGCGGGTTAGCGAGTTTTGTGACAAGTGTCGTATTTCCAACACGATTTCGACACAGTCCGGCCAGTGGCTCCCCCCCTTCCCGACGCCCGCGAACCAGACTAGGAACACATCACGAACAACTG
>NZ_JBAXIM010000208.1:0-3330 GCF_037138395.1 Phenylobacterium sp.
GACGGAACCTTGCCCCTTTTCCGTCCTGGTCGTGCTATAGGCGCCGCCCATGCCCTTCCCGACCAGTCATCCGGCGCTTGACCGCGCGCTTTCCGAACGCGGCTATGCCGAGCCCACGCCCGTCCAGGCGCAGGTCCTTGGCGCCTCATACGACCGCGACCTGCTGGTCTCGGCCCAGACCGGCTCGGGCAAGACCGTCGCCTTCGGCCTCGCCATGGCCCCCACCCTCTTGGGTCTCGCCGAAGGTTTCGGCCAGGCCGGGGCGCCCGCCGCCCTGGTCATCGCGCCGACGCGGGAGCTGGCCCTCCAGGTGACCGGCGAGCTGACCTGGCTCTACGCCGCCACCGGGGCGACGATCCTGTCCTGCGTCGGCGGGATGGACCCGAGAGCCGAGCGGCGCGCCCTGCAAAGGGGCGGCCACATCGTCGTCGGCACGCCGGGCCGACTCCGTGACCACCTTGAGCGCGGCGCTCTGGATCTGTCAGAGATTAAGGCGGTGGTCCTCGATGAAGCCGACGAGATGCTCGACATGGGCTTCCAGGAGGACCTGACCTTCCTGCTCGAGGCCGCCCCTGCCGACCGGCGCACCCTAATGTTTTCTGCGACCCTGCCACGGGAGATCGTCCGCCTGGCCTCGGCCTATCAGCGCGACGCCCTGCGCATCGATACCGTCGACCGCGACTCCCCGCACGGCGACATCGAGTACCGCGCTGTCCGGGTCCTGCCCAACCAGGTGGACCTGGCGGTCGTAAATCTTCTGCGGTTCTACGAGGTGCCCGGTGCCCTGGTTTTCGCCAATACCCGAGAGCGGGTGAAGCACCTGACCGCCACCCTGCGCGAACGGGGTTTCTCGGTGGTGGGCCTGTCGGGCGAGTTGACCCAGGACCTGAGGACGGAGGCCCTCCAGGCCCTGCGCGGGGGTCATGCCCGGGTCTGCGTCGCGACTGACGTGGCCGCGCGCGGCCTCGACCTGCCCGACCTGGGCCTGGTCATCCATGCCGAGATCCCCGCCAATGTCGAAGGCATGCTCCACCGGTCGGGTCGGACGGGGAGGGCCGGGCGCAAGGGTGTCTCGGTCCTGCTGGTTCCCCGGGCCCGGCGGCGCAAGGCCGAGCTCCTGTTCCAGGCCGCCTCCATCCGCGCCGAGTGGGTAGGGCCGCCGACCGCCGAAGAGATCCGCGAGAAGGACCGCCAGCGTATGCTGGAGGATCCGATTTTGGTTTCTCCCCCGGACGAGGACTGCATGGCCGAGGGCCGCCGCCTCCTGGAGCGCCTGTCGCCCGAGCAGGTCGCCGGTGCCCTGATGAGGCTCTACCGCGAGAAGCTGCCGCCGCCGGAGGACGTCCAGGACGACGCGCCTTCCCGCTGGAAGCCCGAGGCGGTCGGCGATTTGCGGCCCCAGCGCGACCCCGGCGAGATGGACTGGTTCCGGATCGACATCGGCCGCAAGGACCAGGCCGATCCCAAGTGGCTCATCCCCAAGATCTGCCGGGCGGGGGGCGTGACCAAGCGCGACATCGGTAACATCCGGATTTTCGACGCCGAGACCCGCTTCGAGATCAGCCGGGAAATCTCGCCCGCCTTCGCGGCGGCCGTCGCCGTTCCCCTTCCGGATGGGACACGGATCGCGCCTTCCGAGGCGCCGGGAGCAGAGTCCCGGCCCTCGCGTCCCCGTCGCGAGTTCGAAGCTCCGGGGGAGCGCGGGTCCCCCCCGCCGCGGCCCAAGCGGGCACCCCGGCCCTACACAGCGGAATCGGCGGCACCCAGACCGGCCCAATCCCCTGAACATCCTCCATTCCAGAAGACGGCGCCCGAGACGTCCGCTTTCGAGAAGCGCGCTTTCGAGAAGGCACCCTTCGAGAAGCCGCCCTTCCAGAAAAAGCCCTTCAAGAAGAAGCCCTTCGTGCAGGGTGACCGACCCGCAGCCTCCCCGGGTGACCGGCCCTGGAAGGGAAAGCCCCGGCCGGCAGGCGCAGGCCCGACCGCAGGCACGGGCCCTAAGCGCAAGCCGAACGACGGTCCCGCGCCCCGTGGCGCGCCCTTTCGCGGCAAGCCGAAACGCGGGTCCTGAGGGACCTATCGGCCTCCGTTCAGCCGGTCGATTTCCTGCTTCAGCATCCGGTCTCGCAGGCCGTCGCCGTTGAGGGAGAACCAGGTCGACAGGCCATGGGCGGCCAGGCCAATGCCCCAGCCCGCCATGGGCCAGAAGGCCCAGAGGGGTCCGCCGTTGAAGACATTCAGCGCGATCAGACCCGCATTGACGACCACATAGACGAGGGCGTGGCTGAAGAAGCCCATCCGCAAGCTCACGCGTCTTTGCGCCTTGCGGATCAGTTCCGGATCGATGGGCGCAGGGGTCTCAGTGGGCATGACGGCCTCTCTGGCTGATTTCAGCCGAGGCTATCACACCCTTCCGCAAGGGAAAGCCTGTCCTCCAGGCGCGCGCGCAGGTCGCCGCTCCCCGGCAGGTCCCGGCCGTCCCAGGACAGGGCCGGGCGGAGGCCGCGCAGGGCGTTGGTCAGGACCAGGGCGTCGGCCGTCTTCGCCTCGGCCCGGGTCAGGCGGCGTTCGACAATCTCCGGCATGGCTGCCAACAGTCGGGTCCGTGTGATCCCGGCCAGGATGCCCTCGGAGAGGGGCGGCGTGACAATCTCCCCGTCTACCCGGAAGACGAGGTTGGCGGCGGCCGCGCTGGCGAGCCGACCGCGCGTATTCAACATCACAGCCTCGTCGGCGCCGGCCTGATGGGCCTCCCTCAGGGCCATGACGCTGTCGATGTAGGAGAGGGTCTTGTGACGTGAGGCGGGGGAGGTGGGGTTGCGCCGCACCGAGACGGTTGCGAGGCGGACGGGAGTCCCGGCCTCTGGCGCGGGGCTGGCGGTGACCAGGAGGCGGGCGGCGGCTGACGGGTCCCGCGCCAGGCCCCGGGCCGAGCGCCCGGCGGTCAGAGTCAGGCGCAGGGCAGCCCGTCCGCGGTCCAGCCCGTTCCGGGAAAGGGTCTCCCGGGCGACGGCCTCCAGCCGGGTCCCCTCGGGGGGTTGTGGCAGGCCCAGGGCTGCAGCGGACGCGGCCAGGCGCCGGAAGTGGAGCCCTGCATGCGCCAGCCTGCCGTCCACCGCCAGCAGGGTCTCGAACAGGCCATCACCCAGGGTCAGCCCCCGATCCTCTGCCGGAAGGACGTCGCCGTCCTCGATCCAGTCCCCGTCGCGCCAGGTGATCATGGCCCTTCGCCTCCGATGGCCGCGATGAGCCTCAGGGCCTTGGCCTCGGTCTCCCGGGTCTCCGCCTCCGGGTCGGAGTCCGAAGTGATCCCGCAGCCAACCCGGAAGC
>NZ_JBAXIM010000209.1:0-3328 GCF_037138395.1 Phenylobacterium sp.
CGGGTGACGCCGGTCAGTTCCTCCGGGATCTCCAGCTTGATCATGCGGGTGAAGTCGACGCCGATGAAGGCGACGATGTCGGCGATGGTCAGGCGCTCGCCGGCCAGCCATTCGTGGTCCTGCAGCTGGCGGTCGAGGATCTTCAGGCCGCGCAGGCCCGCCGTGCGGTTGGCCTCGGCCATCGCGGGGACCTGGGTCTCGAGCCGGGCCAGGGCCGGGTGGGTGTGGCGGACGGCCATCATCAGGGGCCCGGCCACCAGAAACTCGCCCCGGCGGGTCCACATCTCGATGAGGGCGGTCTCCTCGGGGGTGGCGCCGAACAGATTGACCTGCGGGTAGCGGCTCTCGAGATAGCGGCAGATGGCCAGGCTCTCGGTGATGCAGGTCCCGTCGTCCAGCTCCAGGGCCGGGATGTTGGCGAGGCCGAAACGCTTGATGTAGTCGGGGGTCTTGTGGTCGCCCTCCATGATGTTGATGCGGACGATCTCGACGTCCTCGATCCCCTTCTCGGCCATGAACCAGCGCACGCGGCGGGGATTGGGGGCGAGGGGCGTGTCGTAGAGCTTCATGGGGGTTTTCCTGTGTGGGCGGGTCAGTGGAAGAGTTCGCGGGGCAGGAGGCCGACGACGGAGGCGGACAGGCAGGTGGCGAGGAAGCCGGCGAACATGGCCTTCCAGACCATGCCGATGACCTCGGACCGGCGCTCGGGCACCAGCACGGAGTAGCCGGCCACGTTCATGCCCACCGAGGCAATGTTGGCGAAGCCGCAGAGGGCATAGGTCATCAGCACCCGGGTGCGCGGGTCGATGGCGTCGAGGGGGACCGCCCCCAGCTGGATGAAGGCGGTGAACTCGGTCAGGACCAGCTTGACCCCCAGGAGGGAGCCGGCGAGCCGGGCGTCGGCGGCGGGGACGCCGATGAGCCAGACCAGGGGGGCGAAGACAAGGCCGAGGATGCGCTCGAGGGTCAGGGGCGCGCCGCCTACGTCGGGCAGGAGGCCGAGCAGGCCGTTCGCCATGCTGGCGAGGGCCACGAAGACGATCAGGGTGGCGGCGATGTTGAGGGCGATCTGGAGGCCATCGGAGGCACCGCGGATCACCGCGTCTATGCTGCTCTCGTAGACCTTGTCCGGGCCGACCTCGAGGGGATCGGCCTGCTCGGCGACGACGTCGCGGGGGGCGAGGATGCGGGCCAGGAGCACCCCGGCCGGCGCCGAGATGATGGAGGCGGTGATGACGTGGGCGGCGGCGTTGGGCAGAACGTCCTTCAGGATGGCGGCGTAGGCCACCATGGTCGATCCGGCCACGCAGCTCATGCCCACGGTGATGAGCATGAAGAGCTCGGAGCGGCTGAGCCGGGACAGGTAGCCGCGGATGAAGATGGGCCCCTCGACCTGGCCCATGAAGATGGTGGCGGCCACGGCCAGGGCGGGCGGGCCGCGCAGGCCCATGGTCTTCTCGAAGATGAAGCCGAAGCCGCGGGTCAGGACCTTGAGGATCCCCCAGTGCCAGAGCAGGGCCGCCAGGGCGCAGACCACCAGGATGACGGGCAGGACGCGGAAGGCGAAGACGAAGAGGGCGCCGGCGTTGGCGACGGGATAGGGCTGCCCCTCCCCGCCGGCCAGATAGCCGAAGACAAAGGTGACGCCCGCCTGGGTGGCGGCGGCGAGGGCCTCGACCCCCTGGCCAAGGGCGGCGACCACGGCGCGCAGGGGCGGCAGGCCGAAGAGACCCAGGACCAGCAGGAACTGGATCAGGAGGGCACCGGCCGCCAGCTTCCAGGGAAAGACCCGGCGGTTCTCGGACAGGACCCAGCACAGGCCCAGGATGACGGCGAGGCCCAGAAGGCTCTGGGCGTTCTCTGCGCGGAACATGTCCTGGTCTCTCCCCCGGTGCGGGTGCCAGTTGAACGCCGGAGCGGCCCTGGTGCAACCTCCTAGCTGCAACTCCGCTGACCCCCTCACCGGGCTTCGCCCGGAGCTCCCCCTAAGGTGGAGCAATGGGCCCCATAATTCCGCCCCCAAGGGGGAGGTGGACCGGGGCGATAGCCCCGGGACGGAGGGGGTCAGCTGAGCCGCTGTTGACCCCCTCAGTCGGCTTCGCCGACAGCTCCCCCTGAGGTGGAGCAATTAGAACTGTAATTCCGCCCCCCAGGGGGAGGTGGCGCGCGCAGCGCGACGGAGGGGGTCAGCTGAGGCGCCGTTGACCCTCGAAACCGCCGCTAGCCATCGACGAAGCCCGCCCAGGTGCTCATGTAGGTGACGAAGGCCGGGCCCAGGCCCTCGGCCTCGAGGTGGGCGCGGGTGACGGGCAGGCTGACAGGGCGGAAGTCGGGGTTGGCGCGGGCCTTCTGCGGCCAGTCGTGGTGCAGGATGGCAGCCCGGCCGAGGAGGACGAAGTCGGCACCGGCGTCCAGCATGGCCCGGGCGTCGGCGGCGCTCATGATCTTGCCGGCCACGCCCAGGCGCACGTCCCCGCGCGGCAGGTCGGTGAAGTAGGACATCAGGGTGCGGCCCCGATGGGCCTCCTCCACCGGCTCCTTGAAGCAATCCCAGAGGGACATGTCGAGGTAGTCGATCTTGGCCTCGGCAAAGAGCCGGCCGACGAGGTCGCGGACCTCCATCAGGCTGAGGCCGAACCGCTCGGGCGACAGGCGCAGGCCGAGGTTAAAGTCCGGGCGGCAGGCGGCGCGGACGCCGTCGAGGATTTCGAGGACGAGGCGCGCGCGGTTCTCGGGCGAGCCGCCGTAGGCGTCCGTGCGGCGATTGGTCTCGGCGCTGAGGAACTGGCAGACGATATAGCCGTGGGCGCCATGGATCTCGACCCCGTCGAAGCCGGCCTTGTCGGCGCGGACGGCGGCAGCGATGAAGTCGTCACGCAGTTGGTGGACCTCGTCGAGGGTCAGGGCCCGGGAGCCCGTGTCGGCGTCCTCTGAGGGGCAGACCGGAGCCTCGCCGATCAGGGCGGCAGGCGAGCGCATGCCGGCGTGGTGCAGCTGGACGACGGCCAGGCTGCCGGCCTTGCGGATGTCCTCGGCCAGGCGGGCGAGGCCGGGAATGTGGATGTCGGAGAAGACGCCGACCTGACCAGGGAAGCCCTGGCCGATCCTCTGGACATGGGCCGCGGCGGTCATGGTCAGGCCAAAACCGCCCTGGGCGCGCAGGGTGAGCCAGCGGTGCTCGTCATGCGAGAGCGTCCCGTCGGGATGACTCTGCAGGTTGGTGAGCGGTGCCAGCATCAGCCGGTTCTGCATCGCAGGACCGCGGATGAAGCTCATGGGCGCGAACAGGTCGGTCATCGGTTTCCCCCTCTAAGTTTATCGGCGCCCT
>NZ_JBAXIM010000210.1:0-3312 GCF_037138395.1 Phenylobacterium sp.
CCCCAAGGGGGAGCTCCGGGCGAAGCCCGGTGAGGGGGTCAACGGCGGCTCAGCTGACCTCCTCCGACCCGGGACCCGGCCCTGGGCGGGGACTTCTGCACCCGGGTCAGACGCCTGCGATCCGAAGACACCTGAACCGGGGTTCCCATCCCGCCTTGGACGGCAGCGCCTCCACGGCAAAGCCAAGCCTGAGATAGAAACCTGTCGCTCCGATGTGCGTTTCAGCGTGAATCGGCAGGCTCGGATGAGCCCTGGAAATCGCCTCTATGAGCGCTCGTCCGTACCCGGAGTTCTGGTGCCCGGGCGCCACGGCGATGTGGGTGATTTCAACCCCTTCCTGATCCTGTCGAAAACCTGCCGCCGCCACCTGAACTCCGCCGACGTTCGCCTCAACCCGTCCCCGACCCGGTTCGTCCCGGTAGGTAGCGCGGACCTTCGCCATCTTCTCGCTGGTGGGGTCCCCGACAGCGGCGGCCAGGATTCGCCAGAAGGTTTCGTCACCGCCAGCAGGCGGCAGGAACCTGATCCCGTCGAGCGTCATATCGGCCCTCCCACGTCGAAAGTCTTGAATGGCTATTCCTGTCGAGCCCTACCGGCCACCACCGTTAAACCCCCTTCAAAGTTTAGGGCTAAGAGTGTGGGCGACCCAGACCAGGATCCCCCATGATTCGCGCCCGCAGAGCCCGCATTGTCGCCACCCTTGGACCGGCGACCCGAAAGCCGGAGCAGATCGTCGCCCTGGCCCGGGCGGGGGCCGACGTCTTCCGGGTGAACTTCAGCCATGGCGAGCATGCGGACCACGCCACGGCCATCGTCCGGGTGCGGGCCGCAGAGGCCGAGGTGGGGCGTCCGCTGGCGGTGCTGGCGGACCTCCAGGGGCCGAAGATCCGGTTGGGCGAATTCCTCGGCGGGCGGGTGGAGCTGACCCGGGGCCAGGCCTTTCGTCTCGACCGTGACCCGGCGCCAGGGGATTCCCGCCGGGTCTGCGTGCCCCACCCCGAGATCTTTGCCGCCCTGCGGACCGGGGCCGATGTGCTTCTGGACGACGGCAAGGTCCGGCTGAAGGTCGTCCGCTTCGGCCAGGACTTCGCCGAGACCGAGGTGATCAGCGGCGATATCCTGTCCGACCACAAGGGCCTGAACCTGCCGGGCCTGGCCATTCCCATTCCCGCCCTGACCGAGAAGGACCGGATCGACCTCGACTTCGCCCTGGCCCAGGGCGTGGACTGGGTGGCCCTGTCCTTCGTCCAGCGCGCCGCGGACATGGCCGAGCTGAGGCAGATCGTCCTGGGCCGGGCCGGCGTCCTGGCCAAGATCGAGAAGCCCGCCGCCCTGGAGGCCCTGGACGAGATCCTGGACCTGTCCGAGGCGGTCATGGTGGCCCGGGGCGACCTGGGCGTCGAACTGGCGCCCGAGGATGTGCCGGTGGTCCAGAAAACCCTGGTCCGCGCCGCGCGGATGCGGGGCATCCCCGTCATCGTGGCCACCCAGATGCTGGAGTCCATGATCCACTCGCCGACACCCACCCGGGCCGAAGCCTCGGACGTGGCCGCCGCCGTCTACGAGGGCGCTGATGCCGTCATGCTGTCGGCCGAGACCGCCGCCGGCGAATACCCCCTGGAGGCGGTGACCATGATGGACCGCATCCTGGCGCGGGTGGAGCGCGACCCGCGCTGGCCCGGGCTGATGGCCGCCGAATACCCGGTGGAGGACGCCGACGCCGACGCCCTGGTCGCCGCCGCCCGGCGGGCTGCCGATTCCGCCTCCACAGGCTGCCTGGCCGCCTTCACCACCACCGGCCAGACCGCCCTGCGCCTGTCGCGGGAACGTCCCCTCCAGCCCACCCTGGCCCTGACCACCCGCCTGGCCACCGCCCGGCGCCTGGCCCTGGCCTGGGGCGTCGAGGCCCGGGTCGTGGACCCCATCACTGATCCCGAGGACCTGGCGCGGGTGGCGGTGGAACAGGCCCTGGCGGCGGGCCTGTGCCCCCCCGGACACCGGGTCCTGATCCTGGCCGGCCTGCCCATGGGATCCCCAGGCGCGGCCAACATACTGCGCATCGCCCACGCCCCCCTGAGGCGCTGAGGCCAGACCCAAAAGGAAGACGTGCAAGGCGCTGCGGTATGGGCTATTCCCCGCGCCGCACGCTGGACCCGAGCCTGCCTGCGCCTGCGGGGTAAAAAGCTTGAAAAACGTGTACACCGGGCTGGTCGGCGACATCGGCGGCACCCACGCAAGGCTGGCCCTGGTCGATGAAGAAGGCCACATCCGCCATCCCGTCACCTTCGAGGAGCGCCACTATCCGTCCCTGACAGAGGTGATTGGCAGCTATCTGGAAAAGACCCTGGGGCGGAGACGGCCAGAGCGCGCTGTGCTGGCGGTGGCGGGGCCCGTCGTGGATGGGGAGATCCAGTTCACGAACAACAGCTGGCGGGCCTCGGAGGGCGAGATCTTCGTCGCCTTCGAGTTCGAGTCCGTCCGGCTGATCAATGACTTCGCCGCCCAGGCCCTGGCCGCCCCTCTCCTGCCGGCCGACACCCTGAGGCGCATTGGTCCCGACCTCCGCGGCGCGGACCTTGCCCCCCTGGTGGTGATGGGCGCCGGCACCGGATTTGGCGTGGCTGGCCTGGCCCGCTCCAACCGGGGCGACGTCGAGGTCGCCGGCGAGGGCGGGCACGGTGCCTTCGCCCCCTCCGATGACACCGAGATGGAGATCCTGCGGATCCTGAACCAGAGGTTCGGACGGACCTCCATCGAGCGCATCCTGTCGGGTCCTGGCCTCCACAACCTCTATTCCGCCCTGGCCGAGATTCGCGGTGCGGCGCCGGTCCTGGTGGATGAGGCGGCCGTGACCGCCGCTGCCGAAACGGGCGACGCCCTGGCGAACGAGACCCTGGACCGCTTCTGCGCCATCCTCGGCTCGGTGGCGGGGGACCTGGCCCTGACCTTCGGTGCCCGGGGCGGTGTGTTCATCTCCGGCGGACTGGCCCCACGCATGGCCGACCGGCTGGCAGGCGGCAGCTTCCGGAGCCGGTTCGAGGCCAAGGGCCGGATGAGCGCCTTCATGGCCGAGATCCCGACCACCCTGATCCAGCATCCCTACGCCGCCCTGGTGGGCGCCGCCCGCGCCCTGAAGCGCCCGGTCGCCAGCCTGCGCTGATCCCAGGTCTCCGTCGGCCGCCGTAGACCCCCCGTCCCGGGGCTGACGCTCCGGGCCACCTCCCCCTGGGGGGAGGAATTAGAAAGCCATGGCTCCACCTCAGGGGGAGCTCCGGGCAAAGCCCGGTGAGGGGGTCAACGGCGGCTCAGCTG
>NZ_JBAXIM010000211.1:0-3264 GCF_037138395.1 Phenylobacterium sp.
CCTCAGGGGGAGCTCCGGGCAAAGCCCGGTGAGGGGGTCAACGGCGGCTCAGCTGCCGCCCTCCGCCCCCGGGCCTAACGCCCCTGGAAGTTGCCCGGACGGCGTTCGGCGACGGCGCGGACGCCTTCGGCGAAGTCCTCTGTGGCGCGCAGGATGGTCTGCTGGCCGTGCTCGTGGTCGGTCTGGGCCCGGACGCCGGCAGCAAGGCCGGCGCGCAAGGTCTTGCGGGTGGCGACCACTGCCAGGGGGGCGTTCTCGGCGATCTCGGCGGCCAGGGCCTTGGCGGCCTCCAGCAGGTCAGCCTGGGGGACCACTTCGTCTACCAGGCCCCAGGCCAGGGCCTCCTCGGCCTTCACCCGCCGGCCGGTCAGGAACATCAGGGCCGCCCTCTGCTCACCGATCAGGCGCGGCAGGGTGTGGGTCAGGCCGAAGCCCGGGTGGAAGCCCAGCTTGACGAAGTTGGCGGCAAATCGGGCCTCGGGAGCGGCGACGCGGAAGTCGGCGACCAGGGCCAGGCCCAGGCCCGCTCCCACGGCTGCGCCCTGGACGGCGGCGATGATCGGGGTCTCGATCGAGAAGAGTCGGACGGCCTGGGTGTAGAGGTCGTTGATCCCGTTCATGCCCGAGCCGCCGATGCCGTCGGGGGTCACCAGGTCGGCGCCGGCGCAGAAGGCCTTGCCCGCAGAGGCCAGGACCACGGCCCGGACCTCGCTATCGGCGTCGATCTTCTCGAGCCGGTCGGCCAGGTCGTGCATCAAGGGCACGGAGACGTGGTTGTTCGGCGGCCGGTCGATGGTGACCACGGCGATATGGCCGGTCTTCTCGACGGTGATTTCGGGGCGCTCGGTGGTGGTGGTCATCTCTTCACTCCCAGGAGGTTGCGGGCGACCACCATGCGGTGGACTTCAGAGGGCCCGTCGTAGATTCGCATGTTGCGGATGCTGGCCGCCATCAGGTGCAGGGGCAGTTCCTTGGTCATGCCCATGGCGCCGAAGCACTGCATGACGTTGTCGAGTACCTCCCAGGCCATCTCGGTGGCGAAGACCTTGACCATCGAGATCTCGTTCTTCACGTCCTGCCCCTGGTCCAGCTTCCAGGCGCAGTGATAGGTCATCAGGCGGGCGGCATGGATCTTGGTGGCGGCGTCGGCGGCCCACCACTGCACGGCCTGGCGCTGGGACAGGGGCTGGCCGAAGGTGACCCGCTGGGGGGCGTACTCGATCATCATGTCGAGGGCCCGCTGGGCGAGGCCGATGCACCAGGCGGCCATCTCGATACGGCGGGTGCCCAGGCGCACCTGCATGGGGGCGAAGCCCTGGCCCTCGACACCCAGAAGCTTCCAGCCCGGCACGCGGACGTCGTCGAGGGCGATCTCGTAGGTGAAGGCGCCGGCCAGCATGGGGATACGGCGCAGGATGTTGAAACCGGGGGTCTCCCGGTCGACCAGGAAGGCGCTCATCCCGCCCCGGGAGCCCTTCTCCTTGTCGGTGACCGCCATGACGATGGTGAAGTCGGCCTGCTCGGCCCGGCTGGTCCAGATCTTCCGGCCGTTGATCACCCAGTCATCGCCGTCTCGGACCGCCCGGGTGAGCATGCCCGACGGGTCAGCCCCCGCGCCAGGTTCCGAGATGCCAATGGCGCTGATGGTCTTCCCCGCTGCGTAGGGGGCCAGGTAGGCCTCGCGCTGGCGCTCGGTCACCGTGGCCATCAGCATGCGCAGGTTCGGCGAGTCCGGCGGCAGGGTGTAGGGCGTGATGGTCGAGCCCATGGCCTCATTGACGCCGATCAGGGCCACCTGGGGCAGGTCGAAGCCGCCGACGTCCTCGGGGGCGTCCAGGCCCCAGAGCCCGAGCTTCTGCGACACTTCGTCGATGCGGGCCCGTTCCTCGGGCGAAAGCCAGATCCCCTGGCCAGCGGCATCCCGGGCCAGGACCGCCCCCTCGAGGGGCATGAGCTCGTCGCGCACGAAGCGCTCTGCGAGGTCCTTGAGCATCCGGTGCTCTTCAGAAAGCTGAAAGTCCATGCGACGGCCTCCTCCCGGCTTGCGCCCTTGTCTGGGGGGATCATAACGACGGATACGGCCAAGGGGAGACACGACGTGGCGGAAACTCGGGAACTTGCGACGACGGCGACCGGCCCCCTGGCGGGAATCCGCATTCTCGACCTGACCAGCGTGGTGTTCGGCTCCTATGCCACGCAGATCCTGGGAGACCAGGGCGCGGAGGTGATCAAGATCGAGGACCCCGGCTCGGGGCGGGGGGACGGCGGCGACATCATGCGCTGGGCCGGCCATGTGCCGCAGGGCGCCCCCCGGGACCTGGGCCCCATCTTCCTGACCATCAACCGCAACAAGCGCTCGGTGGTGGTGGACATGAGGGATCCGGCCTCCAAGCCCCTGATGGAGGCCCTGATCGCCTCCTGCGAGGTCTTCGCCACCTCCATCCGCTATGACGGCCTGAAGCGGCTGGGCCTGGCCTACGAGGACGTCCGCGCCCTGCGGCCCGATGTGGTCTATGTCCACGCGGCGGGCTACGGCTCGGAGGGCCCCTATGCTGGTGAGCCGGCCTATGACGACCTGATCCAGTCCGCCTCGGGCCTGGCCGACCTCCTGCCCCGCACGGATGGCAACCCGACGCCGCGCATCCTGCCCACCCTGGTGGCCGACAAGGTCTCGGGCCTGTTCATGAGCCAGGCCATCACCGCTGGCCTCCTGCACCGGGAGCGCACGGGGCAGGGCCAGTTCATCGAGGTGCCCATGCTGGAGTGCATGACCAGCTTTACCCTGGTCGAGCACCTCTATGACCACGCCTTCGACCCGCCGATCGGTCAGTGGGCCTACCAGCGCGTGGCCAACCCGAACCGCAAGCCCTACCCGACCCAGGACGGCTATATCGGCCTCCTGCCCTATACCGACAAGCAGTGGGACCAGTTCTTCGCCGCCGCCGGCCTGGCCGAGACCTTCGGCAAGGACCCGCGATTTTCCGACTATTCCCAGCGGGGCAAGCACATCAATGAGCTCTACGGCCTGGTGGGCGAGGTCACCCAGACCAAGACCACCCAGGAGTGGCTGGACCTGCTCAAGCCCCTGTCGATCCCGGTGGTGCGCACCGCGCGGCTGGATGACCTGCCGGACGACCCGCACCTGTCCGCCGTGGGCTTCTTCGAGCGCCACGAGCACCCCCACGCCGGGCCCTACCTCGCCATGAAGCCGCCAGTGAAGTTCACCGGCTCACCCAGCAACATCCGCCGCCACCCGCCCCGCCT
>NZ_JBAXIM010000212.1:0-3253 GCF_037138395.1 Phenylobacterium sp.
CGGCGGCAAGTACCCGCTGAAATTCACCACCGAGGTCCAGGTGACCCCTGACATCTTGCCCTACCGCTGGGAAGACGCCCGTCCGATCACCGCGCCGGACAAGTAGGGGGAGGGGGAACCCGTGGACCTGTCCGGATTCGAGCCCTGGCTGACGCGCTGGCGGCTTGAGGCGGACGGGGCGAGGTGGGCTGCCCGGCGGCTCAGCCGTCGTAGAACAGTTTCGGGTGCAGGCCGATCACCCGGCACCCACCGGTTTCTGGGCCGCCTTCCACTTCTGGTCGGCCACCCGCACCCTCGTCGCCGACCCAGCCCGGGCGATCGGGGTGGCCTAGGGGCGAGCGAGGGGTGCAGCTGAGCCGCCGCTGACCCCCTCACCCGGCTTCGCCGGGAGCTCCCCCTGATGGGGAGCAATTTGCGCTTCTAATTCCGCCCCCAAGGGGGAGGTGGACCGGGACGGCAGTCCCGGGAGGGAGGGGGTCAACGGCATCGCCGCCCCGCCCCTCACCCCGCGTCCGCGAACTCCTAGACCACGTCTTCGAAGGCATCCACGGCGAAGGTGTAGAGGATCCGCCGGGGCGCCTCCCCCTCGCTCCAGGCGGCGGAGGACGCAGGCCCGGTCCATGGGCGTCGCCTGGATTGAACCTCGACTCTTCCCCCGCCGGGTCTAGGCTCTGCTTCCATAGAGGTGGGGCCCGGGGGGATCGGCATGCAGGTATCGAGCGCGAACGGCCTTGAGGCCCGTCCGACCGGGGCCCGTTACTACGTCCTGGCGATCACCTGCCTGGCCTATGCGCTCAACATCGCCGACCGCTATGTGGTGACCACGGTCATGGAGCCCATGCGGCTGGACCTCCAGCTTTCGGACAGCGGCATCGCCTTCCTGACCGGTATCCCGCTGGCGGTCTTCTACGTGTCCCTGGGCCTGCCCCTGTCCTGGCTGGCGGACCGCGCCAACCGGCGGAACATACTGGCGGCGTCCCTGGTGATCTGGTCGGGGATGACCGCGCTCTGCGGCCTGTCCCAGACCTACCTGCAGTTCCTTTTGGCCCGGATCGGGGTCGGGATCGGAGAGGCTGGTGGCACGCCGCCGTCGAACTCCATCCTGGCCGACCATTTTCCCGCCGACCGGCGGGCCATGGCCATGACGATCTTCGCCCTGGGTGCCCCCCTGGGCGCCTGGATGGGGGCCGACATGGCCGGCTTCGTGGCCAGTCATTACGGCTGGCGGGCGGCCTTCCTGGCCCTGGGGGCACCCGGGGTCGTCCTCGGGGTCGTCGTCTTCCTGACGGTCCGGGAGCCCGCGCGGGGGCGCCTCGATCCCGTCGCCGGGGTGGCGCCGAAGCGAGAGGGTTTCCTTCGCGCCATGGCCTTCCTCTGGAGCCAGAAGGCCTGCGTCCATGTCATAATGGGCGGCGGGATCTGCGCGCTCTGGGGGTGGGGCCTGATCTGGTTCGCCCCCACCTTCCTGCAGCGGGCCTACCATCTGGATGTCGGTCAGGCCGGGGCCCTCCTGGGCCCGATCCACCTGGTCACGGGCACGGCGGCGACGGTGGTCACCGCCTGGCTCCTGTCCCGACCCGCCTTTGCCGACCCGCGCCGGATCTGCTGGCTCCTGGCGGCGGGGGTCGCCCTGGCCACCGTCCCGTCCTTCATCGCCTTCCAGACCCATGACCTGGGGGTCGCGCGCCTGATGTTCTGGCTGTTCATCCCGGCGCTCTATTTCTACGTCGGCCCGGCCATGGCCCTGGTCCAGAACCTTGCGCCGGCCGGCATGCGCGCGACCTTCATCTCGGTCTCGGTCCTGGTCGCCAACGTGCTGAACCTGATCGTGGCGCCTCAGGCCGTGGGCCTGCTCAGCGACCATTTCGGAGGCGCGGGAGGCCCGGATGCGGAGTCCCTGCGGCTGGCCCTGCTGATCCTGGCGCCCACCGGATTCTGGGCCGCCTTCCACTTCTGGGCGGCCACCCGCACCCTCGTCGCCGACCAGGCCCGGGCGATCGGGGCGGCCTAGGGGTGCAGCTCAGCCGCCGCTGACCCCCTCAGTCGGCTTCTCCCGGAGCTCCCTAGCGCCTAATTCCGCCCCCAAGGGGGAGGTGGCGCGCACAGCGCGACGGAGGGGGTCAACGGCATCGCCGCCCCATCCCCTTCATCCCGCGTCCGCGAACTCGTAGACCACCTCATCGAAGGCATCCGCGGCGAAGGTGTAGAGGATCCGCAGGGGCGCCTCCCCCTCGCTCCAGGCGGCGTGCCAGGCGTTGCCGGGGATGAAGACGGCGTCGCCGGGCGCCAGGGGGCGCATCTCGCCGTCCAGGTCGATCACCCCGCGCCCGGACAGGATGTAGTAGGTCTCGGCATGGGCGTGCCGGTGCAGGCCCGGCCGAGTTTCAAGGGTGGCGCGCACCTCGGCCACGCCCTGGACCAGGCCCTGGGTCGGGGTCCGCTCGCCGCTGAACAGGGTGCGCCAGGTCACCAGGCCGGGCGCCGGCTCCTCCCAGCCCTCCAGCTCGCAGTCGGCCTCATGGACAAGGGTGGCCTGGACGGACATGGCGCGCGCCTTTTCTGGGAGGAAAGCCAAGGGGGGCCGGTCAGCCGACGATGCGCACCGGCAGGGTCTCGTAGCCCTTGACGAAGTTGGAGGTCAGGCGGCGGGGCGGGGCCACCACCTCAATGCGCTTGAAACGCTTGAGGATCTCCTCCCACACCACCTTCAGCTGCATCTCCGCCAGCCGGTTGCCGACGCAGCGGTGGATGCCAAAGCCGAAGGCCACGTGCTGGCGCGGGCGCACCCGGTCGATGACAAAGCGGTCCGGATCCGGGATGACCTCGTCGTCCCGGTTGCCCGAGACGTACCACATGATCACCTTGTCCCCCTTGCGGATCGTCTTGCCGCCCAGCTCCACGTCCCGGGTGGCGGTGCGGCGCATGTGGGCCACGGGGCTCTGCCAGCGGATGATCTCGGGCACGGCGGAGTCCAGCAGGGACGGGTCGGCGCGCAGCCGGTCATAGGCGTCGGGATTGTCCTGGAAGGCCTGAAGGGCGCCGGTGATCGAGTGTCGGGTCGTGTCGCTGCCGGCCACGGTCAGGAGGACCACATTGCCCGTCCAGGCGAACATCTGTCCGTCCTTGCGGGTGAGGGGATCGCCCGCCAGCAGGGACAACAGGTCATTCCCCGGCGCGGTCTTGCGGGCCTCCCACAAGCCCACGAAGGTCTCGAAATAGGGCATCAGGGCCGCCTGGCGGTCTTCGTTGGTCC
>NZ_JBAXIM010000213.1:0-3241 GCF_037138395.1 Phenylobacterium sp.
GCCTGGTCGCAGGCGGCAGCGAGGCCGCAGCCCCCGCCCCAGGCGCCGCCCTGCACCAGGGCCACCGTCAGGGCCGGGATATCCCAGAGGGCCTTGAGCATGCGCGCCAGGCCCATGGCGTCGTCGCGGTTCTCGGCCTCTGTCCAGTGGGCGGCGTCGCGCATCCAGTTCAGGTCGGCCCCGGCGGAAAAGACCTTGCCGGCGCCGCGCAGGAAGACCACCCGAACGCCCTCGGCGGCCTGCAGGGTCTCGAAGGTCTCGTGCAGGGCACCGATCAGCTCAGCATTGAAGCTATTGCGCGCCTCCGGCCGGTTCAGGGTGACGATGGCCACCCCTTCCTGGGTGGCGTCCAGGTGTACCAGGTCGGAGCTGGCGTCGCTGTCGACGCCCTCGACCAGGGGATCTGCGATCGGGTTGGTCATGGAGGGGCTCCGGGGTCGGGGAAGGGTCACATTCGGAAGACGCCGAAGCGTGTCGGCGCCACGGGGGCATTCAGGGCGGCGGACAGGGACAGGCCCAGGACGTCGCGGGTCTGGGCAGGGTCAATGATCCCGTCATCCCAGAGGCGGGCGGTGGCGAAATAGGGATCACCTTCGGCCTCATAGCGCTCGCGGACCGGCGCCTTGAAGGCCTCCTCCTCGTCGGCGGGCCAGTCGCCCCCCCGGGCCTCAATCCCGTCCCGGCGGATCGTCGCCAGGACGCTGGCGGCCTGCTCGCCGCCCATGACCGAGATTCGGGCGTTGGGCCAGCTCCAGAGGAAGCGCGGCGAATAGGCCCGGCCGCACATGCCGTAATTGCCCGCCCCGAAGGAGCCGCCGATCAGGACCGTCAGCTTGGGCACCTCGGCGCAGGCCACGGCGGTGACCAGCTTGGCACCGTCCCGGGCGATGCCGCCGGCCTCGTAGCGGCCGCCGACCATGAAGCCCGAGATGTTCTGCAGGAACAGGAGGGGGATGCCCCTCTGGCAGGCCAGCTCGATGAAGTGGGCACCCTTGAGCGCGCTCTCCGAGAACAGGATGCCGTTGTTGGCGAGGATGGCCACGGGATAGCCCCAGATGCGGGCAAAGCCACAGACCAGGGTCTGGCCATAGAGGGCCTTGAACTCCTCGAAGACCGAGCCGTCGACGATCCGGGCGATCACCTCGCGCACGTCGTAGGGCGCGCGGACGTCCTGGGGGATGACCCCGTAGATCTCCTCAGGGTCGAACAGGGGTGGGCGGGGATCGGCCAGGACCGGGCCTTCGGGCCGGCGGGTATTCAGGCCGGCGACGATGCGGCGGACGATGGCCAGGGCGTGCAGGTCGTCCTCGGCCACGTGGTCCACAACGCCCGAGCGGCGGCCGTGGACGTCGGCACCGCCGAGGTCCGACGCAGAGATGATCTCGCCGGTGGCCGCCTTCACCAGGGGCGGGCCACCCAGGAAGATGGTGCCCTGGCTCTCCGGCCCGGTCCCGCGGACGATCACGGTCTCGTCGGACATGGCCGGGACATAGGCGCCCCCCGCCGTGCACGAGCCCATGACGCAGGCGATCTGGGCGATCCCCCGGGCGCTCATGCGGGCCTGGTTGAAGAAGATGCGCCCGAAGTGGTCCCGGTCGGGGAAGACTTCGGCCTGGTGCGGCAGGTTGGCCCCGCCGGAGTCCACTAGATAGACGCAGGGCAGGTTGTTCTGCTCGGCGATCTCCTGTGCCCGCAGGTGCTTCTTCACGGTCAGGGGGAAGTAGGCACCACCCTTCACCGTGGCATCGTTGGCGAGGATCATCACCTCCCGGCCGCTCACCCGGCCGATCCCGGCGATCAGGCCCGAGGCCGGCGCGTCGCCATCGTAGAGCCCGAAGGCGGCCAGGGCGCCGATCTCCAGGAAGGGCGCGCCGGGGTCCAGCAGGCCCTCCACCCGGTCCCGGGGCAGGAGTTTGCCGCGGGCCTCGTGCCGTCGCCGGCTGTCCTCGGGCCCGCCCAGGGCTACAGCGGCGACGCGCTCCCGGAGTTGGTCGGCGAGGGCTCGGTTGACCTCCGCATTGGCGCGGAAGGCCGCCGAGGCCGGATCGAGGACGGACTTCAGGACGGGCATTCACAAGGCATAGCCGGGGGCCGGCCCGGCGGCTAGTCCGTGCTGACCGCAGGGGCGGGCACGTTTCTCATTGTCGCAGAAGCGGGATACTCTGCGGATCGTGCCTTCACCGACCGGACCCGCCCTTACCCAGCTCTTCGAGACCGCCCGCCAGACCGGTGCAGGGCGGTGGTGGTGCCTGCCCGGCGGAAGCGACCTCTTTCGTCCCGGCGAACCGGCGGACGAACTGCATTTCCTCCGGGCCGGGCGGCTGGGCGCCTTCCGGGTCGAACTCCATGAAGCGCCGCGCTTCCTGGGCGTCGTCCGCCCTGGCGAGCCGGCCGGCGAAATGAGCCTGATCAGCGGCGGCCTGCACTCGGGCCGGTTGACCGCCCTCAGGGATTCCGAAATCGTCTCCGTGGGCCGCGACGCCTTCTTCGAGGCCTGCGACGCCGACCCGGACATCATGGTGGACGTGGCGCGGCAGATGGTCGGCCGGGCCCGGAACGCCGGGCGGCCCGCCGCCCTGGTGGAACCCTCAGTCTTCGGCTTTGTCACCGCCGGGCCGATAGACGGCCTGCGGGATCTGGTGGAGGCGCTCGCCGCGCGCATCCGGGCGACCGGCTATTCCGTCGCCGTCGCCGGGGTCGAGGCCCAGGACGAGGAGTCCTCCTGGTACTCGAATCTCGAGCGCGGGGTCGACTACGTCCTCTACATGGCCAACCTGGAGGAAGAGTCCTGGGCGGCTAAGATCGCCCGCCAGGTCGACCAGCTCTTCCGCGTCGGGCGGGGCGATTACCCGCCGCCGCCCGGGTCCGCCGCCGCGAGGCCGGCAGCGCTTGGCCTTGGTGCTGAACTGGTCCTCGTCCAGCCAGCGGGTATCCGCAGGCCAAGGGGCAGCGAGGCCTGGATGACGGCCACCGGGGCGGCAGGGCTGACCCATATCCGCCGGGGCGACCCCGGGGACCTCGAAAGGCTTGTCCGGCGCCTGACCGGCAGGGCCGTGGGCCTGGTCCTGTCGGGGGGCGGCGCACGGGCCTATGCCCACATCGGGGTCATCCGCGCCCTGACGGAGCGGGGGGTGCCCATCGACTATGTCGGCGGCGCGTCCATGGGCGCGGTCATCGCCGCGGGCCTGGCCCTCGGCTGGGACCTGGAGGAGATGGACCGGCGGATCCGCCTCGCCTTCGT
>NZ_JBAXIM010000214.1:0-3237 GCF_037138395.1 Phenylobacterium sp.
GCCTCCATCTTCCAATAGGGGTCCAGTCGCTTGAGCAGGTCGGCGCGGGTCTTGGCGGCCAATGGGAACCTCACCGGATCGACTGGTCAGGACCGGAGCCTACAGCAGGTTTGGCGAAGGGTGCCAGATGAGCGTCCGCGAAAGCCAGCCGATAGGGGACTCGTGCCTGCGGTACATGTCCCCTTCGGTTCAGGCGGGCTTTGCCCGATACTTCAGCCCAAACAACGGCCTCAGAACCGCGACCCGGCGCACCACCTCATAGGTCAGCAGGCAGGCGCCGAAGGTGATCGTGATCATGATCGACGCCTCCAGCGCCTGGTTCATCCCCATCCTCGCCAGGTGGTATCCGGCCACAACGATCACCGTCTGATGGACGATGTAGAACGGGAAGACGCCCAGGGTCAGCCAGGTTAGCATTGGACCGCCGCGCGTCAGATGCTTCGCGCCGAAGCCGAGGATGGCGGAGATCGCGCACCACTGATCGATAGCGTAGACCCCTCGCATGACCTGTCGCAGCACCTCGGGCGGCTGGGAGTGATCGGCGCGGTAATGCCAGGCGTAGGTCGCGAACACTGCCCAGGCCAAAAGCGCCAGAACTAGCGCCGGCCAGCGCAGGCGGATGAATTCATCCCGCAAAGTCAGGGACTTTGCCGTCAGGAAGCCGAACAGGAAGGCCGCGAGGCTGACCGAGTGAGTGTACCAGTCATCGACTAGGGCATGCGTTACCTCGAAAAGCGGCATCAGCACGATGCGGAACGTCGTCAGCACTACGATCGGCCAGACCAGGAGGCCCCAGCCCCTGAGCCCCTCACTCAGCCGCTCGCCCAGCTTGCAGAGCCGCTCGCGGGCGACCGCCCAGACCCCCGCCAGCAGCAGGCTGTAGACCAGTAAATAGGCGACGAACCACATGTGGTTCCATGTTGGGGTGATCAGGCAGCCGTCGGCGTCGCACCAGTTCCCCGAGGCCGTGGCGTACTTGCCGTAGAAACTCCAGAACGGTTCGGCTAGCTGCGGCGACTTTTCGAGGATCTCGTAGTAGCTCTGCGGCGGTACGATCACGAACATCGCGAAGACCAGCGGCATCAGCAGCCGCAAGATGCGCGTGCGCGCCAGACCGCCGGCGCTCATCTTGTCGGCCATGAACCGCGTCGCCGCACCCGACACCAGGAACAACAAGGTCAACCGCCACGGATTGGTCAGCTGCATGACGGGCTCAAGCCAGTCGACCGGCCTAACTGTCTTCACATGAAAGTCCCAAGGCACGTAAAACATGCCGACGTGATAGAGGATCAGCAGGAAGAAGGCGCCCACGCGGATCCAGTCGAGGTCCGGGCGGCGGTCAATAGTCTGGGTCATTGAATGCGCTCGCGAATGAAGGAAGCCTCTCAATCGCCGGGATTCCGCAGGCATCACCAGAGCGCAGACATGTCCGGCATCGCGCGGGTGACGACCGGGAGACTCACGTGACAGGCGGCGCGATATCGGGGACGAACGGCTATCGCCAGAACGGCTTCCTGGCCGGCGCGAGCGCCACGGTGGCCATCATCCTGGGGGTATCGGTGGTCAATGTGCTGACGATCCAGCACGACAAGCCGGGGCTGGACTGGTGGGAGTCGTGGCTCTGGGAGGGCAGCAGCGCCGTTTCGATCATCGCTCTAATGTGGGTGCCTTTGCTTGCCCTGCGCCTAGCCCCGGCCGAGCTCTGGCGAAGCCCGCGCACCTGGGTGGTTCATGGCGCAGCCCTGCTCTTCTGGTCCGCCGCTCATGTCGGGGGCTTCCTGCTGATCCGCCACGCCGCCTATGGGCTTGTCGGCCAGACCTATGTTTACGGAGCCTTGAGCGACGAGTTCCCCTACGAGCTGCGCAAGGACCTGCTGAGCTACACCGTGAGCGCCTTCGCCTTTTGGGCTTCGCAGCGGCTGGCCCTGCAGTCCGCCGCGATCGAGCCGGACAGGCCGCCGGCAACCTTCGACATCCGCGACGGTGCGAAGATCATCCGCGTGGCCATTACCGAAATCCTTGCCGTCTCATCTACTGGCAATTACGTCGAGGTGCATCTGGTCGATGGCCACAAGCCGCTGATGCGCTCGTCCCTCGCCGCCGTCGAGGCGCAGCTGTCGCCGTTCGGATTTGTCCGCACACACCGGTCTTGGCTGATCAGCGCCGCGCGGGTGACTGCCTTATCGCCGACGGGATCGGGAGACTATGCGGTCCAGCTCGGCTCACTGGAAGCGCCGCTGTCGCGGCGGTTTCCGGCGGCGCTGATGCGGCTGCGAGGCGGGTGAGCCGGGAATTTGTGCTGCAGGTACGTGTCCCCTAGTGGGGTGGCGGGTTTAGTAGTTACGTACCCGCAGTATATGTCCCCAAAATAGCGCCGGAATGGGCAGAAGCCCTGTCCTAGGTCCAGGATTCCGGTCGGCGCGCCCGGCGCGCGGCGGCTCTCGACCATCAACTGTCGTTCGGCGAGGTCGGCCGAATGCAGCCGGTCGCGGTAGTACGCGTTGGCCACGGCGGTGAGCCGGTCGTGTAGCGTCGCGTCGAACCGCTAGGCCGGCTTCGTCGCCGCCAGGGGCACCAGGCTGATCCCGCCCACCTTCCCGCCGGCCAGCCAGATCAGGAAGACCGGCACGAAAACGACGTTCGCGGCCTCCATCTTCCAATAGGGGTCCAGTCGCTTGAGCAGGTCGGCGCGGGTCTTGGCGGCCAATGGGAACCTCACCGGATCGACTGGTCAGGACCGGAGCCTACAGCAGGTTCGGCGAAGGATGCCAGATGAGCGCCCGCAAGCGTGCGGGGGACGCTTCGGCCCGGGTGCGCGACGCCAGTTCCACCCGACACTTCCCCGGCCTGCGTGCGCCGAGAGTGCCACCGGCACTACCGGCGAAGCGGCATGCGGAGAGGCATGAGGTGCGACGATCAGGATCGACCGCAGCAGGCCACACTGGACACGGCGTGCGAGGGAAGGCGAGATGCCGACCATGTCCAGGCCGCTCTTGTTCCTTGATCCCGACAGCGATCTCAGTCTGCAGGATCAGGTGCGTCGCAAGCTGGTCGAGGCCGCCTGCGCCGGGGCGTTTCCACCGGGCAAGCGGTTGCCGTCGTCCAGGGCTCTGGCGGCCCAGCTGGGCGTGGCGCGCAATACGGTGACGCTGGCCTATCAGAAGCTGCTCGACGAGGGGCTATTCGTCAGCCGTGAGCGCAGCGGCATCTATGCCGACCACGACATGCTGCGCGGCC
>NZ_JBAXIM010000215.1:0-3202 GCF_037138395.1 Phenylobacterium sp.
GGCGCCGGGGCGGCGGTGGCCGCGGGGATCGGGCCCCTGTCCATCGGCACGGACGGCGGCGGCTCGGTCCGGATCCCGGCGGCCTGCACGGGCCTGGTCGGACTAAAGGCCACCTACGGGCGCATCCCCGCCTGGCCGGCCTCCATGCACGGGGACCTGGCCAATACCGGCCCCATGACCCGCACCACCCGCGATGCCGCCCTCATGCTCAACGTGCTGAAGGGCGCGGACGTCCGCGACCCCCTGGCCCTGCCGCCGACGGACATCGACTTCGTCGCCGGCCTGGACCGCAGCCTGAAGGGGCTGAAGGTGGGCCTGGTCCTGAAGTTCGGCGACTTCTACCTCGACCCCGAGGTCGAGGCGGCGATGCTGAAGGCCGCCGACCGCTTCCGGGCCCTGGGCTGCGAGGTGGTTCCCATCACCCCGCCCACCGAAAACGGCGAGACCGGACGGATCTTCGTCGCCCACTGGTTCGCGGCCCTCCAGCGCCTGCTGCACCTCTATCCCGAGGCGCGGCACGACGAGTTCGACCCGGCCCTCTACGAGCAGGCCAAGATCGGCGCTGGCCTGGATGTGAAGACCATCATGGACTCCCAGGTGCGCCGCCGCGAGATGGCCCACGCCTGGAACCAGGTCTTCGCCGAATACGACCTCGTCCTGTCGCCGACCATGTCGACCCTACCCCCGCAGGTGGGGCGGAACACGCCGGACGGGCCGGACGGACGGCCCAACCCTTTCTGGACCAACACGGCCATCTTCAACCTGACCCGGCACCCGGCCGCCACAGTCCCCTGCGGGGTCTCCAGCATCGGCACGCCCATTGGCCTGCAGATCGCCTCGGCCCACTGGCGGGACGACCTGGTCCTGGCGGCCGCAGAAGCCTTCGAGCGCCAGGATCCCCTGGCCTTCCCGCACATGTAAGGAGACGCCCATGGCCGTCTACAATGCCAAGGCCGCCCTGCCGGACGGCGGCCCCGCCCCCTGGGGCGAGCCGGTCCGCATCGCCTACGATCGCCGGGACATCCTGCTCTACGCCGTCGGCATCAATAGCCGGGACCTGAGGTTCATCTTCGAGGGCCATAAGGATTTCGCCGTCTTCCCGACCTTCCCCATCCGGTGGGGCGGCGCCGGGGCGGTGGTGGACCGCGCCGCCATCCCGCCTTCGCCCGGCCCCCTGACCATCGACGCCGAGCGCTACCTGGAGGTGGTCCGTCCGCTTCCCCTGGGCGGCGAGGTCAGCGTGGTCTCGCGCCTGATCGGCGTCCATCCGCGCGGCAAGGGCGCCGGCTTCGTCGAATACGAGAGCGAGGTCCGAAACGCCGACGGCGAGGTCTGCGTGAGGATGGTCTCCGGCTCCTTCCGCCGGGGTGTCGAGCGACTGGGCGACATCGAGCCCTTCGAGGGCGCCGGGGCGACCTTCTCCGCCCCCGTGACGGTCCCTGACCGGGCGCCCGACGTCGAGACCGGGGCGCATATCCCCGAGAACCAGGCCGACATCTACCGCCTGTCCGGCGACTACAACCCCCTGCATATCGACCCGGAGGCGGCCCGGTTCGGCGGCTTCGAGGCACCGATCCTGCATGGCCTGTGCACCTTCGGCCACTGTGCCCACCTGCTGGTCTCGGCCCTCTGCGATGGCGACCCGGCCCGGTTCCGTAAGATCAAGGTCCGCTTCTCCTCGCCGGTCCTGCCGGGCGACGACCTGAAGGTCCTGGCCTGGCACGACGGCCCCGGCCGGGTGATCTTCGAGGCCCGGGTCGGGGACCGCACCGTCGTCTCCCACGCCGGGTTCGAGTACGCCTGAAACGCCCCCTGACGCCGGGTCATGTTTGACAGGAGGGGCTCGCCTCCCGGATGGTAGGAGCAACCGCTGGCCCATAGAGGCCGGTGACCCTCCGGAGAGGAAACCCATGTCCGCCAGCCGCTATCCGCTGATGTTCTCGCCCCTCGATCTCGGCTTCACCAAGCTGAAGAACCGGGTGCTCATGGGCTCCATGCACACGGGCCTGGAAGAGGCCTCCGGCGGGCTGTCGCGCATGGCCGCCTACTTCGCCGAGCGCGCCCGGGGTGGGGTCGGCATGATCATCACCGGCGGCATCTCGCCCAACGGCGGCGCGGGCCCCGGTGCCCGCCTGTCCACCCCCGAGGAGGCGCAGGCCCACCGGGAGGTGACCGAGGCCGTCCACGCCGCCGACCCGGACGTGAAGATCTGCATGCAGATCCTGCACACAGGTCCCCTGGCCCACACCCCCGAGGCCGTCGCTGCCTCGGCAGTGCGCTCGCGCATCGGTGCCTTCATGCCCAACGAACTGGACGAGGACGGCATCGAGCAGCAGCTGTCCGACTTCGCCCGCTGCGCAGCCCTCGCCCACCAGGCTGGATACGACGGCGTCGAGATCATCGGCTCGGCCGGCTATCTCCTGTCGACCTTCCTGGTGGAGAAGACCAACCGCAGGACCGACCAGTGGGGCGGGCCCTTCGAGAACCGCATGCGCTTCCCCGTCGAGGTGGTCCGCCGGGTGCGGGCGGCCGTGCCCAAGGACTTCATCGTCATCTTCCGCATCGCCGCCATGGACATGCTGGAGGGCGGCATGTCCTGGGACGAAGTGGTCACCCTGGCCAAGGCCATCGAGGCGGCGGGCGCCAACATCATCTCCACCCACTTCTGCTGGCACGAGGCACCGGTCCCGACCATCGCCACCATGGTGCCCCGCGCCGCCTTCACCAGCGTCACCGGCCGCCTGCGCAAGGCCGTGGGGGTGCCCGTCATCACCTCGAACCGGATCAACATGCCCTCGGTCGTCGAGGAGGTCCTGGCCCGGGGCGATGCGGACCTGGTCTCCATGGCCCGGCCCATGCTGGCCGACCCGGACCTGGTCAAGAAGGCCGCCGAGGGCCGCGAGGACGAGATCAACACCTGCATCGCCTGCAACCAGGCCTGCCTGGACCACACCTTCACCGGCCGGATGACCAGCTGCCTGGTCAATCCCCGGGCCTGCTACGAGACCGAGCTGGTCTATGAGAAGACCGCAGCGCCCAGGTCCGTCGCCGTGGTCGGCGCGGGGCCTGCAGGCCTGGCCTACGCCACCGTCGCCGCCGAGCGCGGCCATCGGGTCACCCTGTTCGAGGCGGCCAGCGAGATCGGCGGCCAGTTCAACCTGGCGAAGAAGGTCCCCGGCAAGGAGGAGTTCTCCGAGACCCT
>NZ_JBAXIM010000216.1:0-3188 GCF_037138395.1 Phenylobacterium sp.
TGGTCGAGCAGGCTGGCGGAGGCGCGGCCTGTCCTCAGGCTGGCGAACTCCTCCTTGAGGGCCGCGATGGCCTTGTCCATGCGGTCGCGATATCGAGACAGAACGGGCTTTTCGGCTGGCATATCGGGCTCCCGGAAGCAGTCAGTTGATGGTGGTGAAGACGCCCTCGCCGGTGAGGACCTTCATGAAGTTCCCCGGCTCGCGGATCGAGAAGACGACGATGGGGATCTGGTTGTCCCGCATCAGGGCGATGGCCGAGGCGTCCATGACCTTCAGGTCCTGGGCCAGGACGTCGTGGTAGCTGAGAGAATCGTATCGACGTGCGGAGGCGTCCTTCTTGGGATCCGCTGTGTAGACCCCGTCCACGCTCGTGCCCTTCAACAGGGCATCGCAGCCCATTTCCGCAGACCGGAGGGCGGCGGAGGTGTCGGTGGTGAAGAAGGGCGCGCCCAGGCCCGCGGCGAAGATCACCACCCTGCCCTTCTCCAGGTGCCGCAGGGCCTTGCGCCGGATATAGGGCTCGCAGACCGCATCCATCGGGATGGCCGATTGCACCCGGGTATCGACCCCGGCCTTCTCCAGCGCGCCCTGCAGGGCGAGGGCGTTCATGATCGTGGCCAGCATGCCCATATAGTCAGCGCTGGCCCGCTCCATCCCCCGGCCGGCGAGGGAGACGCCCCGAAAGATGTTTCCGCCCCCCACGACGAGGCAGAGGTCGAACCCGGCGTCGACCACTTCCTTGATGTCCGCGGCGACCCGGTCGAGGGTCACGGTGTCGATGCCGAAGAGGGAGTCCCCCATCAGCACTTCGCCGGATATTTTCAGCAGGACTTTCCGGTAGCGGGGCTTGGGGGCGTTCATGGGCGGATCCGTCGGGTGGCACCCGGGACCGTCAGGGCCTAGGCGAGGGAATCTGACGGCATTCTACATAAACCAAGGGCGTGGTGCGCGTCGAACGCACCACGCCCTTGAAAAGTCGTCCCGTCAGGCCGGGATCAGGCCTGGCCGGTCATGGAAGCGACCTCGGCGGCGAAGTCGTCGACCTTCTTTTCAACGCCTTCGCCAAGGGCGAAGCGCACGAAGCCCTTCACAGAGACGGGGGAGCCGGTCTCCTTGGCGGTGTCGGCCACAAGCTGCTCGATGGTCTGGTCCGGGTTCATCACAAAGGCCTGCTTCAGCAGCACGACTTCCTCGAAGAACTTGCGGATGCGGCCCTCGACCATCTTCTCGACAACACCCGGGGGCTTGCCCGAGGCCAGGGCCTGCTCGGTGAAGATGGCCTTCTCGCGATCGACCGCCGCCGGATCCAGGTCATCGGTAGACAGGGACAGGGGATTGGTGGCCGCCACGTGCATGGCGATTTTGCGACCCATCTCGGCGAGCTTGGCCTGGTCACCCTTGCCCTCGACCGCCACCAGCACCCCGATCTTCCCCAGGTCAGGGACGATGGCCGAGTGGACGTAGGACGCGATAGCCCCCTCCGAGACCGTGAACCGGTGCGCACGGCGCAGGTTCATGTTCTCGCCGATGGTCGCGATCAGGTTGGTGACGAGGTCCGACACGGCTGCGCCGCCGGTGGTCCTGGCGGCAGCGATCGCTGCCGCCAGGACCACCGGCGGCGCAGCCGTGTCGGACCTCGTCACCAACCTGATCGCGACCATCGGCGAGAACATGAACCTGCGCCGTGCGCACCGGTTCACGGTCTCGGAGGGGGCTATCGCGTCCTACGTCCACTCGGCCATCGTCCCTGACCTGGGGAAGATCGGGGTGCTGGTGGCGGTCGAGGGCAAGGGTGACCAGGCCAAGCTCGCCGAGATGGGTCGCAAAATCGCCATGCACGTGGCGGCCACCAATCCCCTGTCCCTGTCTACCGATGACCTGGATCCGGCGGCGGTCGATCGCGAGAAGGCCATCTTCACCGAGCAGGCCCTGGCCTCGGGCAAGCCCCCGGGTGTTGTCGAGAAGATGGTCGAGGGCCGCATCCGCAAGTTCTTCGAGGAAGTCGTGCTGCTGAAGCAGGCCTTTGTGATGAACCCGGACCAGACCATCGAGCAGCTTGTGGCCGACACCGCCAAGGAGACCGGCTCCCCCGTCTCTGTGAAGGGCTTCGTGCGCTTCGCCCTTGGCGAAGGCGTTGAAAAGAAGGTCGACGACTTCGCCGCCGAGGTCGCTTCCATGACCGGCCAGGCCTGATCCCGGCCTGACGGGACGACTTTTCAAGGGCGTGGTGCGTTCGACGCGCACCACGCCCTTGGTTTATGTAGAATGCCGTCAGATTCCCTCGCCTAGGCCCTGACGGTCCCGGGTGCCACCCGACGGATCCGCCCATGAACGCCCCCAAGCCCCGCTACCGGAAAGTCCTGCTGAAAATATCCGGCGAAGTGCTGATGGGGGACTCCCTCTTCGGCATCGACACCGTGACCCTCGACCGGGTCGCCGCGGACATCAAGGAAGTGGTCGACGCCGGGTTCGACCTCTGCCTCGTCGTGGGGGGCGGAAACATCTTTCGGGGCGTCTCCCTCGCCGGCCGGGGGATGGAGCGGGCCAGCGCTGACTATATGGGCATGCTGGCCACGATCATGAACGCCCTCGCCCTGCAGGGCGCGCTGGAGAAGGCCGGGGTCGATACCCGGGTGCAATCGGCCATCCCGATGGATGCGGTCTGCGAGCCCTATATCCGGCGCAAGGCCCTGCGGCACCTGGAGAAGGGCAGGGTGGTGATCTTCGCCGCGGGCCTGGGCGCGCCCTTCTTCACCACCGACACCTCCGCCGCCCTCCGGTCTGCGGAAATGGGCTGCGATGCCCTGTTGAAGGGCACGAGCGTGGACGGGGTCTACACAGCGGATCCCAAGAAGGACGCCTCCGCACGTCGATACGATTCTCTCAGCTACCACGACGTCCTGGCCCAGGACCTGAAGGTCATGGACGCCTCGGCCATCGCCCTGATGCGGGACAACCAGATCCCCATCGTCGTCTTCTCGATCCGCGAGCCGGGGAACTTCATGAAGGTCCTCACCGGCGAGGGCGTCTTCACCACCATCAACTGACTGCTTCCGGGAGCCCGATATGCCAGCCGAAAAGCCCGTTCTGTCTCGATATCGCGACCGCATGGACAAGGCCATCGCGGCCCTCAAGGAGGAGTTCGCCAGCCTGAGGACAGGCCGCGCCTCCGCCAGCCTGCTCGACCA
>NZ_JBAXIM010000217.1:0-3114 GCF_037138395.1 Phenylobacterium sp.
CGGGCAGCGGCGGCGACAGGCGCCGGCGCGGCCTTGGCGAAGCGGGTGCGCATTTTGTCGACCCAGCCCGTGAAGGCCTCGTTGTCTGCGGTCACCTTGCTGAAGTCGGCGGCGCCGACCTCTCCCGACTCCATCCCGGTCAGTCCAACCCTGAGGGCGTCGGGGTTCCGGGCCTGGTCTATGAAATCACTATAGCGGGTACGAAGTCGCGTCAGGGCACCGTCGTCCCCGGAGAGGCTGTAGGCGATGCCGGCGCGCAGGAGCTTGCCTTCTTCGTCAGCGGTCAGGGCACCCGGACGACGCCAGCGGTCGCCAAGGCTCCGCTCGAAGGCGGCGGCGGCCAAGGGCCAGTTCTTCTGCCGCCAGGTGATCTCGTTACGGAGTTCCTCGCCCTCGGGCGTAGGGTCTTCCTCCAGCAGCTCCATGGCGTCGCCAGGCCGGTTCAGGGCGATGAGGGCGCGGGCCTCTACCCTGCGGCGCTCCATCTGCATGGCCGGCGGAAGCAGGGTCGTCCGGGAATTGTTGATCGCCTGGAGGGCCTGCTCGGGCTTTCGGTCCATCAGGTAGATGACCGCCAGGTCGGTTGCGACCTGGGCCTTAGGGGCACCGTCAAGGCGGTTTTCCGTCTGATACTTGAGCAATTCAGCCGCCTGCTCCAGCAGGTCGACCTTGACGAGGCGAGAGACGAGCCGCCGTACGATCATGTCGCCATCCGCGCCCAGGGGCGTCAGGTCCTTGAAGTCCAGGAAGAGGGCCAGGGCCTGGATCGGCTGAAGCCCATCCGCCACCCCGTCCATGAACAGGGACCTGAAGGCCTGGTCCAGATCAGCCTGCAGCTGTACCGCCTCGGGAAGATCAGGAAGCGAGCGTCCGGCGGACCTCAGGGTCTCGAGGGCTTCGCGGTAACGCCCCTGATTCAGGTAGAGGCCGCCGAGGGTGCGGATGATCTCCATCTCGGTCCCATCGCCCCGCCAGCGATATCTTAGGGCATTGAGTTCCTCCGCAGCCTGGTTGATGTCGATGCGGCCCGTATCCAGGCGAATGCGAGCCGCATGAAGGGCTGCGGGCGTCGCCAGCCATTCGAGGGGCGCCGTCGCGACGGCCCGGTAGATCCTGACGGCACGGTCCTTTTCGCCCTGGGCTTCGAGTAATCGGGCCTGGAGAAGTCGAACGGAGAGAGTCTCCGTCGAATCCGCGCGGTCCTCGAGGGCCAGACGGATCGCCTTGTCCGCCCCCTCGAAGTCGCCCTGGGCGAGCGCCGCCTGCCCTTCGGCCCGGGCAAAGCGCGACTTCCACACGGGGGAGAACTGGTTGAAGGCCTCGGCGCCCGCGGAGAACGCGTTGCGGACCTCCGTCCACTGTCCGAGCTGGGCGGCGATATAGGCCCGCCAGAGTGCAGCCGAGGGATCAGAGGCGAGTATCGGCGCCGAGAAGTCGGTGTCAGCCTCCGCATAGCGCCGCGCCATCACCCGGGCGATGCCACGCAGCCCCCTGAACTCAGCGGATTCGAGCACTTCAGGGGAAACTCGGGCCAGGTCGTTCAACACCCCGATGGCTTCGAAGGACAGCTCGCTGCCAACCAGGAATCGGGCGAGGGCAAAGCGGTTGGCGGTGGGCCCGTCCCTCCCCTTCTGAGCTTCCTCGGCGGCGGCGGCGATGAGTGTGTTGTAACGGTCAAGGAAGCCCTTGGGTCCCGTCTGAGGCCAGTTCACCTGGTCGATCAGGGCCGGCATGATGGCCGGACGCGGCGCATCGAGGATCGCGTCCTCGGGAGCAGAACCGACCGAGAGGGGCGACAAGGCAAGGCCCTCGGGCCGCCCGATCCGGACAATGTCGCCATCGTGGGTCACGGCCAGGTCGGGAACGAAGGTTTCCAGGGCGAGCCCTTGGGACGACGGAAGGACCGTGACCTGGGCGAATTGCCGCTTCAGGGGCGCGCCCTTGGCGGGTCCCAGGGCGGTGACGACCGTCATCTGGTCGCCGACAACCGGATCCTCAAGGCGGACAATGCGGGTCGCACCGGCCACCGCGCTCTTAAGCGCCGCCGGGCCGCTAGCCTCATCGCGCACGACCCGCACCACCGGTGTCTGTGGCGAGGGGGCCCGTCCCAGGGTGACAGTCCAGTCTGCGCCAGCCGAATCCGCCCGAAAGGGCGTTCCCGGAGGCGCTTCGATCCGGATCGCGGCATAGTCGGGGCCCCGAAAGGCTTCGGCCGAAGTCATCTGCCTCAGCCCCCGGGGCAGGGTGGAGATGTCCAGGCTGGCGGGCACATCGAAAACGACCCAGATGGCCCCACCACGCCGGAAGACGGCGGCTCCTGCGGGGTTGGCGAAGGGAAAGGTGAGAACCGCCTGTCCCTGGCCGAGGGCGATTTCCGCCTTGACGATCCCACCCTTCGGAAGCGGATCGGGCCGCTGGGCAAGCCCAGGTGCCGCCTCGGCGACGGACGCCTGTTCAGGCGCAGGGCCTTCCGCGGCGGGATCAGCAGGTTCAGGCCGGGAAGTCAGGTTAACCCATGCCGAACCGTCAGCGACGCCCGACTTCATGTCGGCGTCCTTGGAAAGGGTCAGGACCAGCTGGGTGCGCCCGCCTGCCTGGGAGATTCGGGCCGCTTCGATCCACCGGGGCGGTGATGTGCGGAAGCGAGAGAGATTTGGGCGCGTCGCAGCCGGAAAGGTCACGGTGAGCACGGTGCCCTCGCGCCGGGTCGAAACCCCAGGACCGAAGTCCAGTCGGGTGAAGTCAGAGGCCTCGCCGACCCGGACAGCCTGAGCTACAGCTGTGGGTGCCGCGCCGATCGGGGTGGCGACCGACGCGACGATCGCCATTGCGGCGACGCTGGATCCAAGTGACCGGCGCAGGGACATGGATCAGGCTGGGCCCGGCTTGGCCGGCGCCGCCGCCCTGGCGCCCGCAGGTGGCGTCGCGCCCGCAGGCGCGGGAGCCGCCCCGGAGTCGGCCGCAGCCGTACGGACCGAATTGAAGCGGTTAGCGAGGGACTCGGTCAGCTTCTTGGCTTCGGCTGGCGGCATCTGGGCCAGGATTTGGGCCAGGGACTTTTCCTTCAGCTTGGCGGCGATGTGCTCGACGGCCTTCTCGATGCCGGTCTTCATC
>NZ_JBAXIM010000218.1:0-2948 GCF_037138395.1 Phenylobacterium sp.
GCCTCCCCGCCAATGCCCGCCAGGCCCGCACGCGCGGCACCCCGGACCGTAGCGGGCCCCAGGGTCGGGAGATCAACCCGGGTGTCCTGGATCGGCTTGGGCGCCTTGGCGAGAACGCCCCTGCGGGCACCCTCCCGGCCCCGGAGGGCCGGCGCCACATCGTCCGCGACCCGCCGCAGCATGGCGTCTGTGCCTTCCTGGGCCTCGACGGCAAGGACCAGGCCGTCGCAGACCACCGCCCCCTGCCCGATGTCGAGCTCCCCGATCCGCCGGGCAATCTCAAAGGCCCGCTGAAGGTCAGCCTGATGGGCGGCGTCAGGACTCCAGCGACCCAGGGGACCTGCGCCGAGGAGCAGGTCGCTACGGGCCTCATGGGCACCCTCGATGGCGAAACCTTCCTTGCGGAACGCCTCCAGGACGGCTCTCAAGAGGGCGTCATCGCCTTTCCGGGCTTCCAGGATCAGGCGCGGCAGCATGGCCCCCCCCCGCAGATCGGGCTTGAGGGCGGAAAAGTCGGGGCGGGCGACATTCCCGGCCAGGCAGACAGAGTCGCATTCGGCCTGCTTGAGGACCCGGATACAGCGCCCAATTTCTGCCAGTCCCACCTCGGCCCCGGGGAAGGCCTCCATGGCGGCATCGGCGAAGCCTCGCAGGCGCACCACAAAGAGGGGCCGGCCGGCCTCCTGGCAGTGACGGGCGATCTGCAGGGGCAGGTCACCCCCGCCCGCGATGAGGCCCAGGCGTCCCGGCACCTCGACTAGTCCTCCCGGGCGGGAAGGCAGATGGGACGATTGGCCTCATCGGCTCGGATGAAGTCGATCACCTCCATCACGGGGGCGCTGTGTCCGTAGAGGGTGAGGGCATCCTCGATCCGCTCCTGGAAGCTGCCTTCCCGGGCGAAGAGGAGCCGGTAGGCGGCCCTCAAGTGACCGATGGTCTCGCGGCTGAAGTCCCGGCGCCTCAGCCCGACCAGGTTGAGGCCCTCGAGGTGGGCGTGGTTACCCCACACCAGGCCATAGGGGATGACGTCCTTGGTCACGGCCGCGAGGCCGCCAATGAAGGCGAAGCGGCCCACCCGGCAGTGCTGGTGAACGGCGGCGAGACCCGACACCATGACGTGGTCGCCGATCTCCACATGCCCTCCCAGGGTGGCGGAGTGGGCCAGGATGACATTGTCGCCGACCTTGCAATCATGCCCCACATGGCTGGTCGCCATGAACATGCCGTCATGACCGACCTGGGTGACCCCACCGCCATTGGCCGTGCCAATGTGCATGGTCACGTGCTCCCACATCTGGTTCCGGTCGCCGATCACCAGCTCGGTCGGCTCGCCCCGGTAACCCGTGTGGTGGGGCGGACCACCCAGGTTCGAGAAGTTCCGCACCAGGCAGTCCGCACCGATGGTCGTGTGGTTCTCGATGACCACATGGGCGAGAACCCGGGTCCGGGCGCCGATACGGGCGTGCTCGCCGATCAGGCTGAACGGCCCGACGCTGACCCCCTCGTCCAGCTGGGCGCCGGGCGCGACAATGGCGGTCGGGTGAATGTCCACGGTCATTGAGGCGTCTCCACCAGCATGGCGGCGAATTCCGCCTCGGCGGCGACCTTGTCGCCAACCATGGCGCGCCCCTCGAACTTGAAGAGCCCGCCCCGGGCCCTGGCGACCCGCACATTGAGTTTCAGGAGGTCGCCTGGCCGGACAGGGTGCCGGAAACGGCAGTTGTCCAGGGAGGCGAAGAGGATGGTCTTGCCGCGCGGGTCGACGTCGAGGGTCTTGGACATCAGGACCCCGCCGGTCTGGGCCAGGGCCTCGACAATGAGAACGCCGGGCATGACCGGATAGTCCGGGAAGTGCCCCTGGAAGAAGCCCTCGTTGATGCTGACCGCCTTGATCCCCACAATGGACTGGCCCGAGACATAGTCCTCCGCCCGGTCGACCAGGAGGAAGGGATAGCGGTGCGGAATGCGCGCCAGGATCTCGTTGATATCGATGGCCTCGCCGGCGGTCTCGTCAGTCATGACTCCACTCCCTTCCTGCGCTGACCGGAGGACCGGGAAACCCAGGCCACCTCGCGCAGCCATTTGCGGACAGGCTGGGCCGGGAAGCCGCCCCAGGTCTCGCCTGCGGGAACGTCGCGAAGGACGCCCCCCGAAGCGCCAATGCGCGCGCCATCCCCGATGGTGACATGATCAGCAATGCCGGCCTGGCCGCCAAACTGGCAGCCATCCCCGATGGTCACACTCCCGGAGATGCCAGCCTGGCCCGCGATGACGCAGTTCCGGCCGATGCGGACATTGTGGGCGATCTGCACCAGGTTATCGACCTTGGTATTCTCGCCGATGACGGTGTCCTCGTAGGCGCCCCGGTCAACGGTGGTGCAGGCTCCGATCGTCACGCCATCCTGAAGGATGACCCGGCCCAGCTGGGGAATATCGATGATGCCGGCGGATCCCGCCGTGGCCCCAAAGCCGGGCTCGCCGATCACGGCTCCGGCCAGGATCTTCACGCGGTCGCCGATGAGGGCGAAGCCGATCGAGACATTGGCCCCGATCCGGCAGTCGCGCCCGATGGCGACGCCGGGTCCAATGACGGTGTTGGGGCCGATCACCGTGCCAGATCCGATGGAAGCGCCCTGCCCCACCGCCACGCCCGGCCCCAGGACGGCCCCCGACTCCAGACGCGCGCCCGGCGAAATGGCAGCCGCACCCAAATGCCGCCTTGGCGGATGAAGCGCCGCAGCCACGACCGCGTAGGCACCTTGGGGGTTGCGATGGACAAGCGGCGTGCAGCCCGGCGGCAGACTTGTCGCCAGGGCTTCGGGAACAAAACACGCGGTCGGCGGCGCCTCGGCCATAGCCTGCAGGAAGGCTGGAGCCGTCACGAAGACCAGGGCGCCTGGCCCGCCCCTGGAGGCGATGGCGACGTGGTCGACCCGGACATCTCCGGC
>NZ_JBAXIM010000219.1:0-2928 GCF_037138395.1 Phenylobacterium sp.
GCGGCGATGGCGCGGGCCAGGTCCGCCTCCTGCTCCCCCCGCCAGCGCCGGACGGTTGCAAAGTCCGGGGCCCGGAGAAAGACCGTCAGGTCCGGGGCGGCGAAGAGGGCCCGGTAGGGTCCGGCCAGCGCCGCCTCCACGGCCCCACGCCAGGTCCCCTCGGGGTCCTGCTCCCGCTCCAGGGCGTTGACCGGCTCGGAGGCGGCGGCCCCCGGGTCCGTCCGCGCCCCCAGGCACCAGCCCTCGAGGATCACGACATCGGCGGGGCCCTCGAAGACCGGCTGCTGCGCCTCGGGCACGGGAGCGTCCCGACCCTTGTCGAAGCGTGGCAGGCGAACCGGACCCGGACGACCGAGGGCCTCCAGGACGGACAGGGCCAGGGCCAGATCATGCGTGCCCGGCGGTCCGCGCACGGCAAAGAGGGGGTGGACCCGGCGGGCCAGGTCGGCCCTGGCCTCCGGGCCGAGGTAGACGTCGTCGAGGGAGAGGACTGCACAGGACCGCCCTGCAGTCGCCAGGGTCGCGGCGAGGTTCGCCGCCAGGGTGGACTTGCCCGACCCCTGCGCTCCGGACAGGCCCAGCACCCAGCCCGGCCGGTCGGCCCGCGTCAGGACGAGATCGGCAAGGGCCTCGGCCAACCCCACCATGGCCTCAGACCAGGTCCCGGAGCCAGGCCACCAGGGGGGCGTCCGCTGGCGGCATGGGATAGTCGCCCAGCTGGCTGGGCTTCACCCAGGCCAGGGCCGAGTGCTCCTTGGCCGTCACCATCCCCGTCCAGCGCCGGACAAGATAGAGGGGCATGAGCAGGTGGAAGTCCTCGTAGGCGTGACTTGCGAAGACAAAGGGGGCGAGGCAGGCCTCGGTGACGCCGATCCCCAGCTCCTCGGACAGCTCACGGATCAGGCAGGCCTCCGGCGACTCGCCGGCCTCGACCTTGCCGCCGGGAAACTCCCAGAGCCCGGCCAGGGCCTTGCCCTCGGGCCTGCGGCAGACGAGAACCCGGCCGTCGACATCGACCAGGGCGGCGGCGGTTACGAGCAGCAGGCGGCGGGTTTCGGACATGGTGCCTTGATCACCCCGGAGACCGCCCTTGGCAAGCTAGCCTTGACTTCCGGGTCCCGGGAGTCCATTCCCCCGCTGCGTTCCGGTTCGTCCGGTGCGATATTGGCGTTCCAGTCGCGTGAGGGTTGCTTCGGCAGCCCGCCTGTCGAGCGCCCTGAAGCGTCATCGCAGATCGCCCCGCCGCGCGGGGGCATCCCCATAAAGATCCGCCGAACGGCGCCCCAGACAGGGGCCGCACGATTCCGCGTACGGAAAGACACCTCAACTTGACCCAGTTCACCGACCTCGGCCTCGATCGTGGCCTCCTCAAGGCCTTGTCCGACGAGGGCTATTCCACGCCGACGCCCATCCAAGCCCAGGCCATTCCCCCGATCCTCGAGGGCCGCGACCTCCTGGGCATCGCCCAGACGGGCACCGGCAAGACCGCCGCCTTCGCCCTGCCCATCCTCCACCGCCTGGCGGCCGACCGCCGCCCGGCTCCCCGTCGCGGCTGCCGGGTACTCATCCTGTCGCCGACCCGCGAGCTTGCCACCCAGATCGGCGAGAGCTTCAAGGCCTACGGCCGTCACCTCGGCGTTTCCGTGACCGTGATCTTCGGCGGTGTGAAGTACGGCGGCCAGTTGCGGGCCATGGCGCCCGGCGTCGACGTGCTCGTTGCCACGCCCGGCCGCCTGATCGACCACCTGGGCGAGAAGACCGTCACCCTCCAGGGCGTCGAGACCTTCGTCCTCGACGAGGCCGACCAGATGCTGGACATGGGCTTCATCCTGCCAATCCGGCGGATCGTGAAGTACCTGCCCAAGGCCCGCCAGAACCTCTTCTTCTCAGCCACCATGCCCACGGAGATCGGTAAGCTGGCCGGCGAACTCCTGAATCCTGACCCTGTCCGGGTCTCGGTAGCCCCCCAGGCCACCACAGTGGAAAAGGTCCAGCAGAAGGTCATCTTCGTTGAGCAGGACCGCAAGCGCGCCCTGCTGGCCGAGCTGTTCGAGAACAAGGAATTCCGCCGGGTGATCGTCTTTACCCGCACCAAGCGCGGCGCCGACCGGGTGGCCCGAGCCCTTGAACAGTCGGGCATCGAGGCCGCCTCCATCCATGGCGACAAGAGCCAGGGCCAGCGCGAGCGCGCCCTGGCGGCCTTCAAGGCGGGCGAGGTCAGGGCCATGGTCGCCACCGACATCGCCGCCCGGGGCATCGACATCGACGCGGTCAGCCACGTGGTCCAGTACGAGCTGCCCAACGTGCCGGAGTCCTATGTCCACAGGATCGGGCGGACCGCCCGAGCCGGGGCCGGCGGCACGGCCGTGGCCTTCTGCGCTGACGATGAGCGCAACCTGCTCAAGGACATCCTGAAAGTCACCCGCCAGAACATTCCCAACGAGGACCGGCGGCGGGACGCTGGCCTTTCGGTCATGACGGCCCACCTGCCGGACGGTGCCAAGGAGCCTTCCGAGCCCAAGGGCCGTCAGGGCCAGGGCGGCCATCGCAAGGGTGGCGCGCCCCGGGGTGGCTCCCCCAGGGGCGGCGCCCCAAGGGGTGATTCTCCGAGGAGCGATTCCCCGAGTAGAGATTCTGGCGGTGCCCGGGCGGCGGATGGCTCGTCCCGGCCCGAGGGCCGCTCGGACCTGCCCGGCGGCCTGCGCAAGCAGAGGAGCCGCCCGGAGGCCAAGGGCGACGGCTTTGCCTCCACCCGACCCATCGACCAGTCCCAGTTCCGCGGCCCCAAGCGCGAGGGCACCTCGGCCAAGTGGAGCCCGGTGGACTAGGAAGAGCCGACTTCAGCATACCGAGGGACTCCCCCCGGTAAAGCCGCGGGCGAGGCCGGGTGAGGGAGCCAACGGCACTGCCGGGGTTCCCCCTCCGTCC
>NZ_JBAXIM010000220.1:0-2895 GCF_037138395.1 Phenylobacterium sp.
AGGGCCAGGTCCAGGCAGGCCCGAAACTCGGGAAACGCGATCCGGTGGAAACCCCGCCGCCGGGCCGGCCAGCGGGACAGGAGGGCCGAAGCGATTTCCGACAGCTCCGGCCAGGCGGCAAGGGCCCGGGCGGCGTCTTCCCGGGTCATGAGGTGGGCCTCGATGCTGAAGAGGTGCAGGCGCCCCTCCGCAGGGCCCTCCCGGCGCCAGAGGTCCAGCAGGGCCAGGATGTTGAGCCCGGTCCCGAAGCCCAGTTCGGCGACAGTGAAAGACCGGCGCCCAGCCCAGGCCCCGGGCAGGCCGCAGCCCTCCAGGAACACCGCCCGGGATTCCGACAGGCCGTCGTCGGCGCCGAAGTAGGCGTCTCCGTAGAGGGCGGAACGGGGACGTCCGTCCTCGGTCCATTCGATGGGCGGCGGGTCCGCAGTCATGCCGCGACCTAGGCCCGGTGGCGAAGGGTTCGCAAGGGTGATCCTCCCGGGTGCGCGTCGGACGGCCCAGATGAATTCGCTGTAGGGACCGCTTTGCTTTTCCCCAGAAGGCACCTACGCTCGTAACCCGACTTCCTCCGCCCCAGACCCTAGTCCACCAGCACCACCGAGCTGACCGTGGGATACATTCTTAATTGAACTACTTGTTGCTTAGTGCCCGGTTAGTTCGAAGGGGCTGACCGGGCACACAGACATTGGATGCCTCAGTATGGAGAAGTTCCCAATGAAACAAGTCTGTGCAGCAATAGGAGCGACTATGTGCTTGTTGGGAGCATGCCAACGGAAAATCCCAGATATTCCCGTCACCTACTACAACCTCGGATCGTTCAAAATCAGTAGTAAATACCAACCTGTTGCTGTCGGCGAGTATGAAGATCGAAAATACATTACACCAATATATAATATAGGTAAATCAAATTTACAAAAACACACCGATTATTTAACAATAATACTATTACCCCCTGGAGGCACTACGAGGGCTCAAATTCGTAAAGAGCTATTCGGTGTTAAAGTAGAAAAATTAGAGGTATACGTCAAATATGTATATTTATCCCCCAGTCTTCTCATAAAAGGGATGGCAGAGGCGTCATCATACTATCAAGGTCCCGATCAATTCGTCGTCATTCCTTTGCCAGGTTCATTTGGAGCGTCTGGAAGCCCTGATCTAATTGATCGGGAGTCAGGACCTCAAATCGTTAACCGACAGATTGATGATGTTAAAAGGATGTGGAACGCGAAGTACGTAAATCTTGCGGGCCTTTCACTGTCTGGGGCTGCTGCAGTCAAAATCATCGGACTGAGATCTGATTTGCGTTGTGTGGTTTTATATGCTGCTCCTGCAGATAGACAACAAGTATACTTGAAACAGTATGGTATAAGTGCTTCATACTATGGTGTCTCAAATCCTACTCGACCGATTGACTATCTAGACAAAAGGGCTCCGGGCTCGGAGATAGTTTTAGTTACCCAGGACCCGCGAGATCGAATTGTCGATAAATCAAATTCCCAGAAGATATATAGTAAATTAAGGAACCGTGGGTTTAACGCCCAGATCCGGATGGTTAACTTCGACGTCCCGCTAGCGTACCCAAATATCGACCTTGCTACATACTCCTTCCATGAAGGTGGCATTCCACAGTCACTGTCTCGGATGGGTGAATGTATACGGAGTGATTCGAGACAGAATAGACCAATTGCTGCTCAATAATTTCCCGAAGACCCCAGTAAAATATCCTGCAGGGCCTTCCCGGCGCCAGAGGTCCAGCAGGGCCAGGATGTTGAGCCCGGTCCCGAAGCCCAGTTCGGCGACAGTGAAAGACCGGCGCCCAGCCCAGGCCCCGGGCAGGCCGCAGCCCTCCAGGAACACCGCCCGGGATTCCGACAGGCCGTCGTCGGCGCCGAAGTAGGCGTCTCCGTAGAGGGCGGAACGGGGACGTCCGTCCTCGGTCCATTCGATGGGCGGCGGGTCCGCAGTCATGCCGCGACCTAGGCCCGGTGGCGAAGGGTTCGCAAGGGTGATCCTTCCGGGTGCGCGTCGGACGGCGAGGCGCTAGAAGAGGCCAAGGGGAGACTGACCGTCCATGACCAGCACTGTTCCGGGTTTCGAATTCCGCCGCCTGCGCTTCGATCTTCCGTCCGTCGGCGGCCATGGGACCGCCATAGAGATGGGCCCTCAGGACCGCCCGGTCGACATCGTCTTTTCCCACGCCAACGGCTTCAATGCCCTGACCTACCGGTCGATCCTGGGGCCCCTGTCCGACCGGCTGAGGATCCTCGCCATCGATCAGCGGGGCCATGGCCTGTCGGGCCTGCCGCCCCGGCTCGAGGACCCGGGCCGCAACTGGTACGACCTGGTGCCCGACCTCAAGGCCGTGCTCGAGGCGCTCGACATCCGCAATGCGGTCCTGGGCGGACATTCCATGGGTGGCACAATCAGCCTGATGGCCGCCGCCGAGGCGCCCGGGCGGGTTCGGGGGATCGCCCTCTTCGACCCGGTGATCATGGCGCCGGGCTTTGCCGCCCAGAACGGGAACCGGCCCCTGACCGGCGACAATCCCCTGCTCCAGGGCGCCCTCCGACGCCGGCCGGTCTTCCCCAGCCGTGACGTCGTGATCACCTCCTATAGCGGCAAGGGTGCCTTCCGCGCCTGGACCCCCGAAATGCTGGCCGACTATGTGGAGGACGGCTTCCACGACACGCAGTCCGGCGAGGTCGAGCTGAACTGCCCGCCCGCCTGGGAGGCCTCGAACTTCGCCAGCCACGGCCACGATCCCTGGCCGTCCTTCGAGAGCGCGGGCGTCCCGATCCGGATCCTCAAGGCCGAGACTGGTTCGACCTGCCGGTCCGATGGCCATGAGGCCGGGCTGACTGCGGATGGCCGGATCCGGCTGGAGGTCATACCGGG
>NZ_JBAXIM010000221.1:0-2887 GCF_037138395.1 Phenylobacterium sp.
TCATCGTCTTCGAGACCGGATCGGGCGAGAGCGGAAAGATCCTCTCCAAGGTCCTCTCCTCCGATCTTCGCGTCACAAACCATGACTTGAGGCTGGCCTAGCCCCGGCAGCCAAGGGGCGGACTTGCGAGCCCGCTGACCCCCTCCGGCCCGCTGCGCGGGCCACCTCCCCCTGGGGGGAGGAATTACCGAGCCATTGCTCCCCATCAGGGGGAGCTGTCGGCAAAGCCGACTGAGGGGGTCAACGGTGACCCAGGTCAGGTCCCGTAAAGCCTGTCGAACACTGGCGGCAGGCTGTCGGGCAGGCCGAGCAGCGGCCCCGAGGAGAGCAGCAGGACCACCTCGTCCCCTGAAAGGGCGGACAGGGCCGCCTGCGCCGCTTGCGCATCCATCACCGGCCGAGCGTCCACTCCGGCCGCCCGGGTGCGGTCAACGATCTCGGCGAGGCTCGACTGGTTGTGACCGCCGGCGCCGTGCCCTGGCGGGGGCAGGATGAGCACCCGCTCCACCCCCTCGAAGACCGTGTCGTACCAGGACAGGGCGTCCCGGGACCGCCATGAGAAGGTGTGCGGCTCGAAGACCACGATAAGCTTCCGGTCGGGGAAATGTAGCCTGAGGGCGTCAATGGCTGAGCGGGCCTTCTCCCAGGAGGAGCCGAAGCCCTCGATCACCGGAATGCGCGAGGTGCGGGTCAGGCGGTCCAGCCTGCGCCGGATGCCCTCGAAGCTGGCGACGGCGCGGACCAGCCCCGCCCGCTCCACCAGGCCGGTTTCGAGCAGCAGGGCCGAGACCCCGACGATGTTCTCGATGTTGTGGGCGCCGAGGAGGCTCGTGGTCATGGGCGTGCAGGTGCCGTCGGGGGCGACCAGGTCGAAGCGGGTGACCTCGCCAAAGACCTCACCTTGCGCCCGCCAGCCGCCGGAATCGCCGCCGTACCAGACAATGCGCGCGCGGGTCTCGCCTGCGACCTCGCGCACCGCCGGGTGGTCGCGGAGTACGGCAAGGCCGTCCGGCGGCAGGCCACGTAGGAGTTCCCGGAACGGCGCCTCGTACTCGGCAAAGGTCGGGAAGACGTTGACGTGGTCGTGCACCAGCGAGGTCAGCAGCAGCCTCTGCGGGTGGTAGAGGGCGAACTTGGACCGCCGGTCGTCCGGCCCGACGATGTACTCGTCGCCCTCGAGGATCATCTCGGGCGAGGTGCCCCAGCGCCCCGTCGCCGGCAGGGAGGGCGAGATGGCGCCCACCAGCCAGCCGGCGTCGACCCCGCAGAACCTCAGGACATGGGCCGCCAGGGCCGCGCAGGTGGACTTGCCGAAGGAGCCGGCCACCACGGTGTTGACCCGGCCCCGGGTCTGGTCGCCGACGAGTTCGGGGAAGGTGGTGACCTTGACGCCCCGCGCCCGGGCGGCCCGGGCCTCGACATTGTCGTCGCCGCCAAGCTTGGCGCTGGCCCCCTGGACGAGCACGTCGAGGTCTGCGGGCAGGTTGGCGGCATCCAGGCGCCAGGCGACCGGCAGGCCCAGGCCCTCGACAAAGGTGGACATGGGCGGAAAGACGTCCTGGTCGGAGCCGGAGACCTGATGGCCAGCGTCCTGCATCATCTGGGCGACGGCCGCCATGCCGGCGCCCGCGATTCCGGTGAAGTGGATCTTCATGGCCCCCTTCCTGAAGTCCGCGCCCTTAATGTCGGATTAACCCTACCTGGCCAGGCTTTCATCGTCTTCCCTGAAGACACCCACCCTCATCACCTCGCGCACGGCTCTGGCCGGGCGTTCTTTTCTCCGGCCTTTGAGAGTCCGGGCCGAGGTGCTGTAGTGCGCGCAGAAACGCAGGGAGGACAACGCCATGGCCAGGGCCGCAGCCGGCTTCAAGACACGCCTGGAGCCGCAGGACGAGTTCCCGCACGATCCAGGGGCCTTCAAGAACTACAACGAGAGCATGTATTTCAACGTGTTCGACCCGGCCCGGAAAGCCGGGGGCTGGTTCCGGATCGGCAACCGGCCCAACGAGCACTACGCCGAGATGACGGTCTGCCTCTACCTGCCGGATGGCCGGGTGGCCTTCATGTTTGGCCGCCCGACCATCGAAGCGAACACCGAGATGAACGCCGGCGGCCTCAAGGTCGAGGTGGTCGAGCCGTTCAAGCGCCTGCGGGTCACTTATTCCGGCAAGGCCCTGCTCCTCGCCAGGCCGCACGAGATGGCCGACCCCAAGCGCGCCTTCCGCGAGAACCCTTCCCTGCCCTGCACGGTCGAACTGGACTACGAGGGCGTCTCGCCCATGTACGGTGGCGAGACCGTGCGCGAGGACGGGACCCCGATCGAGATCGACCCCGAGAAGTCCTTCGCCAAGGCCCACTATGAGCAGCACTGCGCCGCGAAGGGCCGTTTCACCATTGGCGACGAGAGCTTCGAGATCGATGGCCACGGCCTGAGGGACAAGTCCTGGGGGCCCCGTCACTGGCAGGCCATAGACTGGTACCGCTGGTGCCCAATGAACTTCGGCCGCGACTTCGGCATGATGCTATCGGTCATTGGGGACGGAAAGGGCGGGGCCCGGCAGGGCGGCATGGTCTTCCGCGACGGGATCTACGACCTGATCTCGGAGTGCAGGATCGAGAGCGACTGGGACGAACACGGCTACCAGACCCAACTCCGCGCCGAGGTGAAGACCGTGGGCGGCAAGTCCTATTCCGTCACGGGTCAGGTCCTGTCCCTAATCCCCCTGCGGAACCGTCGGACCACCGCTGAGGGCGTCGAGCTCCAGACCCGGATCACCGAGGGCATGACCGAGTACCGGTGCGGCGACCTGGTGGGCTATGGCCTGTCGGAATACCTGGACCAGATCGTCGACGGACAACCCAACGGCAAGGCCGCCGGCTACTGAGG
>NZ_JBAXIM010000222.1:0-2789 GCF_037138395.1 Phenylobacterium sp.
CGTTTGCCGGGTCACGGTGGGCGCTGGGCGCGGAGGTCCCGGCCCTGGCCGCAAGGGCAGCGACGCCCCCTCCGCCGCCCCAAAAGGCCGCAGTGACGAAGCCGGCCGCGCAACCCGCTGCAAGGCCGGGACCTCCGCGCCCAGCGCCCACCGTGACCCGGCAAACGGGCGGGGGACTGGACCTTGAGGCCCTCGCCGCCGAAGTCGCCCGGATGGGCGGCGGACGCCCGGGCCCTGCAGCCGCGATAGGGCCAAGCGCCGCCGCCCTCGCCGGACTTCAGGACCAGCTGCAGCAGCGCTGGACTCCCAACTGCGAGGTCGAAGGCGGGCGCGATGTCCGGGTCCGGGTGAGTTTCGGCCTGACCGCTGCCGGGGAACTCGAAGGACCGGTAGAGGCGGGTGGGCTTGAGCGCTCGGACAATCCCACCGTCAGGGCGGCGGCCGAGCGCGCCATTCGAGCGGTTCACCAGGCCGCGCCCTTCCCCGACCTGGCGGGTCCATCCAATCGCCGGTTCGCCGTCAACTTCAACGCCCGGGAGGCCTGTTCATGAGGATGTCCGCAGCTGTTCTCGCCGCCTGCCTGGCCCTGGCCGGGGTCAGCCTGGCGCCGTCGAACGCGCGCGCCGAGATCGAGGTGGACGTCAACCGGGGCGACATCCGCCCGCTTCCCCTGGCCGCGCCGGACTTCGAAGGTCAAAGGGGTGCCGAAATCGCCCGGGTCGTCATGGACAACCTGAGCCGATCGGGGCTCTTCGCGCCGGTCGACTCCGCAGGCCGCCGCTCGGAAGTGACCGTCGAGCCTGACTTCGGCGTGTGGAAGTCCCTGGGTGCCCAGGCCATGGTCAATGGCAAGGTCCAGCTCGTAGATGGCCGCCTGCAGGTGGACTTCCGCCTCTGGGACGTTCCCGCTGGCCAGCAGCTGCTGGGACTGCAGTTCACCTCCACCCCCGAGAACTGGCGCCGGGTAGCGCACAAGATCTCCGACGCCGTCTACGAGCGGCTGACAGGCGAGAAGGGCTATTTCGACACCCGGGTGGTCTTCGTTTCGGAAACCGGCAGTCGCCTTGAGCGGACGCTCAGGTTGGCGGTGATGGACCAGGACGGAGCCAATCCCAGCTACCTGACCGATGGCTCGGAGATCGTCCTCTCTCCGCGCTTTTCCGCCTCCAGCCAGGAAATCACCTACATGGCCCTGAGGCCCGAGGGGTCGGCCGTCTACCTGCTCAACCTGGAGACCGGTCGCCGGGAGAGCCTCGGCCAGTTCCCCGGCATGGTGTTCGCCCCGCGGTTCTCGCCGGACGGGCGCCAGGTGGCCTTCGCCGTGGAGAAGAACGGCAACTCGGACATCTGGGTCATGAACCTGGTCAACCGGCAAAGCCGTCGCCTGACCTCGGACCCGGCCATCGATACCTCCCCGGCCTTCTCCCCCGACGGAAGCCGGATCGTCTTCAACTCCGATCGTGGCGGCTCGCCCCAGCTCTACATCATGGACGCGGCAGGCGGCGGAGCCCGGCGCATCTCCTTCGGAGACGGGCGCTACACCTCGCCGGTCTGGAGTCCCACCGGCGACTTCATCGCCTTCACGCGGCAAGGCGGCGGACAGTTCCATATCGGCGTCATGCGGCCCGAAGGCTCGGACGAACGCACCCTGACTTCAAGCTACATGGACGAGGGCCCCACCTGGGCCCCGAATGGCCGGGTACTGCTGTTCAGCCGCCAGGAAGCTGGGGGCGAACCCCACCTCTGGACCGTGGACGTCACAGGCCGCATCCTGAAACCGGCCCCCTACACCGGCGGGGCCTCGGACCCGGCCTGGTCGCCCCTGATCAACTGACGACGTGAGGACACCCGAATGAACGCCCATTCCGCCCTGCGCTGGACGCCCCTTCTCGCCGCCGCGGCCCTCCTGGGGGCCTGCCAGTCGACACCCAAGCCGGGGCCCGTGACCGAAAAGCCCCCCGAGGCTACGATGCCTGTCGCCGGGGGTTCCGCAATCGCTTCCGGCGCGGTCCGGCCCGTGGGCCGTCCCGAACCCGTGACCAGTGCGCCCCTGCCCGGTACCCAGCAAGACTTCGTCATCAATGTCTCCGACCGGGTCCTGTTCGACATCGACCAGTACGAGGTCCGGGAGGACGCGACCGAAATCGTCGAGCGGCAGGCGGCCTGGCTGAACCGCTATCCCGACGTACAGGTCCGGATCGAGGGCAATGCCGACGAGCGGGGTACCCGGGAGTACAACATCGCCCTGGGCTCTCGCCGGGCCAACGCCGTGCGCGACGAATTGGTCATGCGGGGAGTCTCGCCGTCGCGGATCTCCACCGTCTCCTTCGGCAAGGAGCGGCCCATCGATCCGGGCGCCGACGACGAGGCCTTCCGCCGCAACCGCAATGCCCGCACAGTGCTCATCGGCGGCGTCCGCTAGTCCGTGGCCAGCCTGAGAAACGCCCTCATCGGCCTCGGACTGGCGCTCGCCATCCCGGCCATGTCCGCCGCCGCGCCACCCGCGGAGGACCCCGGGGATGTCCGCATCCGGGAGCTTTCCGACCGGGTGTCCGACCTCGAGAAAGCCATCAAGGACCTCAACGCCCAGGTCGAGTCCGCCGCACGCAACGCCGACCTCGCCCGGGGCGATGTCAAGGTCCTGCAGGACCGGATGGCCGGTCCCCAACCGACCTCCCCCGCCCCTGTCCCGGTCGTAGCGGGTCCAGCAACGGTGACGGCGGCGACCGCAGCGCCTCGATCCCCCGCCACACCTGCGGGGGATGGCCTCACCCTCGGGCGGCGACAGC
>NZ_JBAXIM010000223.1:0-2771 GCF_037138395.1 Phenylobacterium sp.
CCGCCCGACGTCTGGATCGGGGTCTGGTCGGAAAACCTCGGCGCCCAGCGCTTCTACGCGCGACGCGGCTTTCAGAAGGTCGGCGAGTACGGCTTCCCCGTGGGAAACACCATCGACCGGGAGTTCATCCTGCGGCGGAGACCCGCTTTCTGAGGCGTCCTGCACTGGACAGCGGGGCCTCAGGGCTTCACATTCGCGTCTCAAACACTCGTTCCGCCCGCAAGGGGACGTCCACCATGTTCATGCGTTTCTTCACCGAACTCCGCGAGGCCAAGGTCCCCGTGACCCTCAGGGAGTACCTCATGCTGATGGAGGCGCTCGACAAGGCGGTCATCGGTCGCAGCGTTGACGAGTTCTACTATCTGGCGCGCTCCGCCCTGGTGAAGGACGAGAAAAACCTCGACCGGTTCGACCAGGTTTTCGGCCACGTGTTCAAGGGCCTGGAGAAGCTTGAGAGCTTTGGCGTCTCCGACATCCCGGCCGAGTGGCTGAAGAAGATCTCCGACCAGTTCCTCACCGACGAGGAGAAGGCCCAGATCGAGGCCATGGGCGGGTTCGAGAAGCTCATGGAGGCCCTCGCCGAACAGATGCGCGAGCAGCGCGAGAACGGCGACGACGGTGAGGGTGAAGGCAAGGGCAAGGGTAAGGGTAAGGGCGGCGAGGGCCCGAACGGCGACTCCCCCTTCGGCGCCAACGGCTACCACCCGGAGGGCGTGCGCATTGGCCAGGACAAGGGCCGGCATGGCCGGGCCGTGAAGGTCTGGGACAAGCGCGAATACAAGAACCTCGACGACAGCGTCGAGCTGGGCACCCGCAACATCAAGGTCGCCCTGCGTCGCCTGCGCAAGTGGACCCGGGATGGCGCGGCCGAAGAGCTCGACATGGACGGCACCATCCGCGGCACGGCGGAGAAGGGTTATCTCGACATCAAGCTGCGGCCCGAGCGCCGCAACAAGATCAGCGTCCTGATCTTCTTCGACGTCGGCGGCTCAATGGATAGCCATATCCGGATCTGTGAGGAGCTGTTCAGCGCCGCCCGGACCGAGTTCAAGAACATGGAGTTCTACTACTTCCACAACTGCCTCTACGAGAGCGTGTGGAAGGACAACCGGCGTCGCCACGCCGAAAAGATCCCGACCTGGGACGTGCTCCACAAGTTCAGCCGGGACTACAAGGTCATCTTCGTGGGCGACGCCACCATGAGCCCCTACGAAATCACCTATCCCGGCGGCTCGGTCGAGCACTGGAACGAGGAACCCGGGGCCATCTGGGTCGACCGCGTGGCGCAGACCTTCGAAGACATGATCTGGCTCAACCCCACGGCCGAAAGGCACTGGGACTATACGCCGTCCGTGGAGGTCATGCGCCAGCTCGTCGGAGACCGCATGTTCCCACTCACCCTCGCGGGCCTCGAGAAGGCCATGAAGGAACTGGCCCGATAGGGGATTGAACCTGACACCTGGGACCGCTGCTGGCGCGCCAAAGGTGGACTAAGCGGGGCCCCGCTTCCGCCCGGGAGCGGACCTCGCCAGAGTCGCGGAAGGTTCGTTAGGAGGCCTTTTTCCGGGTAGATCCTGTTCGCGGTGCTCGACTGGCGCCAATTCAACCCTTGGGATCTTCAGATGGCTAAACGGACAAAGTTCCCGCTGTGGGGTGCCTCGTTGGTCTTAGTCGCGGTTGTCGCCGCTGCTGGCCTCCCTGCGATCTCCGCCCAGGCTCAGCCGACCATAGCCACTCCGGACTATGTGGCTCCGGAGCGTTGGTCGGTCAGGGGCGAGGGTGTGGATCTGCGGGTCTGGGTCCGGCGGCCTGAAAAGCCGATAGCTGCCGTCCTTTTCGTCCATGGGCGTACTTGGAGTGCTCTGCCCAACTTCGATCTCAATGTGCCTGGCGAGAACGTTTCAGTGCTGCGGAGCTTCGCTTCGCGCGGCTTCGCGGCCTACGCTATGGATCTGCCTGGATACGGAGAGACGCCGAGGGGAGCCTCGGGCATGCTCTCACCGCAGGAGGCTGCGAGGGCTGTGCGCGCCGTCCTCACCGCCATCGAGGCGCGGGAGAAGGTTAAGCCGGTGCTGGTCGGCTATTCGCGCGGCTCCCAAGTGGCCCTGTTGACTTCGGCGACCTATCCGGACAGCCATTCTATGCTGGTCCTCTATGGATTCCCCGGGCTGGGGTACGCCTCGCAGCCGGGAGCGCCGCTCGCACCCGCGGGACCGCGCCGTGCCCCAACCACCCTGGCCGCAGCGGCATCGGACTTCATAGTCCAGGACGCCGCGTCGCCTGCCGTCGTGGAAGCCTATGCAAAAGCGGCGGTGAAGGCCGACCCCGTCCGCATGGATTGGGAGCGCGAAGAGGTCTTCGCAACGGTCGACCCCTCTCTGGTCAAAGCGCCAACCTTGCTGCTGCAGGGCGTCTCGGACCCCATCGCCGTGACCGAGCGTCAAGCCGTAGTATTTGCGCGGCTGGGGACACAGGCGAGGGGGTGGACCGTCCTGCCAGGTGCCGACCATGCCGCACATGTAGAACGAGCCCACGGGGCCTGGGTCGCCGCGATCATCGACTTCTTCGAACTTAACGGCGGACGGAGGTAGCGGCTGCCCAACTTCAGCTTAGGGTCCATTCTCCCCGTTGGCTTCGGATCGTAAAGCGGACATTCGGGTTTCCGACCGCCTTATGCGACCGGCGGGACTCAAACGTCAGATTTTGACCGCTAGGACCTGTTCCCTTCGGAAGCCAACCGCCTAGAGGCGTCGAAAGAAGCCCCAATTCAG
>NZ_JBAXIM010000224.1:0-2771 GCF_037138395.1 Phenylobacterium sp.
CCAGCGGCCTGGACGCCATGCTGGACCATCCCGACCAGCTGGCCTGGCTGAAGGCTGACCTGCCGGCGCGCCTGCCCGCCGCCCGGGAGGAGCTGCTGCGCTGGACCACCCCGGTGATCTACATGCGCCGCACCGCCCGAAAGGACGCCCAGCTGGGCGGCAAGACGATCCGCCAGGGCGACAAGGTGGTCATGTATTTCGGCTCGGCCAACCGCGACCCCGCCCAGTTCGACCGCGCCGACCAGCTGGACCTGGCCCGGGCGGCCCCCGACCACATCGCCTTCGGCAACGGCCCCCACGTGTGCCTGGGCCAGCACATCGCCCGGATCGAGATCGACGCCATGCTGGTGGAGGTGCTGTCCCGCCTGGAAGACCTGGAGCGCACGGCCCCGCCGGAATGGCTGGCGAGCAATTTCATCTCCGGGCCGCGGACCATGCCGGTGCGGTTCCGGGCAGGGCGGAAGGTGGGCTGAAAAGCCCCGAAACCGCCTCAATCCGAACCCGACGCCGCCACAGACGGCCGCCAGGTTGAGACCGTCGGCGGTCGGACCTGGTCCGGACCCTGAATCGCCCCCCCAGCCCCCCCGGGCCGGGTCCGGCCGCCGCGCTTGTCTCCATCCCAGTTTGACCTTGCGGCTTCGCAACGGCGGCCCTTCTTCCCGAAGGCCGCCGTTTCTTCTGCTCGGAGGCGCCGCTTGGAGGGACCGTCTTGAAGAGCGTCAAAGTTAGCCATATTCTTAGCTAAGGAGAGTTCCATGGCCCAATACTCTGTTCACGACGCCAAGACGCACCTCTCGCGCCTGATCGCCGAAGCCCTGTCCGGCGAGGAGGTGGTGATTGCGCGCGGCAAGTCGCCTGTCGTGCGGCTGTCCCCGGTCACGCCGCCCGGGCGCCGGCAATTCGGCGCCTTCAAGGGCCGGATCAGCCTGGATGACCGGTTCAATGACCCCCTCCCTCCTGAAGACCTGGAAGGCTGGGGCCTGGCTTGAGGCTCCTGCTCGACACCCACGCCCTGATCTGGTGGCTGGCAGGGGACGAGAAGCTGGGCCGCCACGCCCAGGAGGCCATGTCAGACGAGGGAAACCCGGTCGCCGTCAGCGCCGCCTCGGCCATGGAGGTCGCGACCAAGTTCAGGATCGGCAAGCTTCCCGACGCCGCTCTGCTGGCTCAGGACTTCGAGGCCATCATCGCCAGCCAGGGGTTTACGGGGCTTGGAATCAGCGTTCGCCACGCCCGCCTGGCCGGCGAGATGGGCATTGATCACAAGGATCCCTTCGACCGCTTGCTGATCGCCCAGGCCCTGTCTGAGGACCTTGTTCTGGTGTCCAATGAGACGCGGTTCGACGACTTCGCCGTGAAGCGGGTCTGGTAGGCTCTCTGGCATCTATCCGTAGGCTCTGGCGCCCGGGCGCGGGGTTTGGCAAAGGCTGGGAGGCAGGCCTTCAAGTGGTCGGAGGCGGCGCGGGGAGGACTTCCATGGCCAACGGCGACACGGGCTATCCGACATTCGTGCACAAGACGCTCGAGGACGGCCCCTGGGCCGGCTGGACGGTCTATACGGGCGAGCCTTTCGAGGACCACGCCGGCCCCTTCTTCTACCGGATCGACGAGACCGGCGCCCCGGTCTGCGCCATGCGGACCGAGGCCAAGCACATGAACGGCGGCGGCTTCATGCACGGTGGGGCCCTGATGACCTTCGCCGACTACGCCATCTTCATCTTCGCCCGGGAGCAGCTGACGGAGGCCTCCAGCGTCACCGCCTCGCTGAATGCCGACTTCGTGGGGGCCGTGCCGCCCGGCGCCCTGCTAGAGTGCCGGGGCGAGGTGGTGAAGGGTGGGCGCAGCCTCGTCTTCCTGCGGGGGCTGATGACCGTGGAGGGGCAGACGGTGTTTGCCTTCTCCGCCGTGATCAAGAAGACCGGCAAGCGGACGTGAAGGCCCGGCTCTCCGTCCTCGACCTGTCGCCGGTGGGCGGCGAGGCCACCCAGGCCCAGGCCGTGCGCGAGACCATCGCCGTGGCCCAGGCGGCCGAGCGGCTGGGCTATGACCGCTTCTGGGTGGCCGAGCACCACAACATGCGCAGCCTGGGCTCGGCCTCCCCCGAGATCCTGATGGCCGCCCTGACCCAGGCCACGAAGACCATCCGCCTGGGCTCGGGCGGGGTCATGCTGGTCAACTACTCGCCCCTGAAGGTGGCCGAGGTCTTCATGGCCCTGGAGGCCCTGGCGCCGGGCCGCATCGACCTGGGCGTCGGCCGGGCCCTGGGCACGGACGGGCGCACCGGCGGGGCCCTGCGCTCGGCGGGGTCCGAGGCCTTCCCGCAGTACTTCGCACTCCTGAACGCCTGGCTGCTGGACGCCGGCGGGGTGGAGCCGATCACCGAGGCCCATCCGGCCCGGGGCATCCACGCCTCGCCCTCGGGACCCTCACATCCGGATATCTTCCTGCTCTGCTCCTCGCCCGAGACCGCCGACTTCGCCGGGCGCGCCGGGGTGGGCATGGTCTTTGCCGAGTTCATCGCCCGCAGCGAAGGCGGGCCGGCGGTGAGCGCCTATCGCGCCGCCTTTGCCCCCTCCGCCTTCCGGTCCCAGGGCTGGACCGCCGTGGCCACCATCGCCCTGGCCGCCGAGACCGCCGAGGTCGCCGAGCGCCTGGCCGCCCCCATGCGGGCCAGCGCCCTGGCCGGGCTGGACGGCCCCGCCGCCGACGGCGAGCGCCCCCGCTTCGCCCACATCGAGGACGCCCTCGCCTTCCTCGAAGCCCGCCGCGAC
>NZ_JBAXIM010000225.1:0-2751 GCF_037138395.1 Phenylobacterium sp.
CCCTCCGCCCCTATCCTTCTCCGCCTCCCGCCCGCCTACAGCGCCCCCGCCGCCAGGGCGTAGAGGGGCAGTCCCAGGATCAGGTTGAAGGGGAAGGCCACGCCCAGGGAGAGGCCGAGATAGATGCCGGGCTTGGCCTCGGGCAGGGCGGTGCGCATGGCGGCCGGGGCGGCGATGTAGGAGGCGGAGGCGGCCAGCAGGATCAACATGGCGCTGTCGCCGGGGGCGAGGCCGGCGAGGCGTGAGGCGAGATAGCCTGCGGTCGCGCCTGCCACCGGCAGGGCGATCCCCAGGGCCAGTACGCGCAGGGGCGGACGTCCGGCGTCGGTGAGGCTGCGGGCGGCGGCCAGGCCCATGTCGAGCAGGAAGAGGCAGAGGGCGCCCTGGAAGACGGGGTTCACGAAGGTGTCGAGCTTGGCCATGCCGCGCTCGCCGGTGATGAGGCCGATCAGGAAGCTGCCTACCAGCATGAGGGCCGGGCCGCCGAGGAAGACCTCGCGCAGGAGGCTCCCCATGGAGTGGCGGGGGCCGTCCCCCTCAGCGGCTCGCCGGGCGATGATCAGGGCAGTGAGGATGGCCGGGGCCTCCATGAGGGCGAGGACCGCCGTCATGTAGCCGCCGAAGGGTATGCCGTGGGCGGCCAGGAAGTCGGATCCCGCCGCAAAGGTGACCACAGAGACTGAGCCGAAGGCCGCTGCCGTGGCGGCCGCCGAGGCCCGATCGAGACCGCCGAGGCGCCGCAGGACCGGATAGGCCACCAGGGGCCAGGAAAGGGACAGGAGGAGGCCGGCGATCCCCGCCCGCACGAAGCCCGGACTGAGCCCTGCATCGGCCGCCTCGACCCCGCCCTTGAAGCCGATGCAGAGCATCAGGAAGAGGGAGAGGGTGCGGGTGGTGGTGGCGGGCATGGACAGGTCGGAGCGCGCGAACCCGCCGAACAGGCCCAGGACGAAGAACAGGATGGCGGGCGCCAGCAGGTTCTGGGCGCCGAGGGCGGCGGCGGAGGTCAGGGCTTCGGGCATGGTGAAATCCAGGGTCTGCGACGCGCCCCCCTGGCGCGTGGGGTGTCGTCCTAGGGGGTTCCGCCCCGACTGCAGCGTTGAAAGGCGCTATTCCTGTGATAAGGGAAACTCATTGAGGAGACGCTCATGTCGCGAGATATCAATCTCGACCTGGACCTGATCCGCACCTTCGTGACCATCGCTGATACCCGCAGCTTTACCCGGACGGGGGAAAGGCTGGGGCGCACCCAGTCGGCCATCAGCCTGCAGGTGCGGCGGCTGGAGGATCGGCTGGGGGTGAAGCTGTTGGCCCGGGACCCGCGCCGGGTGGGGCTGACCGAGGCCGGGGAGTCCTTCCTGCCCAAGGCCCGGCGGCTGTTGAGGGTGAATGACGAGATCATCGCCGAGGTGACGGGCGAGGACCTGGAGGGTGAGGTGCGGCTGGGCGCGCCGGAGGACTTCGCCACCGTCCACCTGCCCGACATCCTTGGCGCCTTCGCCCGGTCCCATCCGCGGGTGGCCCTGGCGGTGACCTGTGACCTGACCCTGAACCTGCTGGACCGGCTGCAGGCCGGCGCCCTGGACCTGGCCCTGGTCAAGCGCGAGCCCCTGGGGCCGGACCTGGGGGTGCGGGTCTGGCGTGAGCCCCTGGTCTGGGTGGCAGCGGACCGGGCGGTGCTGAAGCCAGACGAGCCGGCGCCCCTGGTCATCGCCCCGGCGCCCTGCGTCTATCGCCGGCGGGCGGTGGCGGCCCTGGAGGCGCGCGGCCGGACCTGGCGGGCGGCCTACACGAGCCCCTCCCTGGCCGGCCAGCATGCGGCCCTGAGGGCGGGCCTGGGCCTGACCGTCCTGCCCCGGGAGATGGTCCCCGACGACCTGGTCCTGCTGGGCGAGGCCGACGGTCTGCCGCCCCTGGAGGACGCCGAGATTGCCCTGTTGAAGGCGCGGGGCGGGGCACCCCGGGCGGCGGACCGGCTGGCGCAGTTCATCCTGGCCTCCCTGGACCGACGCCCGGGCCGGTTGTCGGGCTGAATCCCTCTGGCTCCCCCCCTTTGGCGCGTTAGGGCTAGGGGAGCAGCTGAGGGGCCGTTGACCCCCTCACCGGGCTTCGCCCGGAGCTCCCCCTGAGGTGGAGCAATTAGACGGCTCTAATTCCGCCCCCTAGGGGGCGATAGCACCGGGACGGAGAGGGTCAGCTGAGCCGCCGTTGACCCCCTCAGTCGGCTTTGCCGACAGCTCCCCCTTGGGGGCGCCATGGCTCTGTAATTCCTCCCCCCAGGGGGAGGTGGACCGGGACGGTAGTCCCGGGACGGAGGGGGTCAACGGGATCGCCGCGGGTTCACGACCTTAGTCCCAGCCCAGGGCGGCGGCGTCGCGCAGGATGGCCTCGGCGGCCTCCGTGTGTTTGCCCTCGCCGCCGGGGTGCAGGACGAGGGGTGGCAGAAGGGCCAGGGGCGCGCGGCCGCCGCGCACGGCCCGCACGATTACCCGGCTGGCGGGCGAGGCGGCGCGGGGCTGGACCGGGCGGATGCGGATGGAGCCGCACCTGGGCGTAAGCCCGGCGAGCAGGTCGGCCAGCCGGTCGGCCCGGTGGATGAGGGTGATTGTCCCACCGTCGCGCACGGCCTTGAGGAGATAGCCTGTCCAGGCGGCGAGGCCGTCTGTCGCCATCCAGGCCCGAGATTTCTCTGGCGCGGGGCCGCGCAGGGCGCTGGCGTCGTCGAAGAAGGGCGGATTGCACAGGGCGGCG
>NZ_JBAXIM010000226.1:0-2680 GCF_037138395.1 Phenylobacterium sp.
GCGCCGGGCGCCCGGCCACGGGCGGAAGCGCGAGCGCCTGGAAGCCATCTTCCCCGGCGAGGGTCGGGACCCCGCCGGTCCCGGCGGGGTGGCCGTGATTGGCGCCGGGATCGCCGGGGCATCGGTGATGCGGGCCCTGCGCCGCCTGGGCGTCGAGCCGGTCCACTTCGAGGCCGAGGCACCGGGCGCCGGCGCTTCGGGAAACCCTGCAGGCCTGGTGACGCCGCGCCTGGACGCCGGCCTTGGCCCCGTCGCGAGGCTGGCTGCCCAGGCCTATTTGCGGGCCCTGGACGTCTATCCGGAAGTCCCCGGGGCGATGCTCGCACGCGGGGTCCTGCAACTGGCCGCCACCGACAGGGACCCGTCGAGGTTCGCCCGGATCGCCGGATCCGACCTCTTTCCGGAGGGCACCCTGCGGCTACTCGACCCGGCAGGGGCATCGGCGCGCCTGGGCGAGCCGTCCGACCGGGCCGGACTGGACCAGCCGGACGCCCTGAGCCTCGACCCCCGGCAGGTCCTGGAGGCCTGGTGTGGGGCGCCCCTCGCCGGTCAGGTGCAGGCCCTCGAGCGGGCCGAAGGGGGCTGGCGGCTGACGGCGGCGTCGGGCGAGACCTCCGTCTTCCGCACCGTCATCCTGGCCGCGGGCGCGGGCGAGCGCCTCGAGGTTGGCCTGGTGGTCGGCCTCGGTCACCTCGGTGGAGGTCTCACCGCGCCGGAAGGTCGCCCCGAACAGGAAGCCATTGGAGAGGGGGGCGGGTATCTCGCCCCCCTCTCCAATGGCTTCCTGTTCGGGGCGACCTTCCGGCGCGGTGAGACCTCCACCGAGGTGACCGAGGCCGACCACCAGGCCAACCTCGAGGCGCTCGCCCGCGCGCGGCCGGCCCTGGCGGCGGACCTCTCCGGCCGCGCCCTGGAAGGCCGGGCCCGGGTTCGGGCCACCACCCGCGACCACCTGCCCCTGGCCGGGGCTCTTCCGGGCACCCCGGGGCTCTTGGTCCTGGGCGGGCTCGGTTCCCGGGGCCTGACCTGGGCGCCCCTGCTGGGCGAGCACATTGCGGCCCTGGCCACAGGCGCGCCATCGCCCCTTCCGGAAGACCTCGCCGCCCTCTTGGCGCCAGGGCGCTATAGCGCAGGGTAAGAGGGGGGGTCTTCGCAGGCCATTATCCTGCCTCAACCTGACTGTTATCCTCCGTCCCGGAAACCCACGGAGCTTTTGCCATGATCTCCAGACTGAGCCTTGCGGCGGTCGCCGCCTTCACCCTCGCCGGCGCTGCCGTCGCCCAGGGACAACCGGTTCCGGCCGGGACCGAGCCGGGTCCCGAGGCCGCCAAGCCGACGCGCGCCTGCTTCTTCAACCGCGACGTTCGGGGCTTTGCAGCGCCGGACGACAAGACCCTGTACCTTCGGGTGCGCAGCAAGGACATCTACCGCCTGGACCTGATGGGCCGCTGCCCCGACTTGGACTGGGAGACGCAGGTCGGACTGGATTCCCGCGGTTCCAGCTCCATCTGCGCGCCGATCGATGTCCAGGTTCGGGTTCGGGGGCCCATCGGCGTCACCCGGTGTCCAGTGTCGGAGATCACCCGCCTGACTCCGGAAGAGGCCGCCGCCCTGCCGCGCAAGTCACGGCCCTGATCCCCAGTCTCCGCCGGGCCAGGCCCCGAAACAAAAAGGGCGTCCCGCGAGGGACGCCCTTTCCGTTTTCAGTCGTGGAAGCCGATCAGAAGCGCTTCTTCAGGCCCAGGGAGACAACCCGGCCGAGCGGGTTTCCACTGCCCGGATCGTAGTTGTACTGGGTGCCGATGGCGAAGGACGGATCCGCGTCAAAGACGTTCATCACCGACACCGTGGCCGTGGTCTCCCAGGGCAGGTCGATCTTGTAGGTGATGTCGCTCTGCCAGTACTCATCGATCTTCGTAGTTCCCCTGACGTTGGCGGCGATGGCGATCGGCGAGGCCTCGACCTGGACGGTCGAGGACACATAGCGGGTCTGCCAGCGCAGGTTGTGGATCCCCGAGGACCAGTTCAGGTAGCCATTGCCACGGATCCGATTGTAGCCCGTGAAGACCGAGGCCCGGTAGGTGCCGGCCCGCTTGATGACGCCCGTAGCGATCGGGAACCCCTCGATGGAATAGGGGGTCTCGTCGTAGTCCAGCAGGTAGGTGCCGTCGACGCCGGCGCTCATATCTCCGCCCAGGACTTCGCCCACGATGAGGTTGGCCTGGAAGTCGAGGCCCGTGGTCTTGACCGGCCCGCCGTTGATGTACTGGGTCCGGTAGGCGAGGATGTTGCTGCGGCCGCAGACCCCCTGGTCGAAGGTGAAATGGGTCTGGAGGGCGGCATAGGCGGGGTTGCCGCAGTTACCGGTCTGGGAAGATGCCGGGAACATCAGGGCGAGCATGTCAGCCGTGGCCTGTGACGTCAGGCCGTCCTTGAAGTCGAACTGCCAGTAGTCGAGCGTCGCGTTGAAGTTCGCGAACTTGAACATCAGGCCGAAGTCGTAGGTGGTCGCCGTTTCCGGATCGAGGTTGGGATTCCCGTAAAGGTCGTTGGCCTTGTAGGTGCCATTGGCATTGGTCAGGCCACGGGTGAAGTTGGTCGTCGTGATGGTCGGGGGCGGAGCCCGGTAGGTGCCGGACAGGGAGGCCCGGAAGGCCAGCCAGTCCAGGGCCTGCCAGCG
>NZ_JBAXIM010000227.1:0-2665 GCF_037138395.1 Phenylobacterium sp.
GCCCTGGCCGCCGACACCCTGGCGGGCGAGGGCGGCGTCTCCGCCTTCGAGGGGGCGACGGGCGGTGGACAGGGCGAAGACCACGTCGCCGTCGAAGGGGGCGTGGACCGGCCGGATGGCGCGGGCCAGGCCGTCCTGGGCCATGATGGCGAGGCGCTTGGCCTGGGCCGGGGTGAGGGCCACGTCAGTGGCCACGCAGGCGATCGTCGTGTTCTGGCGGGCGCCCGCCGGGGGCGGGGCCTTGGCCGAGCCCCACTGGCCGGGGCCGGCGCGCAGGCCGTCCAGGGGCAGGCCCCCGAACTCGTCGTCGATTTCAAAGGGGGTGGCCCAGAAGGTGCGGCCATCCGGGGCGGTGACCGAGCCCCAGCTGTTGACGCAGACCAGGGCCCCCACGGCGCCGTCCGCCGACAGGAGGGAGGCTGAGCCGGTCCCGCCCTTCAGGCCCCCGGCCGCCGCGCCATATCCCGCGCCCGCAGTGCCCAGGTCGAAATCGAGGCTGGCGGCGGCGCAGGCCCGGCGCCCCAGCTCGCGATAGGGCGGGTCCTCGCCCCAGGCCTTGTCGCCGCCATTGGCGAGGTCGAAGAGGATGGCCGCAGGCACGACGGGCGAGGGTGGCACCCCCGGCCGGTCGGCCAGGCGAAAGCCCCGGCCCCGGGCGCCCAGCCAGGCCACGGCGCCGTCGGCGGCGGCCAGGCCCCAGACCGAGCCGCCGGACAGGACGACGGCGTCGACGGCCTCCACCAGGTTCTCGGGTGCCAGGGCGTCGGTCTCCCGGGTGCCGGGGCCGCCGCCGCGCACATCCACGGCGCAGACCGCCCGGGCGTCGGGCAGGATCACCGTCACGCCGGTGCGCACGGCGGCGTCCTGCGCCTGGCCGACGGCAAGACCGGGCACATCGGTAATGAGGTTGCGGGGGCCGGGGGCGGGCGGACTCATGGCGCTCCTCAAACACCGGATGGCGTTCCTTGTCCACGCGGGCGGGTCTATAGGTCGAAGGGTCCCTGCGTCGTGAGGCCCCCATGCGTCCCTTCCCCCTGCTGAAGTCCGCCCTCGTTTCCGCCGCCGTCCTGGCCCTTGTCCTGCCGACGTCGCCAGTGCTGGCGCGGGAGGCGAAGACCCCGGCAACCGCGTCAGCCGCCCAGGTCAAGGAGACCGGCATGGTCGCCGCCGCCCATCCCCTGGCGGTGGAGGCGGGCGTCTCGGTGCTGAGGCGCGGCGGCTCGGCGGTGGACGCCGCCGTGGCGGTGCAGGCGGCCCTGGGTCTGGTGGAGCCGCAGAGCTCTGGTCTCGGCGGCGGGTCCTTCATGACCTACTACGATGCGAAGACCCGCAAGGTGACCGCCTACAACGGCCGCGAGACCGCCCCGGCCGGCGCCCGGCCCGACATGTTCCTGGGCCCGGACGGCAAGCCCCTGCCCTTCTTCTCGGCCGTGACCAGCGGTCGGGCCACCGGCGTGCCCGGCGCCGTGGCCATGCTGCACATGGCCCAGAAGGCCCACGGGCGCCTGGCCTGGAAGGACCTCTTCACCGAGGCCGAGGCCCTGGCGGACCAGGGTTTTGCCGTCACCCCGCGACTGGCCGCCTTTGTCGCCTCCAGCGCCCCCCAGGCCAAGCAGCCCGACGCCGTGGCCTATTTCACCAAGGCCGACGGCCAGCTCATCCAGGCCGGCGACATCCTGAAGAACCCGGCCTACGCCGCGACCCTGCGCAAGATCGCCGCTGAGGGGCCCGCCGCCCTGCTGGAGGGCGAGATCGCCCAGGCCATCGTGAAGCGCACGACCGAGGGTGCCCTTCCGGGAGCAATGACCCTGGCGGACCTGAAGGCCTACCGGCCCAAGGTCTCGGAGGCGGTCTGCCGGCCCTATCGGGTCTATGTGGTTTGCGTGCCGCCGGCGCCCTCGAGCGGCCCGGCCGTGCTGATGGGGCTGGGCATACTGGCCAACACCGACATCGCCGCCCATGGCCCGGAAACGGTTGAGGGCTGGTACATCTTCTCCCAGGCCAGCCGGCTGATGTACGCCGACCGCGACCGCTATTTCGGCGATCCGGACTTTGTCGACGTGCCGGTGAAGGGCCTCCTGGACCCCGCCTATCTCAAGGCCCGGGCGGCCTTGATCCCGGCGCAGGTCGCCGGCGCACCTCCCGGCCCCGGCAAGCCCAGGGGGGCCGGCGCCCGGGCGCCCGACGCCACCCAGGAGCCCAGCGGCACCTCCCACTTCGTCATCGTCGATGGCAACGGGAATGTCGTCTCCATGACCACCACGGTGGAGAACGTGTTCGGCACCGGCCGGATGGTCCACGGCTTCTTCCTGAACAACCAGCTGACCGACTTCTCCTTCTCGCCCACCGAGAAGGACGGGGTTCCCGCCGCCAACGCCGTGGCGCCCGGCAAGCGGCCGCGTTCGTCCATGGCCCCGGCCGTGGTGCTGGATCGCAAGGGCCGGTTCTACGCCGCCGTCGGCTCGGCGGGGGGCAATTCCATCCTGGCCTACAACCTCAAGGCCCTGGTCGCGGTGCTGGACTGGAAGCTGCCCATGCAGGAGGCCGTGGCCCTGCCCAACCTCATCGCCCGGGGCGCGCCCTACCTGTCCGAGCCGGCCAAGTTCGCCCCCGGCGTGGTCGAGGGCCTGGCGGCCCGGGGCGTGGTGCTGACCGGCGGCGGCGG
>NZ_JBAXIM010000228.1:0-2606 GCF_037138395.1 Phenylobacterium sp.
CCGAGACCTGGAAGGCGAAGGTCGGGGCGCGATAGGTCTCCACCACCCGGCGCACAATGTCGAGATAGGGCAGGCCGGGCTTTACCATCACCATGTCTGCGCCCTCGGCCAGGTCCTGGCCCACCTCGCGCAGGGCCTCCTCGGTGTTGGCCGGGTCCATCTGGTAGGTCTTCTTGTCGGCCGGGTTGTCGTCGGGCCCGCTGCCCAGCTTGCCCGAGCCGATGGCGTCGCGGTACGGGCCATAGAAGGCCGAGGCAAACTTGGCCGCATAGGACATGATCATCACGTCCTGGTGGCCGGCGCTCTCCAGGGCGCCGCGCAGGGCGCCGATGCGGCCGTCCATCATGTCGGAGGGGGCCAGGATGTCGGCCCCGGCCTGCGCCTGCATCAGGCCCTGGGCCACCAGGCGCTCAATCGTCGGGTCGTTGGCGATCCTCCCCGCGCGGATCAGGCCGTCGTGGCCGTGGGTGGTAAAGGGGTCCAGGGCCACGTCGCACATGATGCCCACCTCGGGGGCGGCGTCCTTCATGGCCTTGATCGCCCGGGGGATGACCCCGCCCGGGTCGGCCGCATGGCTGCCCTCGGCATCCTTCCGCGCCCCGTCGATGTGGGGGAAGATGGCGATGGCCGGAATGCCCAGCTTGCGCGCCTCCACGGCGGCCCGGGCGCAGGCCTTCACCGACAGGCGGCTGACGCCGGGCATGGAGGCCACGGGCACCTCGCCCTCGCCCTCGTGCACCACCATCGACCAGATCAGGTCGGCGGGGGTCAGCACGGTCTCGCGGACCAGGCGGCGGATCCAGTCGGCCTGGCGCAGGCGGCGCAGGCGCAGGGCGGGGTAGGGGGCGAGGGGCGTCGGGCTCATGCCCAGCGGCATCGCGCAATTGCGGGGAGGGTGCAAGGGGCGCGCAGGCCGGGGGCGCGGCGTTGACAGGCCGACATTGACAGAATGGGGGGCCAGGCCCCAGACGGCAGGGTGGCCTCGATTGGGGGGGAGCCGGATGGATTTTGCGCTCAACGACGACCAGGCGGCCATCCAGGCGGCGGCGCGCGCCTTCGCTGCGGCCGAGCTGGCGCCCCACTCGGCCCGCTGGGATGCGGACCGGGAGTTTCCGGTGCAGACGCTGAGGGCGGCGGCGGCCCTGGGCTTTGCCGGGCTCTATGTGCGCGAGGATGTCGGCGGCTCGGGCCTGGGCCGGCTCGACGCGGCCCTGGTCTTCGAAGAGCTGAGCCGGGGCGATGTGTCCGTGGCGGCCTACATCTCCATCCACAACATGGTCTCGTGGATGATCGACCGGTTCGGCGATGACGCCCAGCGCCACCGCTGGCTGCCCCGGCTGGCCACCATGGATCTGCTCTCCAGCTATTGCCTGACCGAGCCGGGCGCCGGGTCCGACGCCGCCTCCCTCTCCACCCGGGCGGTGCGCGATGGCGACGACTATGTGCTGACGGGCGCCAAGGCCTTCATCTCCGGGGCCGGGACCTCCGACCTCTACCTGGTCATGGCCCGCACGGGGGAGGGCGGCGCCCGGGGCGTCTCGGCCTTCGTGGTCGAGGCGGGCACGCCGGGCCTGTCCTTCGGTGCCCAGGAGCGCAAGATGGGCTGGAACGCCCAGCCCACCGCCATGGTCCACTTCGACGGGGTGCGGGTGCCGGCCACCCACCGGATCGGCGCCGAGGGCGAGGGTTTCCGCTTCGCCATGGCCGGTCTCGACGGCGGGCGCATCAACATCGCCGCCTGCTCCCTGGGGGGTGCGGGCCTGGCCCTCGACACCGCCCGGGCCCACCTGGCCGCCCGGCGCCAGTTCGGCCGGCCCCTGGCGGATTTCCAGGCCCTCCAGTTCCGCCTCGCCGACATGGCCACCGAGCTGGAGGCCGCCCGCCTGATGGTGCGCCGCGCCGCCTTCGCCCTGGACGCCGGCGACCCTGACGCCACCCTCTACTGCGCCATGGCCAAGCGCTTCGCCACCGACGGCGGCTTCGACATCGCCAACCAGGCCCTCCAGCTGCATGGCGGCTATGGCTATCTCCAGGACTATCCCCTCGAGCGGATCGTCCGCGACCTGCGGGTCCACCAGATCCTGGAAGGCACCAACGAGATCATGCGGGTGATCATCAGCCGGGAGATTCTGGGACGATGAGCGACGAGATTTTAGTCGGGCGCGAGGGCGGGCTGGGGCGGCTGACCCTGAATCGGCCCCAGGCCCTCCACGCCCTCACGACCGTTATGTGCTCGACCTGCATAACGGTCCTTTCGGACTGGCGCCGCGATCCGGCTGTCCAGGCCGTGCTGATCGACCATTCCGGCGACCGCGGCTTCTGCGCCGGGGGCGATATCCGCATGCTGGCCGACAGCGGCGCCGACGACGGCCGTCTGGCCCGCGCGTTCTTTTTCACCGAGTACCGATTGAATCATTTGCTCTTTTCCTATCCGAAGCCGGTCATCGCGGTGATGGACGGGATCACCATGGGCGGCGGCGTCGGCCTCTCGGCCCCCGCCCGCTACCGCCTCGCCACCGAGCGCACGACCTTCGCCATGCCCGAAACCGGCATCGGCCTCTTCCCGGACGTCGGAGGGGGGTGGTTCCTGCCCCGTTTGCCCGGTC
>NZ_JBAXIM010000229.1:0-2596 GCF_037138395.1 Phenylobacterium sp.
GATGGCGGTGTGTGGCGGATCGCGTTCGCATTCGACCCGGTGCGCGCCGCTATCCTTCTGGTCGGTGGCGACAAGTCAGGCCTTGCCTCGGGTCGATTTTACAAGGGACTGATCAAACGGGCGGACGCCCGGTTTGACCAACATCTGGAGTCATTGACATGACCTATCGCCCCATCGACGCCGCCGAGTGGATCGTGCGGCAACCCAAGTCGGTCCAGGACGCGGGAGAAGCGCGCGGCGAGGAACTCATCCGCGACTACACGCTGCGAGAAGTCCGGGCGGCGGTACGGCGTACCCAGGTCGAAGTCGCCGCCGCGCTGGGAACATCGCAGGACCGGATATCCAAGCTGGAGCATGGCGAGGACGCGCTCGTTTCGACATTGCGACGCCATGTCCGGGCACTGGGTGGAGAACTGCGGCTGATCGTGGAGTTTCCGGATCGCCCGCCGATGACCCTCGATCTCCGTGGCGGCAAGACCAAGGCGGTAAGCGCCCGGGCTGTCCGATCCGCCCGTTGAGGTGAGTACGGGACGGTCAGTTGACCCAGCCGGCCACCTCCCCTCGCAGGTGGCAATGACGGCGGACGTTGGGGCTTACTCGGCGGGTCGAATGGAATTCCCCAGGACCCGAAACAGGGGCTTCAGCCCGGCGGCCCAGAGCTATTGGGCAATCTTTCCAGTCGCGCGCTGGCACATTAAAGTTCATGTTTTGTTTCAGCTACCCAGAATCCCGGATTACGTTCTGGGTCGGAGTGGAGACCGCAGATAGTCCGCGTCCTCGCCGCTCCTTCCTGAAACCGAGCCCCTGACGGCGTCTTCGAGCGATGCGTCACGGCGCACATGGAGCCCCCATGCCTAGATATGCAGTCGACCCTTCGCGCCTGTCCGGTGAGGATCTACGTCGATGGTATATGCGGACGCCGGCGGAGATAGAGAGAGAGCGGCAGGCCGAGGTCGTTCGACGGCATCGCTCCTTCTTTGGAGGATTGCATTCCCCTGATCTTGACCCCGAATCTCGCCGCGAGCCTCCGCTCGTGGACCGAGATCTGGAAGCCGGAACCCCTCGTTCCATATGGCCGGCCCGCTATGACGATCCGGGCCTGATCTGGAACCCGGTCGGCGCGATCCGCGAACGCGGGGCCCGCCCTGCGGAGCTCCCATCACAGTCCCTCCGCGAAGTCTATGCACCCCTTCGCCAGCTCAGCGGCAATGGCGGGACTTGGACGGCGACCTCGACAGGACGCCCATCTTCGAATTTGCCTTCCAACCTTGCTACAGGGACGGGGGGCCAACAGCCGCCATCAGCTGTGAAACCCGCGCATCACGCAATCTGGGTGGCAGGTCGGGAGCCCGGAGATCTGGATCCCTCCATTACGGACGTGTTCGAGCCTGGAGAGGACGGGAAGCTTCACCCCGTCCCGGGTTGGCGCACCACGGGCCCCTTTGCCGTCGATGATTGGCTGCAAAGGTTCGACTGGGACGGTGTTGCGCAGGACCTTGCGGGCATCACCACCGGCGCTCTCACCTTCCTGGGAGGTGGTGGCCTGGGCACCGAAGTCCTCAATGGTCTAGGATACAGGATCGGCCCGGGTTTCATCCGGGGCATCATCGAAGGGCACCACGCCCTCCCCAAATTCATGGGCGGTCCCAACAAGCAGGAACTCGCGGCCCTCTTCCAAAGCCTTCATCGCGAGTTCCACGTCGAGCTTTCCGCAGCGCTCAGGAAGGCGGGTTTCCCTCGGGTGGGGGGAAGGGGCGGCGGAGCCAATGACTGGGCCGACTTCTTCGAGAAAAACATCGGCAAGCGCGATGAGGCCTTGCAGATCCTGCAGGACGTCACCCGTAGCTTCGACAAGCAGCGTGGGACAAAGATTTCGAAGTATCTGGACGCCGCCTTGACCCAGAGCAAAACTCCCCCTCCAACCCCACCACAATAGTCGAGATCCCCTTGGCCTCTGCAGACCCGTCCATGCGCAGCTGGCTTTGGTATTCCACACGGACGCCGAGATGCATCCAGCTGGATCGGCGGGCCTATGCGGAGATGCCCCATGACGGCCGTATCGTTCCCTGGGCTGAATGGGTCTGCAGGGCGCCGGATGGCGGCATTCATGTCAACGCAGGCCTTCGTCAGATTGACGTGGTGGTGTCGGAACCGCCCAGCGTCCGGGACGAAGTCAGCTGGACATACAACTACAACATCCGGCTACTCGCCCACAGTTGGGTGGATGAGATCCGCGACCTCATCGACGAGAGCCGCATGGGCCTGGGCGTGCTCCGGGTGAATGGCGAGGTCGTTCCCGGATGGTCGACGATCCGGGAGCGCCGCGCCCCTGCAATGCGAGCTACGGACGGTTGGACAAAGACCTGCCCCCTGTGCGGTGACACCTACACCCTCATCCACGGTCGTGAGTACTTCGCCGCTCCGGAGGTGATCGGCAGGCCGCTGATCGTTAACGACAGCGGGTTGTTCGTGCGCGAGGATATCGCCAGAAGCCGCCGGCTTCGGACGCCGCGTGGGGCGTATGAGCCGGGCGTTGTGAAGTTCGAAACCCCTGATGGCTGAGTACGGGGGGCGTGGAGAATAGTTCTTGCAGACT
>NZ_JBAXIM010000230.1:0-2588 GCF_037138395.1 Phenylobacterium sp.
CTTGGCGATCTCCACATAGCGGGCCTGGCTGTCGTCCACCCGGGCCGCGCGGCCCAGGGCGGTGGCGGGGGCCAGGCCCTCGGACAGGGACTGGCCCATCAGGGCCTCGATCTCCAGCTCCCGGGCGTCGGACAGCTTGTAGCCGTCGGGGCCGAACAGCTTGATGCCGTTGTCGGTCCAGGGATTGTGCGAGGCCGAGATCATCACGCCCAGGTCGGCCCGCAGGGACCGGGTCATCATGGCCACCCCCGGGGTCGGCATGGGCCCCAGCAGGCGCACGTCCATGCCCGCGCTGGTGAAGCCCGCCACCAGGGCCGGCTCAACCATATAGCCCGACAGGCGGGTATCCTTGCCGATCACCACCATGTGGCGGCCTTCGTCCCGGGAGCGGAACAGCTTGCCCGCCGCCAGTCCGATCCGCAGGGCCACCTCGGCGGTCATCGGGTGGGTATTGGCCTCCCCGCGGATTCCGTCGGTTCCGAAATAGGCGCGTTTGCTCATGGGGCCTTCCTAAGCTTTCGCCATAGTGGGGTCGGGACCCGAAACGATTCGAAACCCGGATTTAATCGACGCCGTCGGTGCGGGTGCTAAACCCCGCCCTTCTCTCCAGTCTAGCCCCTCAGCGGGCCCGGCGGGAAGGGACCCCGGAAGAGAGGACCAGGCCATGTGCGGCATCATCGGTATTGTCGGGAAGGTGGCCGTCCAGGCGCGCCTGATCGAGACCCTGAAGCGGCTCGAATATCGCGGCTACGATTCCGCCGGGGTGGCCATAGTCGCCGACGGCCGGGTCGGGCGGCGGCGGGCCCGCGGCAAGATCCGGGCCCTCGAGGAGGTCCTGCGCGAACAGCCCCTCGATGGCCTGACCGGCATAGGCCACACCCGCTGGGCCACGCACGGGGCGCCCTCAGAGGCCAACGCCCACCCCCACCGGGCCGGGCGGGTGAGCCTGGTTCACAACGGCATCATCGAGAACTTCGCCGAGCTGAAGGCCGAGCTGGCCGCCGAGGGCTGCACCTTCGAGAGCGAGACCGACACCGAGGTCATTCCCCACCTTATCAACCAGGCGCTCGCCGCCGGCCTTTCGCCCCTGGACGCCCTGAAGCAGACCCTCGACCGCCTGCGCGGGGCCTTCGCCCTGGCGGTCCTCATCGAGGGTGAGGACGAGCTGATCCTCGGGGCCCGGCGCGGCAGCCCCCTGGTGGTCGGCTATGGCGACGGCGAGATGTACCTGGGTAGCGATGCCCTGGCCGTCGGCCCCATGACCAACCGCATCGCCTATCTCGACGAGGGCGATTTCGTGGCCATCGACCGGACCACGGCGCGCATCTTCGACGCAGAGGGCCGGCCGGTCACCCGGCAGATCCGCATCATCCCCCAGGCCGCCGCCCTGGTGGAGAAGGGCAACTACCGGCACTTCATGGAAAAGGAGATCCATGATCAGCCGGGCGCCTGCCAGCACACCCTGTCGGCCTACCTAGACCCGGTCACCGGGCGGGCGCGGGCGCCGGGTGGCCTGGACTTTGCCCTGGTGGACCGGATCCAGATCGTCGCCTGCGGCACGGCCTACTATGCCGGTCTGATCAGCCGGTACCTCTTTGAGTCCCTGGCCCGGATTCCCGTCGACATCGACGTGGCCTCCGAGTTCCGCTACCGCGCCCCGCCCATGCGCAAGGGCACCTTGTGCATCGTCGTCTCCCAGTCCGGCGAGACCGCCGACACCCTGGCAGCCCTGCGCTGGTGCCGCGAGCAGGGCCTGGCCACCGCCGCCGTTGTCAACGTCCACACCAGCACCATGGCCCGGGAGGCCGACATCCTCCTGCCCACCCATGCCGGCCCCGAGATCGGCGTGGCCTCCACCAAGGCCTTCACAAGCCAGGTCGCCGCCCTCACGGCCCTGGCCGTGGCCGCCGCCGCGGCCAAGGGCCGGATCGACGCTGCCGAGGAGGCTCGTCTGACCCGTCTGCTCCTGGAAGCGCCGCGCCTGATTGCCGGTGCCATGGCCCTTGAGGACCAGATCCGCGCCCTGGCGCCCGAACTCGCCAAGGCCCGGGACGTGCTCTACTTCGGCCGCGGCGTCATGTCGGCCCTGGCCCTGGAGGGTGCCCTTAAGCTCAAGGAGATCAGCTATATCCACGCCGAGGGCTACCCAGCCGGCGAGCTGAAGCACGGCCCCATCGCCCTGATCGACGAAGCCACCCCGGTCATCGTCCTGGCCCCCTCCGACGCCCTCTTCGAGAAGACCGTCTCCAACACCGCCGAGGTCATGGCCCGGGGCGGACCGGTCATCTTCATCACCGACGAGGAAGGTGCCCGCCGCGCCCCGGCCGGGGTCCGCCTGATCGTCACCCCTGGCTGCGACGACATCGTCGCCCCCCTGGTCTACGCCGTCCCCATCCAGATGCTGGCCTACTACGTGGCCGTCCAGAAGGGCGCCGACGTCGACCAGCCCCGCAACCTCGCCAAGTCGGTGACGGTGGAATAGGGGGCACCCGGATGTACCTGCCAGAGAACTTCGAAGAGACCCGGCCCGAGGTCCTGTGGGACCTGGTGGCGCACCATCCCCTGGGCCTGCTCATCACCGCCGGGCC
>NZ_JBAXIM010000231.1:0-2566 GCF_037138395.1 Phenylobacterium sp.
GATCGGGAAAGCCAGGCGCGGACGGGTTCCAAAGGGATGGAAGTCGAACTAGCCTTTGGAAACCGCCTAGCGAAAGGCTCCGGTCCGGAGACCTACCCATGAGTCGCAAGCCCTCAGTCCGAGCCGGCCCCGCCGCCTCCCGAATCCGTCCGGGACAGGGAGCGCTGGGGGCCTTCGTCTCCAACCCCCTGGTGGGTGCGGCGGGCGCGCTCGTCCTCTTCCTGGCCAGCGCCGCGGTCCTGATCTCGATCCTGGGGGATCCTGCGGCGGGCTATCCGCAGGTCCGGGCAGCGATCACGGGGCCCAAACCCCAGGGCTGGACGTCCGCCGTGACCGCCGGGCGCGCGGCCGGGGCCGACCTGGCGCGGGCCGAATACAGGCTGACCCGATCCCCGGAATCACCGCCCCTGTCCACAGCGACGGACGCCCTGGCCGCGGCGGGCGTCATGGCGGGAGGTCCGCTTCCGCTGGCCCCCCTGGAGGGGGTCAGCCGCAAGACTGCCGAGGGAATCCTTCCAGTGATCGGCCCCGGAGGCCTGACGCCCGCCCGGGCCTATGCCCGGCCCTTCAAGGCCAGCGGCCGGCCGCGAGTGGCCATCATCGTCGGCGGCCTGGGCCTGGATCCCACCACGACCCGCCTCGCCCTGGAGAGCCTGCCGCCGCAGGTCACCCTGGCCTTCTCCCCCTACGCCCCCGGCCTGCAGGACTGGATCAACCAGGCCCGAGCCCGCGGCCATGAAGTGCTGCTTGAAGCCCCCATGGAGCCTGAGGACTATCCCGAGAACGATCCGGGCCCCTTCACCCTTCGCGCCCGCGCCCAGCCCGCCGAGACCGTCAAGCGGCTGGAGTGGATCCTCAGCCGCGGGACGGGTTACTTCGGGATCCTGAATCGGATGGGCGAGCGGTTCGTAAAGAGCCCCGAGGGCATGGGTGCCCTGTCCGGAGCCCTCCGAAGCCGGGGGGTAGCCTTCATCGACACGGGGATAGCCTCGACCTCCGGGACCGCCGAGTTCCGGGCCTCTGCAAACCAGGCCCTGGACACCGTCCTTGCGCCCGAGGCGATCGATGAGGCCCTGCTGCGGGTCGAGGCCGCAGCCCTTTCCCGGGGCGAGGGCCTGGGCATCGCCCAGGCCTACCCCCTGAGCCTGCGCCAAGTGGCCTCCTGGGCGGGCCAGATCGAAGGTCGGGGCTTCCAGCTGGCACCCGCCTCCGCCCTGGCGAAGATCCGCTGATGAACCTCGACGAATACCGACCCAATGTCGGACTGGTGCTCTTCGATCTGGAGGGCCGGGTCTGGATGGGACGCCGGGTCGAGACCCCTCCGCCCTACAACTGGCAGTTCCCGCAAGGGGGCATCGACGACGACGAGGACCTTGAGGCCGCCGCCCTACGGGAACTGAAGGAGGAGACCGGGATCACTTCCGTGTCGATTCTCGGCCGGACCCCGGGCTGGCTGGCCTACGACTATCCGATCGCAGCGAAGAGGGGTCGGCGCGGATGGAAGGGCCAGAAGCAGGTCTGGTTCGCCCTGAGGTTCGAGGGCGAGGAGACCGAGGTGCGCCTCGACCAGCACGATCCTGTGGAGTTCGACGCCTGGCGCTGGGCACCCCTGGCGGAGGCACCTGAGATCATCGTACCCTTCAAGAAGCCTGTCTACGCCACGGTGGCCCAGGCCTTCGCGCCTCACGCCGTCAAGGTCCGGGGCGCGTCATGATGAGACCCTCCACTGTGGTGATGGTCCATGGCGCCTTCTGCGGCGGCTGGGTGTTCGACGATTTTCGCAGGCCCTTTGAGGCCGCAGGCCTGAAGGTCGCTGCCCCGGACCTGCGCGGGCATGGCCCGGAGGACCGGCGCGGCGACGTGGCAAACCTTTCCATGGCCGACTATGCGGCGGACATCACCGCGCTCTGCCGCCGGATCGCGGCCGAGGACGGCGAGCCGCCCGTGCTCCTGGGACATTCCATGGGCGGCCTGGTGGCGCAGATGATCGCAGGGCGCCTGCCCCTCGCAGGCCTCGTCCTGCTGGCACCCTCCGCACCCTGGGGCGTCTTCGGCTCCAGCCTAGAGGAAGCGGTCACGGCGGCGACCCTGCCTCTGGTGGCGCCCACACCCTTCTCACCGGTAGAGCCGGACCTGCACCTCCTGAAGGGGTTCAGCCTCGACCGACTGGCGCCCGGGGCCCGGGAGGCTGCGGCGCAGCGGGTTCGACCGGAGAGCGCCCGCGCCATCCTCGAGACCCTGAACTGGTGGCTGGACCCGCTGATGACGACTCAAACAAATCCGCCGCCCCCAGGCCTGGAAAGCCTCGTGATCTCGGGCGGGAAGGACCGGGTTCACCCGCCCGCGACGGTCCGACAGGTGGCCGGACGCCTGGGCGCTGAGTATGTGGAAATGGCGGGCATGAGCCACTGGCTACCCGGCGAACCGGGCTGGGAAGCGGTGGCGGAACGCGTTCTGGACTGGCTGGCGGGCCGCCCGGACCGTGTCGCAGCCTAGAACTTGCGCTCAGAGTAGAGGATTTCACCCATCCCCCACTTGGGGTTGACCTCGGTTCCATCCGGCTTCT
>NZ_JBAXIM010000232.1:0-2503 GCF_037138395.1 Phenylobacterium sp.
GGCCGCGCCGCCGCCGCTGCCGGGTCGAGGGGCCAGCGGGGCCGGGCCGGGGCGAACAGGGGATCGGTCAGGCCCAGGGCCAGGCGCTCGGCGCCGGCCAGGGCGATCATGGCGGCGTTGTCTGTGCAGTAGGCCAGGGGCGGGGCGTAGAAGCTCCAGCCGAGTTCCGAGGCGAGGTCCTGCAGGCTCGCGCGCACTGTGCCGTTGGCTGCCACCCCGCCGGCGACCACGAACCGGCGACCGCCGGGGGGCAGGTCCTGGGCGCAGGCCGTCATGGCCCGGCGGGTGCGGTCGGCCAGCTGGCGGGCGATGGCCGACTGGACGGCGGCGGCGAGGTCGGCCCGCGAGGCTTCGCTGCAGGTCGCCGCCAGGCGCGCCGCCGCGGTCTTGAGTCCCGAGAATGAGAAGTCGCAGCCCGGCCGGCCAAGGAGGGCCCTGGGCAGGTCAAAGGCGGCCGGGTCACCAGTGGCTGCCAGCCGCTCCAGGGCCGGACCGCCGGGAAAGGGCAGGCCCAGGGACTTGGCGATCTTGTCGAAGGCCTCCCCCGCCGCGTCATCAATGGTCGAGCCCAGGCGGGTGCAGGCACCGATGCCGTCCACCCGCAGCAACTGGCAGTGCCCGCCCGAGACCAGGAGGAGGAGGAAGGGATAGTCGATCCGGGCGCCGAGCCGGGCCGAGACGGCATGTCCCTCCAGGTGATTCACTGCCACCAGGGGCAGGCCCCGGGCCAGGGCCACGGCCTTGCCGAAAGCCAGGCCCACCATCACCCCGCCGATCAGGCCTGGACCGGCCGTAGCCGCCACGCCCGAGACCTCCTCCCAGCGGATCCCCGCCCTGGACATGGCTTCGGCAGCGACGCCGTCAATGGCCTCGACGTGGGCCCGGGCGGCGATTTCTGGAACCACGCCGCCGAAGGGCGCATGTTGCTCCGTCTGCAGGCCGACCACGGACGACAGGACGCAAACCTCCCCCGCCGCGGACAGCCGGACGACCGCCGCAGCGGTCTCGTCGCAGCTCGTCTCGACGCCAAGGACGGTCAGGTCGGTCATGTGGGGCGAGGCCTGTGGGGGCGGGGGTCCGGGTTGCGGCCCCGGCGCGGCTCCTGTAGGGCCGGTCCGGAGTGAGTTCCAGTCGAGGTAGCCCTCCCGTCGTGCGTGTGCAACAGCCTGTCCGGATCGGGGCCCGTGGCTCCAAGCTTTCCCTCGCCCAGGCGGGGCAGATGCAAAGGCGGATCGCCGCTGCCCTCGGCGCTTCCCCCGAGGAGGCTGAGCGCGTCGCCCCCCTGGTGGTCATCACCACAACGGGCGACCGGGTCCAGGACCGCCGCCTGCTGGAAATCGGTGGCAAGGGGCTCTTCACCAAGGAAATCGAGGAGGCCCTGCTCGCCGGCCAGATCGACTGCGCCATCCATTCGCTCAAGGACATGCCCGTCGCCTCGCCCGAGGGCCTGGTCCTGGCGGCCATCCCCGAGCGCGAGGACCCGCGGGACGCCTTCCTCAGCCTGATCGCCGAACGGCTGGAAGACCTGCCACAGGGCGCCCGCCTGGGGACGGCCTCGCTCCGCCGCCAGGCCCAGTGCCTGAACCTGCGGCCCGACCTCGACGTGCGCATGCTGCGCGGCAATGTCGACACCCGGCTGGAGAAGCTGAGGGCCGGCGAGGCCGACGCCATCCTGCTGGCGGCCTCAGGCCTGAACCGGCTGGGCCTGTCGGAACTCCCCCGCAGCTTCATCGATCCCCGGCGCTCCCCGCCGGCCCCGGGCCAGGGCGCCCTGGCCATCCAGACCCGGGAGGCGGACCGCGACCTTCCCTGGCTGTCGGCCCTGCGTCACGCTCCGACGGCCCTGGCCGTTTCTGCCGAACGGGGCGCCATGGCCGCCCTGGAGGGCAGTTGCCGCACGGCCATCGGCGCTTATGCCTTCTTCGAGGACGACGACCTGGTCCTGGCGGTCGAGGCCCTGTCCCCCGACGGCGTCCACCGGTTCCGGGGCGAGGGGCGCGTCACGGCATCGGCCGGCCCCGTTGCCGCAGCGGCCCTCGGCCTGGAGCTGGGCCGCCGGATCCAGTCCGATGGCGGTGCCCTCATCCTCCTTCCGGATTGATTCCCCTGCGCAGGCGCGCATGCTCGCCCCCAGGATGAGCCCCGCCGCCGCACCCAGGGTCTGGATCACCCGCGCCGAACCGGGCGCCTCCGCCACTGCGCGCCGGGTGGCGGCCGCGGGCCTCGTCCCCCTGGTCGCGCCGCTGCTCGAGACTGCCGACCTGGCGGGTGCCGCGGCGGCCCTCGACGCCCTCCCGCCCTCCGCCGTCCTGGCCTTCACCTCCGCCAACGGCGTCCGGGCCTTTGCCCGCCTGACCCCGCGCCGGGACCTGAAGGCCTGGTGCGTGGGCACCGCCACGGCCGGGGCGGCTCGTGTCGCGGGCTTCGTCGACCTGGTCGCCGGGGGCGGCGACGTGGAGGCCCTGGCCCGGGTCATCCTGGAGTCCCCTGCCGCCGCAGAGAT
>NZ_JBAXIM010000233.1:0-2502 GCF_037138395.1 Phenylobacterium sp.
TGACCCCCTCAGTCGGCTTTGCCGACAGCTCCCCCTTGGGGGAGCAATTGCGTGGCGCCTACGCCATCCAGATTTCCATGATGAGCCCAAACCCGCGCATGTCGCCGGTGGTGGTGGGGGCCATCCGGTTCATGGCGTAGCCGAAGGCGGTGCGGGCATCCATGTCGATGATGGCGAGGGAGCCGCCGTAGCCGCCCCAGAAGATCGTGTTGGGGTTGGGCGCGGGCAGGGCCGGGCCGGCGAGGCCGAAGCCCAGGCCAAAGCGGGCGGGGATGTGCATGACCAGGTCCTGGCCCTCGACCTGTAGCTCCAGGGCGCGGCGGCACCCGGCTTCGGACAGGTAGCGGCGGCCGTCGACCTCACCGCCATTGGCGAGGATGGCGTGGACCCGGGCGATGGCGCGGGCATTGCCGTGGCCGCCGGCGGCAGGGATCTCGGCGCCGCGCCAGGCGCGGGTCTGGGTGACGGCGACCTCGACCCGGGGGTTGTTGGACATGTTGTCGGTGAGCTCGGGCAGGTCGTCCCCCTCGGCCATGCCCTGGCCGGGGGGCGGGGGGATGAGCTCGGCCACCCGGTGGTCCTCGCTGGCGGGCAGGCCGATGTGGAAGTCGGCGCCCAGGGGCTCGGCGATCTCGGTACGGAAGACGGTTCCCAGGCTGGCGCCAGTGATGCGGCGGACCACCTCGCCCACCAGGTAGCCCTGGGTCATGCCGTGATAGCCGGGGGCGGTCCCCGGCTCCCAGAAGGGGGCCTGGGCGGCAAGGAGGGCGGTGGCCTTCTCCCAGTCGTAGAGGTCCTCGACGGTGATGGGTTCCTTCCAGCCGGACAGGCCCGAAGAATGGCTCATCAGGTGGGCGACGGTGACGGCGGATTTGCCGTTTGCGGCGAACTCCGGCCAGTAACGGGCCACAGGCGCGTGGAAGTCGAGCTCGCCCCGGTCGGCCAGGAGGAGGGCGGTGAGGGCGGTCATGGTCTTGGTCGTGGAGTAGACGTTGACCAAGGTGTCCTTCTCCCAGGGCCGGGTCTGGCCCGGATCGGCCCAGCCGCCCCAGAGGTCGACGACCATCTCGCCGTTCATCGTCACGGCAAAGGACGCGCCGACGTCGGCCCCGCTCTCCAGATTGCCGGCGAAGGTCCGGCGGACGCTCTCGAAACGGGGATCGCAGGTCCCGTGGACGTCAAGGCTCATGTTCTTTTCCTTCGTCAGCCCGCCAGGGCGGTCCACATGCCCATGACCAGGCCGACGCCCCGGACATCCCCCGTCGTGGTCGATTCCATCCGGTTCATGGCGTAGCCGAAGGCCGCCCGGTTCTCCATGTCGATCACCGCCAGGGAGCCGCCATAGCCGCCCCAGTAGAGGACGCTGGCGTTGGGGGTGGGCAGGACGCCGCCGGCGAGGCCGAAGCCCAGGCCGAAGCGGGCGGGGGTGTTGAGGACCAGGTCCTGGCCCTCGACCTGAAGCTCCAGGGCGCGCCGGCAGCCAGCCTCTGAGAGATAGCGCCGGCCGTCCACCTCGCCACCATTGGCGAGGATGGAATGGACCCGGGCGATGGAGCGGGCGTTGCCCTGGCCGCCGGCGGCGGGGATCTCGGCGCCGCGCCAGGCCCGGGTGCGGGTCTCGCGGACATCGATGCCGGGATTGTTGGACATGTTGGCGGTGAGCTCGGACATGGGGCCGTCGCCGATGGCGCCACCCCGCGGGGGCGGGATGAGCTCGGCGACCCGGGCGTCCTCGCTGGCGGGCAGGCCGATGTGGAAGTCGGCGCCGAGGGGCTCGGCGATCTCCTCCCGGAAGACGGTCCCGAGGGAGCGGCCAGTGATGCGGCGGACCACCTCGCCCACCAGATAGCCCTGGGTCAGGGCGTGGTAGCCGGGGGCCGTGCCCGGCTCCCAGAAGGGCGCCTGGGCGGCGAGCAGGGTGGTGACCTTGTCCCAGTCGTAAAGGTCGGCCTTGGCGAGGGGCTCCTTCCAGCCGGAGAGGCCGGAGGAATGGGCCATGAGCTGGGCGACGGTGACGGCGGATTTGCCGTTCTGGGCGAACTCCGGCCAGTACCTTGCCACGGGGGCGTGGAAGTCGAGTTCGCCGCGGTCGGCCAGGAGGAGGGCGGTCAGGGCGGTCATGGTCTTGGTCGTGGAATAGACGTTGACCAGGGTGTCCGCCTCCCAGGGCCGGGTTTGGCCGGGGTCTGCCCAGCCGCCCCAGAGGTCGACCACGAAGGCACCGTCCACCGTGGCGGCGAAGCTGGCGCCGACGTCGAGGCCGGACTCGAGGTTGCCGGAGAAGGCGCCGCGCACGGCCTCAAAACGGGGATCGCAGGTCCCGTGAATCTCAATGGTCATGAAGTGTCTCCCCCCGGCCAGCGGTCCCCGCCGCCTGGGAACAGGTGTGACAGGCCCTCGCGACGACGTCCAGCGGGGCGGGCGAAGGATAGCGGCGGCGATGCCGTTGACCCCCTCCGTCGCGCTGCGCGCGCCACCTCCCCCTGATGGGGAGGAATTAGG
>NZ_JBAXIM010000234.1:0-2475 GCF_037138395.1 Phenylobacterium sp.
GGACACCTCGGACTGGCCGAAGGGCAGGCGGCGGCCGTACTCGACCTCGCCGGCGAAGGGGCGCTCCTGAGCCACGTCGAAGGGCCGGGACACGATACCCTTTTCCCCGGTCATCCGGTTCACGACCTCCACGCCGCTGAAGCTCATCTGGCCCTTCTCGATGAAGAGGGGCTGGGAGAGGGACAGGCGGGCGGTGTCGCCGCTGGTGAAGAGGTCTTGGGCCGACAGGGTGGCCTGCCAGGCGGAGGTCTTCAGGCCGCTGGCCTCGGTCTGGAGGGCGGCGGAGCCGGCGGTGCGGGTTTCGCCGACCGAGCCGGAGAGGTTGAGCTGCAAGCTGGCTCCAAGTCCCGCCTGCAGGCCGACATTGACCGAGTCGCTGACCGCGCCATCGCCGAAGTCTGCCGCCTCGAGGGACTGGACGCCGAGAACCGCGGCGTCTTCCTTCAGGCGGACATAGCCGGCGCTGATCGAGATGGCGTCTGAGACCCGGTAGGTCATGCCGACAGCACCGGCGCGGGCCGAGTAGGTCTCTGCCGCGCTTCCGGCCCGGAGGATCGAAGTTCCTGAGGTGTCGTCACGGCGGTCCGTGCGCTCCGTGGCGCCCGTGGTGAGGCTGAGCCGGTCGGTCAGGCGACCTTCATAGCCCATGTAGGCACCGCCAGAGGCGAGGCCCAGCATGGGGCTCACCCCGCCGAGGGTCGGGTTGAAGTCGGCGGCCGAGGCCCGGCCAGAGAAGGCCGCCAGGTAGCGTGCGCCGTCCCCGAAACCGAAGTCGGCGGTGGCCGTATCGGTAGAAAGGTGCAGGCGGGACTGCGTATCCATGCCCTGGGCGTCGAAGCCCGGCCGGACCTCGCGCGGGGCGAGGCTCAGGGTCATGTCCGCACCCCAGGGATTGGCCACCAGGGTCTCGCCCGGTCCGAAGCCCAGGCTGGAGCCACCCTCGGCGAAACCTCGGTTCTGGGACTTGGCCCAACCGCTCAGTCGGCTGAGGATATAGCCCTGGAAGAACTCCGAGGATCCTGACTTCGTGGTGAAGGTTTGCCCGATGAGGCGCGACGAGAGGGGGATACCGAAGTCCCGCTCCACGGTCCCGACCTTCTCGAAGGCGTAGTAGTAGAGCCCTGCGGAGCTGATGCCCTTCTTGCCTTCAGAATCAAAATCGCTGAGGACCTGCTTGACTGAGTAACCTGTCAGCTTTCCGCTGGTGTCGGCCTTGTACCAGACCAGGGTGCCGAAATCGAGCGGTGACTGGGCTGCCGTGATGTCCAGCAGACCAGCACCGTAAACCGAGTCGATACCTGGCGCGCCCAGGTCCCGGGCAGATTTCAGCAGGATAGAGGCGGTTTCGGCAGGCTTGGCCGCGAACCAGGGCCAGCGGTCCTGGATGAGGGCGGCCGCACCGGAGACCAGGGGCGCCGCAAGGGAAGTCCCGCTGGCGCGCTTCACCCCGCCCGCGTCGTCCTCCACAAGGATAAGTTCGCCAGGGGCGACGAGGAAGCGGTCCATCAGCCGCGCGCCGGCCAGGCACTTGCCATCCGAAAGGAGGCAGGCGGTTCCCGGGCGGTTCGAGAAGTTCGAGATCTTGCCGTCCAGGGTTACCGACCCGACGACGAGGATCTCCGGATTGGTCTTGAAGTTCCAGTCGATGTTCTGCGTCTGGCTCACGCCCTGGTTGCCGGCCGCCACGACAAAGAGGCTGGTCTTCGCCGTTCCTGAAACGTCGGGGCGGCTGAAGACGCCATTCCAGCCCTGGTCTAGGGTGGTTCCCGGTATGCCCAGGGACATGTTGACAATGCTGGCCCGGTTGGCGGTCAGCATCTTGACGCCGGTGGCGATGTCTTCCCAGCCGGCGGTCCCGGTCTCGTCGAAGGGATTGTAGGCGATGACCCGGGAGCGCGGGGAAATCCCCATCACGCCGGTCCCGTCGTGGGCCCCGACCATCAGGCCGGCAACGGCCGCCCCGTGGCCATTGGTGAACTTGGAGGCACCGCCGTAGCTGACAATATTATTCTTCACGATGGAGCCGTTCAGGACGGTGAAGTCCAGTAGGCCGATCACCGTGTCCGCGCCGGAACCCTGGGTCTGGGTCAGTTGCGGGTTCCAGCGGACCGTACCCATCCAGTGGTCCACATGGTCGGCCTTGGCGTAGTTCATCAGGCCGTCATAGAACTCCATGAACAGCATGGCCTGCTGCGATTGGGTGAGCTTTGCGTAGCTTGCGGGATCGGACGTTTTGACGCCGTACTTGGCGAGCAGGGGCGTGACAAAGCCGGTGGTAAAGGTCTTACCTGTCTGGGCGGTATAGGTAGCGCCCCAGAATTCCTCGGCGGTCTTCATCACTTCGCCGACCTTTGAGTTCACTTCATTGAGGCTCGACTTTGAGCCCGACTTCTGGGCCTTGGCCCAGACGCCCATGACCTCTTCCCAATTCGATCCGGCCTCCTTCCAGTATTCTCCCAACTTTTCCCCGTTGGC
>NZ_JBAXIM010000235.1:0-2472 GCF_037138395.1 Phenylobacterium sp.
GCGACGTAGCGGAGGTCGCGGGCTTCCTTCTGGCGGGCGCGGAGGTCCAGGTCGCGGGCTTCCTGGGTGATGGCTTCGTCCTCCAGGCGCAGGCGCTCGGCCTCGGCGGCGGCAATGCGTTTGGCGTCGCGCTCGGCGCTGCGGGCGGCGCGGACGGCCTCCAGCTCGGCGGCGGCAGCGGCCTTGCGGGCCTCAAGATTGGGATCAATGACGTGGGGCTTGGGTTTGAAGCGTTCCAGCATCGCCTTCTTGGCGGCGGCTGCCGTCTCCTGGCGTTCTGCGCGCTCTGCGAATTTTTTCATGCTTTTAGGTTCGAACCTTTGGTCTCAGATTTCCGACTTCGGGGTCCGGTTCCGGTCCGCCGCCAGCTTCCCCGACAGGAGGGGACGCAAGGCCTGCGGGTCTATCGACTTTCTGGAGCGGGCGAGGCGATTCGAACGCCCGACCCCAACCTTGGCAAGGTTGTGCTCTACCCCTGAGCTACGCCCGCGCTCCGTGAGGCCCCTTGCGGGACCCCGATGTTCGGGAGCCGGCTTATGGCAGAGGGCCGGCGGCTTGGCAAGACGGTGTCAGCCCAGGAACCGGGGGGTCTTGAGGCGGCGCTTGTTCACATGCTCCGTGGGGGCGGGGCCGGTCTCGTCGGGCAGTTCACCGCGGAAATAGAAGCGTTGCCAGGCCTCCTTGGTGGCCTCGGGGTCGAAACGCATGATCCGGCGGTTGAACTCGGCCCGGTGCTTTTCCCAGGCGTCATACTGGCCGCGCAGCTCGGGGTTGCGGGACATGGAGCGGATCACCGGCTGGAAGTCGGCCAGCTCGCGGTCCTTCATCAGGGTGATGAAGCAGAAGGGCTCGCCCTTCTCGAACCGCACCCGGCCCGGGCGGGTGAAGATCCAGTTCATGGTGAAGGGGAAGGGCAGCCAGTCGGTCTCGACCAGGCCCGACAGGGGCTGGATGCCGTCCTTCACATGGTTGGGCGGGCCCTGGGCCAGGACCGACCAGCCGGGCGGGGTGCGGAAGAGATAGCCCGGGTGCATGGTGACCACGCCCGAAGAGAAGTGGCTCATGACGAAGCGGTGGAACTCCGGGTGGGGCCGGTCGGGGGTGAGGGTGATGTCCGCCTGCATGGCCCCGCCGTTCCACTCGGCGGTGAAGCTCATGGGGCAGAGGATCTCCCAACCCGTGGTGTTGGCCATGGACAGGGGCAGGCAGCGATAGGGGTGCCGGGAGGCGAAATTGTCCATCCAGGCGCGCTGGGGCCGGCCGGGCACGATCTCCGGCGGGCGATCGGCGGTGGGATAGCACTCAAGCTCCATGGCGGGCTCCCGGTCCTTGTGGTTTCCACCCCTTCCATTAGCGAGGGCGCGCGCGCAGCGTCCACCGCTATTCCGGCGGGCGGGGGAAGGGTAAGAAGCCCCATGCTCGACCGCGCCGGCCTTCTCGCCCTCTTCGACAAGCTGGGGATGGCGCATGCCACCCTGGACCATCCGGCGGTGTTCCGGGTGGGAGAGGGCGGGGCGATCAAGGCGAAGATCCCCGGCGCCCACACCAAGAACCTGTTCCTGAAGGACGCCCGGGGCGACCTCTGGCTGGTCTGCGCCAAGGACGACACGGCCATCGACCTGAAGCGGCTGCACGGGGTGATCGGCTCGGCCCGCCTGTCCTTCGGCCCGGCGGAGGTGATGGCCGAGACCCTGGGGGTGACGCCGGGCTCAGTGACCCTGTTCGCCCTGGCCAATGATCCCCTGCACCGGGTGCGGCTGGTCCTGGACCTGGCCCTGGCGCAGGCGGAAGCGGTCAGCTTCCATCCCCTGGAGAACACCGCCACCACCACGGTGGGCCAGGACGGGCTGAGGACCTTCCTCGACCACCTGGGCCGCGAGCCTCTGGTGGTGGATTTCCCTCGCCTGGCCCTTTGTTCGCTTCCGACGCGTTGAAGCCGAGGCCCGGAAGGTCCATCTTGCAGCCTCAAGTCCAGCATGGAGAGTCCCATGGCGCTGATCGGTGAAAACTCGGGCCCCCCGGCGGGCGCAGCGCCCGCAGGTCTGATCAAGGACGGGACGGACGCCGGCTTCATGGCCGACGTGATCGAGGCCTCGCGGGAGACGCCGGTCATGGTCGACTTCTGGGCGCCCTGGTGCGGCCCCTGCAAGCAGTTGGGCCCGGCCATCGAGCGCGCCGTCACCGCCGCCCGGGGCAAGGTGAAGCTGGTAAAGATCGACATCGACCAGCATCCCCAGTTCGCCGGCCAGCTGCGCGTCCAGTCCATTCCCGCCGTCTTCGCCTTCGTGGACGGCCGGCCCGTAGACGGCTTCACGGGCGCCCTGCCGGAGAGCCAGATCAAGGCCTTCGTGGAACGCCTGGCCGCCCAGGCCCCCGCCGACGCCGGCGACGAGCTGATCACCGTTGGCCGCGAGGCCCTGGAGGCCGGCGACCTCAACACCGCGGCCCAGGCCTTCGCCCGGGCGCTGCAGG
>NZ_JBAXIM010000236.1:0-2468 GCF_037138395.1 Phenylobacterium sp.
GAGGCTGAGCAGAAAAAGTTCCTGGCCGAGGCCAAGGCCGCCCTGGTCGAATGGGTCGGCAGGGGTGACGGCAGGACCCACCAGCCCGCCCTCGCCACCCTCCGCCAGATGATGAGCTTCGTGGCCGGCGCGGAGATCCCGGAGGGCTATGCCGACTTTCTCGGCGACGAGCTCAGCCTGGCCGAGACCAATACCAAGACGCCGGTCTGGGAGGCGCCGGGCCTCAAGGCCGGTGCCGCGAAGATGCATGTCCTGGTCATCGGTGCCGGCATGTCCGGCCTGCTCACCGGCATCCGCCTCAGCCAGGCTGGCGTGAGCTACGAGATCCTCGACAAGAATGCCGACGTCGGCGGCACCTGGTTCGAGAACACCTATCCAGGCTGCCGGGTGGACTCCTCCAACCACATCTACTCCTACAGCTTCGAGCCCAACCACCACTGGCCCCAGCACTTCTCCACCCAGCCGATCCTGCTCGAGTACTTCCGGGGCGTCGCCGATCGCTATGACCTGCGCGGCAAGATCGCTTTCGAGACCGAGGTCGAGACCCTCGACTGGGACGAACCCCGAGCCCTCTGGAAGGTCACTGTCCGCGACGGCAAGGGTGCGCGCCGGGTGATCGAGGCCAACGCCGTCGTCACTGCGGTGGGCCAGCTCAATCGTCCTCACGTGCCCGACATCAAGGGTCGGGACCGGTTCTCTGGACCCGCCTTCCACTCCGCCCGCTGGCGCCATGACATAGACCTGACCGGCAAGCGGGTGGCGGTGATCGGCACCGGGGCGAGCGCCTACCAGTTCGTGCCCGAGATCGCGGGCAAGGTGGGCAGCCTGACCGTCTTCCAGCGCACGCCGCCCTGGGGCTTCCCTGTGCCGCACTATCACGAGGCCGTACCGGATGGCATGAACTGGCTGCTGGAGCACGTGCCCTACTACGACAAGTGGTACCGCTTCTGGATGTTCTGGATGGTCACCGACGGGCTTTTGCCCATGGTCACGGCCGATCCCGGCTGGAACGGCCCGCCGACCGCGGTGTCTGCGGCCAATCTTGGGTTCCGGGAGATGATCGCCGGTGCCATTGCCGCCCAGGCCCCGAACCGGCCCGATCTGGTCGAGAAGGTGGTCCCCACCTATCCCGTGGGCGGCAAGCGCGCGCTCCTGGACAATGGGGTCTGGATGGCGGCCCTCCAACGCGACAACGTCTCGCTGGTCACCGACGCCATCACCGAGATCACCGAGACCGGGATCATCACGGCGGACGGTACGGCCCGGGACTTCGACGTCATCATCTACGGTACCGGCTTCTATGCCTCGAAGTTCCTCGAACCCATGAAGATCCGCGGCCGCGGGGGCGCTGACCTCCATGCGACCTGGGATGGCGATCCCCGCGCCTACCTGGGCATGACCAGCCCGGGTTTCCCCAACCTGTTCATGATCTACGGGCCGAACACCAACATCGTCGTCAACGGCTCCATCATCTTCTTCTCCGAGTGTAGCGTCCGCTACATCGTCGGTTGCCTGAAGCTGATGGCCGAGACCGGCGCCCGGGCTATGGAGCCGAAGCCGGAAGTCCACGACGCCTTCAACGCCAGGGTCGACGCCGCCAACGCCCTGATGGCCTGGGGCGCGCCGCAGGTCTCGAGTTGGTATAAGAACGAGAAGGGCAGGGTGACCCAGAACTGGCCCTTTGCCCTCGTGGACTACTGGAGGGCGACCCTGGAGCCGAACGCGGGCGACTTTTCCATCGAGAAGGCGTCGGAACCCGTCGCCTGATCCCCGTATTCGTTTCAGGAGTGCCTTCGTGAAGCTTCAGACCGTCATCTGTTCCACCCGGCCGAACCGGGTGGGTCCCCATATCGCGCGCTGGTTCCAGGGCCTCGCCGAGGGCCATGACGCCTTCGAGGCGATCCTGGTGGATCTGGCGGACTTCAACCTGCCGATCTTCAACGAGCCCTGGCACCCGCGCTTGCGCAACTACCAGTTCGACCACACCAAGGCCTGGTCGGCGAGCGTGGAGTCCGCTGACGCCTACGTCTTCGTCATGCCCGAGTACAACTTCATGCCGCCGCCGGCCTTTGTGAACGCGGTGGACTACCTCTATTCGGAATGGAACGGAAAGCCTGCCGCCTTTGTCAGCTATGGTGGCCAGTCCGGCGGGGTGCGGGCGGTCCAGATGGCCAAGCAGATGCTGACCACGGTCAAGATCATGCCCCTGGTCGAGGGTGTCGCCATCCCGATGGTGGGAGAGCACCTGGACACCGAGAAGGGCTTCATCCCCACCACCGCCCACGGACTGGCGGCCAAGGTCACCCTGGACGAACTCGCACGCTGGAGCCGGGCGCTGAAGACCATGCGCGAGTCCTGACGAGGGCGTCGCCGTTCCAGACCTGGGGGAGGGGAGAGTGGCGCGAATGACGGGACTCGAACCCGCGACCTCCGGCGTGACAGGCCGGCGCTCTAACCAACTGAGCTAC
>NZ_JBAXIM010000237.1:0-2463 GCF_037138395.1 Phenylobacterium sp.
TGCGCGCCGAAGCCGGACCAAACGGGCTCGCAGCCCTGACCTGTGCAGACCCTCCGGAGCGAGACCAGTCCAGGTCAAGTTGAGCCCCGGTAAGGGACATCCCGGGCAGTTGAATGGCGTCAAAGGCTGCGTTCATGGTCACGCTCGGAGCGCTGATGCTGCCCTCCAGACGTCCCGTCCCGGAAGCCTTTCCGGAGACCTCAACCGGCCCGGCGGCAAAGGGGCCCAACGCAGACCATTCCAGCCGCCCGGTAATCGCATCCCCCTCCAGCGCAGCGCCTGGAGCCCGCACCTGGAGCGCTGCCCCGCGTAGGTCGAGACGCTCAAACCTCAGGCTTCGGTTGCGAAGGAAGAAACGCGCATCGAGGTCCGGAGTCCCGCCCAGAAGTCGGTCGAGTTCCTTGAGACCGGTCGCCAGCTTGTCACCGCGGGCGCTGACCGTGACTTCCCACGGCGATTGAGCCTTCGGCAGGCGCGCATTCCACCGGGCGGTCAATCCCCCGGAAGCCCCCGGCAGGCCGGCGTCAAGTCGGCTGACCGAGGCGTTGCCCGCAAAGGTGAGCCCGCCGAGGAGGCTTCGCCTGCCTGACCCCGAGGCCTGGAAGCCTGACCCGGCAGCCTTCATGTCCTCGATCAGGATCTCACCGTCATCTTGTCTGGCGACCTTGAGGTTCAGGGATGGCGAAGCCCCCAGCAGGGCGAAGACAAGTCCCTCCCCGCGCCCGCCGCCGCCCTGAATGCGGGCGTTCAGCCCAATCCGTCCCTTCCGGGACTCCAGGGCGATCGGCCCCGAGGCCGATCCGAGCCGATAGCCTCCAAGCCCCGTCTGCTCGACCCGGCCCTCCCCGGTAAAGTTCCAAGTCTCCGGGTCGCCGAGCAGCCGGCCGGAAATGCGCGCCCGCCCTGCATCCACGCCGGCGCCGAGGATGCGGCGGAGAGAGGGGGTCGTGACCTGGACATCCAGACCCTTCCCCCCGACCCGCCGGTGCTCGAAGTCGAGGGGGCCGCGGATCTGCGCCGAGGCCGCATCCGTCGTCAGGGTCAGGGTCGCGATGTAGGCTCCGCGGTCGTCCGCGACACCCTCGGCGCGGCCGTCCAACTTCAAACGCGCGCCAATTCGCTCAGCAACCGGTCGCGTGAGACTCGAGGCAGACAGGTCAATCTGGCCGGATAGCGTTCCAGAGCTCGGGCTCCAGGTTCCGCTGAGGGCGACGGGCTGGATATCCCCGGAGCGCAGGTCAGCTCGCACACGCCCCTGATCCATTCGGCCATCGGCATCCAGGGTCATCCGGAAGGGCCTGTCCGCCGGCAGGCCCAGTACCCCGGCGAGCGCGCCGCCGTTGGCCTCCAGCGCGTCAGCGCGAAGCCTGAGGGGGCGATCCTTGCCGACGTCCAGAACAGCGTCGAGGTGGTCGCCGTCACGAAGCCGGCTCACGGCCTTCAGCCCTGCGGAATATCCCCCATCGCCGCGCCGCACCTGAAGCCCTCCCTTCACGCTGAACACCCCTCGGCGGGTGCTGAAGGCTGGATCGCTCTCGATGACAGCGGAAAGCCTGGTGACCGTAACCGTCACCGGCAGGGGCTTGTGCGGCTTGGGTGGGGCAAGTACCGGACGCCGAAGGATGTGCACGCGGTCAGCGGACGCAGATACCACCCGCACCTCCCGCGCCAAAAGGCGGGTAGGCTCCCACGTCACGTCCAGGGATCGAGCTTCCAGCCAGATCCCATCGGCGTCCCGGATGGCGAGCCGGTCAAGGGTCAGGTGGCCGAGAGGGTCGCCGGCAAGGCCGCTGACCTCCAGGTGTCCCAGCCGGCCCGCCGGGAGGCCATCTGCAACGGCCTCGATCCGGGAGATGGCCGCAGGGGTGCGAAGCAGCAGGGGTGTGGACAAGGCGAGGCCCACCAGGGCGAGTACGATCAGGCCCAGGATGGTCAGCCAGGGCCTGAAGCGCGGCTTTCCAGCCTGCCTTCCAGGAGGCGGGGTTTCAGACTCGCCGGTCAAAAGCTCTGACCGATGCTGATATAGATCTGGTAGCTCGGGTCGTCCTTCCTCGGGTTCAGCGGAACCGCCAGGTCGAAGCGGATGGGTCCGAAGCCAAGGTTGTAGCGGACGCCGAGCCCGACGCCGACGCTGAGATCCGTGAAGTCGGGGGTCTGGGATGTGCCAACTGCGCCCGCATCCACGAAGGCCACGATGCCCCACCGAGAGGTCAGGTCATGGCGGACCTCGCCCGAGACCTCCATCAGCGAGAGCCCGCCTGCAGGGGTGTTGTCCGGGAAATAGGGACCGACACCCTGATAGACATACCCCCTCACTGAGCCACCACCGCCCGCATAGTATCTCCGGGAGGCGGGGACGCCGGACGGGGTTCCGCCGAGGATTGATCCGACCTTTGCCCGTCCGGCCAGGACGGTGTGTCTGTCGGCCCCCAGCGGCAGGTAGGCGGAGCCCTGAAGGGTTGC
>NZ_JBAXIM010000238.1:0-2441 GCF_037138395.1 Phenylobacterium sp.
GGATTGCGGAGGCGGAGGTCGCCGCGGTGGGGTCAGGCCTCGGCGCGGCCGCGCCTTGCCGGGCGGGGCCCGGCGGCTGGCAGCTGGACCTCGAACACCGTGCCGGCAGGACCCGTGGCCGTGAGCGCAAGGTCGCCGCCGTGCCCCTGGACAAGCTCCCGGGCAATGGCGAGACCCAGCCCCGCCCCGTCGGGACGCCCCGAGCCCGAGAAGGGCCGGAAGATCCGGTCCCGGGCGCGCTCGGAAAGTCCCGGCCCGTTGTCGGCCAGGGTGATGAGATCGGTCTCCCCCTCGCGCCGCCAGCCCGCGCGGACGACACCCGACCTGGCCGGGGTCACGGCCTCGATGGCCTCACGGGCATTGCGCATCAGGTTGACCAGTATGCGGTGCAGCTGGTCGGGGTCGGCCTGGACCTGGACGTCGGGCAGGACTTCGCAGACGAAGAGGATGCCCTCTGGCCGATCGGTGAGCCGGCTTTCCTCTGCGGCGGCAGCCAGGGCGTCGGACAGGACCACGGGAACCGGGCTCGGCGGTGCCTCCTGGGTCTTACCATAGGCAAGGACGTCGCTGGCCAGGCGCACGGCGCGGTCGAGCGCCCGCTCAAGGCGGGGCAGGGCCTGGGCGACCCGGGGGTCGCGCACGGAGGCCAGCCGCTCCGAGGCCATCTGGGCGCTGGTCAGCATGTTGCGGAGGTCGTGGTTGATCTTGGCCACGGCCTCGCCCAGGGCAGCCAGGCGGGCCCGGGAGGCCAGGGCCACGCGCAGGTCGGCCTGCATCCGGTCAAGCTCGATCTCGGCGCGGCCGATCTCGTCCCGCCGCCCGGAGGGCTCGAGGTGGGCGGCCGGGTCGTCAGGGTCGGCCCGGAACCGCTCCATGGCCCGGGTGATCCTCTGCATGGGCCGCACCAGGAAGTAGTTCAGCGACAGGAAGACCAGGGCGCCGGCGAGGCCGGCGACGAACAGGGTGGTGAAGACCATCTGCCAGAGATAGGCCTTGAGCGCGTCCTTCAGGGGGGCGTGGGGTGCCACCACCTCGATGAACTCGGCCTCTTCCCGGAAGCGGGGCTCGGCGATCACCCGGACGGCCCGGTCGTCTCCGGCGCTGAGGGTCAGGAAGGGGGCGATCAGCCAGGAGCTGACCGCCTGCTGCCTAAGGTCCACGAAATAGGGCGCCTCGTCGCGCCGGGGGCCCTGCAGCACCAGGCGGCGGAGACCTCGGGACTGGATGGCCACCGTCTCCACCCCGGCACCAGCCAGCAGTTGGGAGGAGAGCTTCTCTGAAACGACCCGGTCTGGCGCGATTTCTGTGGCCAGGGAGGCCAGTTCGGCGGCCCGGACCCGGTCCAGCAGCCAGTTGCGCTCAAAGGCCGCCAGGGCGGGGGGCAGGATGAAGGCGCCAGCAAGGGCCACGAAGAGGGCGGTGAGCAACAGAAGGCGCGCGGACAGGCCGCCCGGCCAGAACAGTCTTCGGCCGGTTCGACCCCATCCGGCCCTTGCGGCGGCGGGTTCTGGCGCCTGGACCTCGACCATGGCCACCTCATTAGGGGAAAGCCGGCCTGCGGGCAACGCGCTGGGGGGTCAGCGGGCGCCCACGGCCTCGGCGAGGGTGCGAAAGCCATCGGCGCGCAGGCGCGCGGCGAGGTCCCGGGACAGGCGCACGGCCAGCCCCGGACCCTCGAAGACCAGGGCCGAGTAGAGCTGGACCGCAGAGGCGCCAGCCCGGATTCGGTCGTAGGCGTCCAACCCGGAAGCGATCCCTCCGACGCCGATCAGGGGAAGTCGCCCGGTGGCGGACTGGTGGAACCGGCCAAGGACCGACTGGGCCAGGTCGCGCAGGGGCGCTCCCGAAAGGCCGCCGGCCTCGCCCGCATCGGGTGAGGCCAGGGCCGGTCGGCTGAGCGTCGTGTTGGCGACGATGATTCCGGACAGGCCGAAGGCCAGAACGGTCTCGACAATGGCCTCGATCTCCGGGTCGTCGAGATCCGGGGCGACCTTCAGGAAGAGGGGGACGCGGCCGCGGGTGGGCAGGGCGTCCCGGGCCTCGGCGGTGCGGCCGAGCAGCTCCTCGAGGGCGGCCCGGGTCTGCAGGGCGCGCAGGCCAGGGGTGTTGGGGGAAGAGATGTTCAGGGTGAACCAGTCCGCCAGACCCCAGAGGCGCTTCAGGCCCGTCACATAGTCGCCGATCCGGTCGGCGGAGTCCTTGTTGGCCCCGATATTGGCACCCACGGGACCCGGTCGTCCCGGGCGGTCGAGCCGGCCGGCGAAGGCCTCAAGCCCTTGGTTGTTGAACCCCATCCGATTGATGACGGCTTGGTCGTCCGTCAGGCGGAACAGCCGCGGCCGGGGATTGCCCGCCTGGGGCAGGGGCGTGACCGTGCCGCACTCCACGAAGCCGAACCCTGCGGCCAGCATGGGTGCGAAGACTTCGGCGTTCTTGTCGAA
>NZ_JBAXIM010000239.1:0-2424 GCF_037138395.1 Phenylobacterium sp.
GGCCGATCCGGGCTATCCGGGCCTCGCCCCCTTCGTCCGGGGCCCCTACCCGACCATGTACCTCACCAATCCGTGGACCATCCGCCAGTATGCGGGCTTCTCCACGGCCGAGGATTCCAACGCCTTCTACCGCCGCAACCTGGCGGCCGGGCAGATGGGCCTGTCCATCGCCTTCGACCTGGCCACCCACCGGGGCTACGATTCCGACCATCCCCGGGTGCAGGGCGATGTCGGCATGGCCGGCGTGGCCATCGACTCCATCCTCGACATGCGCACCCTCTTCGACGGCATCCCGCTGGACAAGATGAGCGTGTCCATGACGATGAACGGGGCGGTCCTGCCGATCCTGGCCCTCTACATCGTCGCCGCCGAGGAGCAGGGCGTCGCCCATGCCCAGCTGTCGGGCACCATCCAGAATGACATCCTCAAGGAGTTCCTGGTCCGGAACACCTACATCTATCCCCCATCCCCTTCGATGCGGATCATTTCTGACATTTTTTCATATACTTCGCGCGAAATGCCGAAGTTCAATTCCATCTCGATCTCGGGCTATCACATCCAGGAGGCCGGAGCGACGCTGGACCTGGAGCTGGCCTATACCCTGGCCGACGGCATCGACTATGTCCGGGCCGGCGTGGCGGCCGGCATGACGGTGGACCAGTTCGCCCCGCGCCTGTCCTTCTTCTGGAACGCGGGCATGAACGCCTTCATGGAGATCGCCAAGCAGCGGGCCGGCCGCCTGCTCTGGGCCCAGCTGATGAAGGACAAGTTCGCCCCAAAGGACGCCCGCTCCCTGGCCCTGCGCGCCCACACCCAGACCTCGGGCTGGAGCCTGGCGGCCTCCGACGTCTACAACAACGTGCCCCGCACCCTGATCGAGGCCATGGCCGCCACCGGGGGCCAGACCCAGAGCCTGCACACCAACTCGCTGGACGAGGCCCTGGCCCTGCCCACCGACTTCTCGGCCCGCATCGCCCGCAACACCCAGCTCTTCCTGCAGCTCGAAAGCGGCCAGAACCGGGTCATCGACCCCTGGGGCGGGTCCTACTATGTCGAGCGCCTCACCGCCGAGCTGGCGGCCCGCGCCCTTGAGCACATCGCCGAGGTCGAGGCCCTCGGCGGCATGGCCCGGGCCATCGAGGACGGCCTGCCCAAGCGTCGGATCGAGGAGGCCTCGGCCCGTACCCAGGCGGCCATCGACTCCGGGCGCCAGAGCGTGGTCGGCGTCAACCGCTACCGGCCCGAGACCGCCGACGTCATCCCCGTGCTCAAGGTCGACAATACCGCCGTGCGCGAGCGCCAGCTGGAGAAGCTGGCCCGCCTGAAGGCCGAGCGCGACCCCGCCGCCGTGGAGGCCGCCCTCAACGCCCTGACCGAGGGCGCAAGGGGGAACGCCAACCTCCTCGAGCTGTCCGTCGAGGCCGCCCGGGCCAAGGCCACGGTGGGCGAGATCTCCCTGGCCCTGGAAAAGGTCTTCGGACGCCACAAGGCCAGGGCCGACGCTGTCCAGGGGGTCTACCTCAAGGCCGCCGGCGACACCCCGGCCAGCGACCGCGCCCGCGCCCTCACCGCCGAGTTCAACGCCGTCGACGGCCGCAAGCCGCGCATCCTGGTCGCCAAGATGGGCCAGGACGGCCATGACCGGGGCCAGAAGGTCATTGCTTCGGGCTTCACCGACCTGGGCTTCGACGTCGAAATCGGCGACCTCTTCCAGACCCCCGCCGAGGCCGCCGAGCTGGCGGTGAAGACCGGCGTGCACCTGGTGGGCGCCAGCTCCCTGGCTGCCGGCCACCTGACCCTGGTGCCCGAACTCAAGGCCGAACTCGCCCGCCTGGGCCGCCCGGACATCCTGGTGGTGGTGGGCGGCGTCATTCCCCCTGAGGACTTCAACGCCCTGCGGCAGGCCGGCGTCGCCGCCATCTTCACCCCCGGCACAGTGGTGCCCGAGGCGGCTATCGAGGTCATGGACCGCCTGAACGAAGCCCTCGGCTACGCCCAACTGAAGGGCTGAGCGCGCCGGCTTGCCTGGAGACCGGCGGACGGTGCCGGGTCCTTGGGACAATCTGCAGGTTTGCGCGGGGCTCTGGACCCGCCCCTCCCAGACGCGGCCATGAATGGGCTGCGCAGGGTCCTCCTGCGAGAAATCTCAGGGTCTTTGTCGATTTGACGCCGGTTTGACGCGGGCCTGACGTTCGCGGCGACGCCCCAGGCTCAAGACGGTCCTGCGAGCCGGACGACGCCCCCAGGGGCGGTGGTCGGCGAAAAACTCAGACCTGAAAAGGACCTTCACCATGATCAAGAAGACTCTCGCCCTGACCCTCTTTGGCCTCATTGCCGTCTCGGGCACCCCGGCCTCCGCACAGCCCGCCTACGACCCGGTGTCGATCGGGGTCTCGTACAAGGGCCTGGATATCCAGAGCGAGG
>NZ_JBAXIM010000240.1:0-2422 GCF_037138395.1 Phenylobacterium sp.
CGCATCGCACCATTTGCAGGCGTTGCTTTTTGCCTCCTCGCGTTTGTCGTGCTCACCCCGAAGTCTGGGCCATTTCTAGTCTTCGATAGGCCGATGCTCGCCTTGGGGCTCGCAGCGCTATTTTGTTCTGTTCTGGTGGTGCTTGCGCTCTGGGAGCCACAACGAGTGCGAGCCGGCTTGCCCGTTTCGGCCCTTGGTAGGACGTTTGCCTTGCACCTCGTCGTACCCGCGTTTCTGCTGCCAACGTGGGGCTTGATCTTTGCCCTGCCGGCCTTTCTTCGCCCGGACGCCTTGACATCTCACTGGTGGATTTTGTGCGGGTTTACCTCTCTGGTCGCGTTGAGTTTTGGTGCGGCCAGCCTTCCGGCGGGCCTGCGCTTTGGCCGGAGCGGAATATGGCTGGTCTATGTTGTGTTCAACGCGGTCAGCTTAGTGATCAGCCTTCAGCCCACGCAATTTGGGAAGAGGTGGGCCCTGGAGGGGCAGCTCAGCCTGAGGGACCTTACGATCATTGGAGTGCTGGTCATCATCCTGATCTCGGGCTGGATCTGGACGTATTTGGAGTTGGCATTCTGGCGAAAAGCCTACCAGCACCAATCACTTATACCGACACGTTGGCGTGGCGCCGCCAACTAGGAGTGCCACCTGGACAGATGTCTGCAGGAACGACCGGCCCATAAGCCCCTAGGCTCCACATATTTCTGATAATATTCCTTATGCGCATTCTGGATCACGTCTAAAATTTGCAATCCGGCCGATCGCGCCGACACTCCCGGTGGTCTTCCACACCCGAGAGCCCCCCAAATGACCCTCCCCAAGACCTACGCCTGGCTGAGCCGCATGGAGCCCCTGCCGCGGATGATCTCCGCCGCCCTGGCCGAGTTCGGGGTCCGCGAGACCGCTGGTGCCGCAAACACCCCGCAGATCCTCCAGTGGGCCGCCCAGACCGGCCTCGCCAGCGACTATCGGGCGGATGCCATCCCCTGGTGCGGCCTCTTCATGGCCCATGTCGCACGGATTTCCGGACGGGAGGTGCCGCCGGCACCGCTCTGGGCCCTCAGCTGGGCGCGGTTCGGTGTCGAGGGCGGCCAGCCCGAACTGGGCGACGTCCTGGTCTTCATGCGCCAGGGTGGCGGTCACGTAGGCCTGTACATCGGCGAGGATTCCCGATGCTATCATGTCTTGGGAGGCAACCAGGGCGACCGGGTCTGCATTACCCGCATTGCCAAGGAGCGCCTCTACGCCGTCCGCCAACCGCCCTATGTGAACAAGCCCCGCTCCGCTGCGACCTACCGTCTCGCCGCCACTGGCGAGGTTTCCTCCAACGAGGCCTAAGACCATGACCGAAGCCGCCCCTGCGACAGACGCCATTCCCGGATATGACCGCCCCGTCGTCGAGGCCTGGCTGGCGGCGAACTGTCCGGAGCTGTCCGGCCCCTTCGACTGGGTGCGCCTGCCCGGCGGGCACTCCAACCTGACCTGGCGGCTGACCGATACCCACGGCCGGCAGGCGGTGATTCGTCGTCCGCCCCTCGGCGAGCTCCTGCCCAAGGCCCACGACATGGGCCGGGAGTTCCGGGTCCTGTCGGCCCTGAAGGATACCCCCGTCCCGACGCCCCGCCCCCTCGCCTTCTGTGAGGACCCGTCGGTCACCGGGGCGCATTTCTACGTCATGGACTTCCTGGACGGGCATCCCCTCTACACGGTGGAGGACGTCAAGGACTGGGCACCGGAGGCCAAGCGCCGGGACCTGGCCTTCGCCTTCATCGACGCCCTCGCCCAGCTCCACGCCCTGGACCCCGCCGCCGTGGGCCTGGGCGACCTGGGCAAGCCCGAGGGCTATGTGGAGCGCCAGATCAACGCCTGGGGCCGGTCCTGGTCCGCGTCTGTGGGGCCGGCAGGCTTTGACGACCCCCGCGCCCACGATGTGGAAGCCTTCCTGCGCGCCCGCCTGCCCGGCCAGGTCCCGGCCCGGGTCGTCCATGGGGACTTCGGCATCCACAACATCCTGGTCGGGCGGGGCGGCGGGCTGCTGGCGGTGATCGACTGGGAGATCGCCACCCTGGGCGACCCCCTGGCGGACCTGGCCTATGCCCTCAATCCCTGGCCGGCCCCCTCCGATCCTGAGCCCCCGACCGAGACCTCGCCCCACGCCCAGCCGGGCTTTCCCACGCGGACAGAGTTGGCCGAACGCTACGCCGCCGCCACCGGCGCCGACCTGTCGGGGCTGAACTACTACGTCGCCTTCAACCGCTGGAAGAGCGCCTGCATCGTCCACGGCGTCTATGCCCGCTACATGGAGGGCAAGAAGAGCACCGAGGGCGTCGACACCGAAGGGCTCAGGCTCAGCGTCCTGCGCAGCCTGGAGCTCGCCGCCCGGGCGGCAGCGGCCGACTAGGCCGGAGCAAACTCCAGTGCCTCC
>NZ_JBAXIM010000241.1:0-2365 GCF_037138395.1 Phenylobacterium sp.
ACCTCGCAGTGGACCAGGATGTCCGCCGCCGGCAGGACATCGGCGTAGGATTCCAGGAAGGTCGCCCGGCTGACCAGGGCCAGGGCCTCGGCGTCCTGCGGGCCGCAGGGGCGGATCGCGATGGGCATGGGCGTCTTCCTTCAGGACTTCGGATTGGCCCGGGCTCTGGGCAATCCCGCCGCCCTGCGCTAGGCATTGAAAAACCCCCAAGGGGTCAAGCGTAAAGGAGACGATCATGGCGGGACGGGTTCAGGGCAAGGTGGCGCTCATCACCGGTGGGGCCAGCGGCATTGGCAGGGGCTGCGCCGAGCGGCTGGCCGAGGAAGGTGCCATCATCGTCATCACCGACATCCAGGACGACAAGGGCGCCGAGGTCATCCAGGCCCTGCGCGCTGCGGGCACCAAGGCGGACTACCTGCACCACGACGTCACCAGCGAGGACGCCTGGATCGAGACCGTCGGCAAGGTGAAGGCCCTGCATGGCCGCCTCGATATCCTGGTCAACAATGCCGGCATCGGCCTGTCCGGCCCGGTGACCGAATTCTCCCTGGCCGACTTCAAGCGCCAGATGGCCATCAATGTGGACGGCGTCTTCCTGGGTATGAAGCATTCCCTGCCCCTGATGCGCGAGCACCAGGCCGGCTCGATCATCAATATCTCCTCGATCGCCGGGCTGAAGGGCTCGCCCAACATGAGCGGCTACTGCGCCACCAAGGGCGCCGTGCGGCTGATGACCAAGTCAGTGGCCATGGAGTGCGCCAACGCCAAGGACGGGATCCGGGTCAACTCCATGCACCCCGGCATCATCGAGACCCCGATCTGGGACAGCATCATCGGCACCGGTGCCCCCGGCGACAACGCCCGGCCCCCGCGTGACCTCGCCCTGGACGCGCTCACCGAAACGGCTGTGCCCCTGGGCGTGAAGGGCTTCCCCCTCGACATCGCCAACGGCATCCTCTGGCTGGCCTCGGACGAGAGCCGCTATGTCACCGGCGCGGAGATGGTGATCGATGGCGGGCTGACCGTCCGTTGAACACCGCCGCGGCGCCCACCCTGCACGTCATCTTCGGGCCCTCGGGTGCGGGCAAGTCGACCTATGGGGCTGACCTCGCCCGCCGTGAGCGGGCCGTGGCCTTCTCCATCGACGACTGGATGGCCAGGCTCTTTGCCCAGGACATGCCGCAGCAGCCGGACTTCAACTGGCTGATGGAGCGCGTCGAGCGCTGCGAGGCGCAGATCTGGTCCACGGCGGCGGCGGTCATGGCCTCGGGGACCCCGGTGGTCCTGGACCTGGGCCTCCTGCGCCGGGCCGACCGCGCCCGGGTCGCAGAGATCGCCCACGCCTGCGAACTGCCGGCGCAGTTCCACTACCTGACCGCCCCCAAAGAGGTGCGGCGCGGCCGGGTGCTGTCCCGCAACCAGGTCCAGGGCGAGGGCTTTTCCTTCGTGCTGACCCCCGAGATGTTCGACTTCTCCGAGGGCGTTTTCGAGCCGCCGGAGGCCGAGGAGCTGGCCGGCTGCCACCAGGTCGAGAGCGCCTGACCCCCGCCTTGGTCTCGCCACCGTTGCGGGCGAGGTTCAGGGGTCGGGGATTGCCCCGTCCAACAGGAACCTGAGACCCCATGCTCGGAGCCATCGCCGCCGCGGCGGTTGCCCTCCCCGGCCTTCCGGGCCTGCCCGCAGGGACGGTCCAGCCCCTGCCGCCCATCGAACGGGCGCCCCAGGTGATCTTCGTCGACCGGAACGGATCGCGGATCGGCGTGCGGGGCGGACGCTTCGGACCGCCCGTGGACACACGCGCCCTGCCCGGCCACGTCCCGGCGGCCTTCGTCGCCATCGAGGACCGGCGCTTCTATAGCCATCCGGGCTTTGATGCCGTGGGCATAGCCCGGGCGGCGGCGGCGGACCTGGCCGAGGGCCAGCTTGGCCAGGGCGGTTCGACCATCACCCAGCAGGTGGCGCGGGCCTTGTACCTGACCCAGGAGAAGACCCTCGAGCGCAAGGCCCGGGAGGTCATGCTGGCCGTGCAGCTCGAGCAGACCTACAGCAAGGCGCAGATCCTCGGCATCTACCTCTCTCGGATCAATTTCGGGAAGGGCGCCTGGGGCCTGGAGGCCGCGTCCTGGCGCTTCTTCAACAAGCCCGCCTCGCGACTCACGGTCCGTGAGGCGGCCATGCTCGCCTCGATCCCCAAGTCGCCCTCCGGCTACAACCCGGTCGATGAACCGCAGCGCAACGCCGAGCGGACCCGCCTTGTGCTCGACGCCATGGTCGAGACGGGGGCGATCTCGTCAAAGGCCCGGGCCGCGGCCCTGGCGGAGAAACCCAAGGTCTGGAAGCGGGCGCCGGACGCCTCGGCCGAGTA
>NZ_JBAXIM010000242.1:0-2351 GCF_037138395.1 Phenylobacterium sp.
CGTCACCAGCGCCAACGCCATCTTCCTGCAATGCTACCGGGCCCAGCGCGCCATGGTCTGCATGTACAAATGGGACGCGGAACTGGCGGCCGAGATCATCGAGCGCGAGAAGGTCACCAGCTTTACCGCCCCGGCAGCCATGACCGGGGACCTGGTGCGCGAGGCCAGGCGGACCTCCCGGGATCTCTCCAGCCTGCTGACCGTCGGCGGCGGCGGGGCGCCCCGGGCGCCCGAGCAGGTGGCGCAGATCGGCTCGTCCTTTGCCCAGGCCATGCCCAATACCGGCTGGGGCATGACCGAGACCAACGCCATTGGCACCGGCATCGGCGGCGAGGAATACCTCAACCGCCCGGCCAGCTCGGGCCGCTGCTCTGCAGTGCTAGAGCTGAAAATCCTCGACGAACAGGGCCGCACCCTGCCCGCTGGCGAGCGGGGTGAGCTGCTGATCCGCGGGACCAGCTTGTTCCAGGGCTACTGGAACCGCCCCGAGCTGAACGCCGAGATCTTCGAGGACGGCTGGTTCCGGACCGGCGACGTCGCCTATCTGGACGACGAGGGCTATCTGTTCATCGTCGACCGTATCAAGGACCTCATCATCCGGGGCGGCGAGAACATCGGCTGCGGCCAGGTGGAGGCGGCCCTGCTCAAGCATCCGCACATCCACGAGGCGGCGGTCTACGCGGTGCCGGACGAGCGGCTGGGCGAAGAGGTGGGCGCCACGGTCCACGGCGATCCGGGCCTCGACACCGACGAGATCCGTGACTTCCTCAAGGATCACCTCGCCCGGTTCGAGGTGCCGCGCTACATCGACATCTCGCCGGAACCCCTGCCCCGCATCGCCTCGGGCAAGATCCTCAAGCGCAGCCTGCGCGACGAGGCCGCCCGCCGTCTCGCCGCCGCCCCGAAGACCTGAAAGGCTCCTCCATGAAGCGCTTCCTTGCCACCGCCGCCCTCGCCCTGGCCCTTCCGGGTGCCGCCCTGGCGGCCAGCCCGGAATACGCCGTCATCCAGATGAGCCAGCCGGTGGACCGACCGGCGGCCGAGGTCTGGAAGAAGGTGGGCGGCTGGTGCGACCTCGGCGTCTGGATGAAGATCGACTGCAAGGTTACCCAGGGTGACGGCGGTATCGGCTCTGTCCGCTCCATCGCCGGTGGCCGGGTCACCGAGATCCTGGTGGCGCGCACCGCCCTGTCCTACGGCTACACCCAGCCCCCGGTGGAGGGCCGCCCCTACGACCTCTACCACGGCTTCGTGGAGGCCCGGCCGGTCACGGCGAAGACCTCTGTCCTGGACTACACCCTGATGTACGACGTCTCCGGCCTGCCGGACGCCGCCGCCCGCAAGGCCGACATGGATCGTCGCCGGGCCATGTTCGAGGGTGCCCTGCGCAACATGAAGGCCCTGGCCGAAAGCAAGTAACCGCCGCTGACCCCCTCACCCGGCTTTGCCGACAGCTCCCCCTTGCGGGAGCAATGACGCCGTCCGGCGGTCATTCGGCCAGGAGGGCTTGGCAGCGCCGGCGGACCTGAGCGATCTGGCTCGGCAGCCAGTTGCCAGGGTCGATCTCCGGACGCTCGTGCAGCCAGCCCAGTTGGACGAGGCCGCGCACCAGCAGGAAGAGGGGCAGCTGCGCCGCCTCGGCCTCCGGCAGGTTGCGCACCTTTCGGTATCCGGACAGGAAGGCGTCCCTGACGGCCGCGAAGTCCGCCGCGGCCTGTTGGTGCGTGAGGGCCACGGCGATGTCGTACATCCGCCAGCCGAAGGCCGCATCGTCGAAGTCGATGATGGCGAGATCATCGCCCCGAACCAGCAGGTTCCCGGGATGGAGGTCGGCGTGGATCATGCCGAACACCGCCGGGTCCTGGGGCAAGGCGGAAAGGCGGGCGTACAGGACCTTCCGAGCCGCGAGGACAAGGCTGCGGTCCTCAGCTGTCAGGGCTGGGTGATCCCAGAAGGGGCCCCAGCGGGGCGCCGGGCCCATCAAGCCGTCGGCGTCCAGGCGGCCGCGGGCGAAGCCAGGCGGCGGGGTCCAGGTCTCGGACTGCAGGTGGGTGCGGGCGACCAGGGCGCCAAGGCGGGTGAACCAGCCGGGCCGCTCCGCCGCCCGGGCGGAGTCCTTCAGGAGACCGTCCAGCACCTCGCCGTCGATCCAGCGGGTCACCCCGGTGAGCCGGACCTCGCCCGTCGTCTCGACCGGCTGCAGGACAAAGGCGCGGCCGTCCCGGGCGGGCAGGGGCTCGGGCACCGCCAGGCCTGCGGCACGCAGGGCGGCTGTCCAGACCCGCTCTGCCTCCAGTTCGGCCGCCGAATTGTAGCCGGGCCGGTGGAGGCGCAGGACCCAGTCCTCGCCG
>NZ_JBAXIM010000243.1:0-2265 GCF_037138395.1 Phenylobacterium sp.
GCTTTCCCCTGTTCAGGCCACCGGAGCCTCTGGTATGTGCCCCCCATGGCCGAGCCCCGCTCCAGCATCGATCCCGCCGAAGTCGAGAGGTTCTCTCGCATCGCCGCCGAATGGTGGGACCCAAAGGGCAAGTTTGCCCCCCTGCACCGTTTCAACCCGGTTCGCCTGTCCTTCATCCGGGAGACGGGGCTGGCTCACTTCGGCCGGGACGGTGCCGGTCGCCAGCCCTTCGAAGGCCTGAGGCTGCTCGACATCGGCTGCGGCGGGGGGCTGCTGTCCGAACCCATGTCGCGCCTGGGGTTCGAAGTGACGGGGGTCGACGCCTCCGAGCGCAACATCGGCACGGCCCGGACCCATGCCGAACAGACCGGTGTTCCCGTCACCTACCTCGCCTCGACCGCTGAGGCCCTAGAGGCTGAGGGAACGCCACCCTTCGACGTGATCCTCAATATGGAGGTCATCGAGCACGTGGCCGATCCGGGCGAGTTCCTGCGTACCTGCGGGCGCCTGCTGGCGCCCGGCGGCCTGATGGTCGTGGCGACCCTGAACCGCACCCTCCGGGCCCTGGCCCTGGCCAAGATCGGGGCGGAGTATGTCCTGCGCTGGCTGCCGGCCGGTACCCATGACTGGCGCAAGTTCCTGACTCCCGAAGAGCTGCGGGGCTTTCTTTCCGCCGAACCACTGGACATGCAGGGGCCTTTCGGGGTGAGCTTCGATCCCCTGTCAGGTGTCTGGCGGCTGTCGATGGACTCCGGGGTCAACTACATGATGACGGTGACGCGCCGGGCGGAGTGACCCTGCGGCGCGCCATCCCGTCGGGAGGGAAGGGCGCATGCTTGGATTGATGATGGACAGGCCCCTGACCCTGCCCTCCATCCTGGAATACGCGGCGGCCTGGCACCCTGGCCGCGAGATCGTCACCCGCACCGTCGAGGGGCCGATCCACCGGTATGGCTATGCCGATGCCCTTGTACGGGTGAAGCGTATGGCCAACGCACTGAGAGCGCTGGGCGTCGGCCCTGGCGACCGTGTCGCCACCCTGGCCTGGTCCACCCACCGCCATTTCGAGCTCTACTACGCCGTCAGCGGCCTGGGCGCCGTCCTGCACACCATCAATCCCCGGCTGCATCCGGACCAGGTGGCCTGGGTCGCCAACCATGCCGGCGACAGTCTGTTGTTCTGGGACATCACCTTCGCCGACCTGGTTGCCGAGATCGGCACCAAGCTCGAGACGGTGAAGACCTTCGTCGCCCTCACGGACCGTGCGAACCTGCCGAAGGGCGCGCCGGCCGGCACCCTGGTCTACGAAGACATCCTCGCAGGTGCCGACCCGGCGTTCGACTGGCCAGAACTCGACGAACGGCAGGCCTCGGCCCTTTGCTACACCTCGGGGACCACGGGCAATCCGAAGGGCGTGCTCTATTCACACCGCTCGACCGTGCTGCACGCCATGGCGGTGATCCAGCCGGACTGCTTCGGTCTTGGCGCCGCGGACGCCATCCTGCCCTGCGCCCAGATGTACCACGCCAACGCCTGGTGTACGCCCTATGCGGCGCCCCTGGTGGGGGCCAAGCTCATCCTGCCGGGACGGCATCTCGACGGGCCCTCCGTCTGCGATCTTGCGGTGGCCGAGCAGGCGACCTTCCTCCTGGGCGTGCCGACCATCTGGGTGGGCGTGCTCGACCATCTCGAGGGGACAGGCCAGGCCCTCACCTCGGTCCGGACCGTGGCGGTGGGTGGCTCGGCACCGACGGCCTCCCTGATCTCCCGGGTCCAGGACCGGCTGGGGGCGGATGTCCGGCAGATCTGGGGCATGACCGAGACCAGCCCCCTCGGCGTCATCAATACCCCCCTGGCCGTCCATGCCGGCGAGACCGCCGAGGCGGCCCTGGTCCGCAAGCAGCGCCAGGGTCGGGCCAACTGGGGCGTGGAACTCCGGATCGTCGGCGAGGACGGGGCGATGCTGGCCCACGACGGGCGACAGTCGGGTGCCCTTCAGGTGCGGGGCCCCTGGGTGGCCTCGGCCTATTTCCGCAACGACGGTGCGGACGCCTTCGGCGCCGACGGCTGGTTCGACACCGGCGACATCGCCGCCATCGATCCCGAGGGATACCTGCGCCTGACCGACCGGGCCAAGGACGTGATCAAGTCCGGCGGCGAGTGGATCTCTACACTGGACCTTGAGGACGCAGTCTCCTCGCATCCTGCCGTCGCCATGGCCGCCGCCATCGGTGTCCCGCATCCGAAGTGGGACGAGCGTCCCCT
>NZ_JBAXIM010000244.1:0-2259 GCF_037138395.1 Phenylobacterium sp.
GATGGCGAGGAGAGACGCCGATGAAAATGAGGCCTTGGGCGGAGTTCGCCTCGACGCTCCCGAACGACCGGATCGACAGCGAGGATGAGATGGACATCCTCCAGTATCCGGGGAAGCTCCTCTCGGAGACCCTGGCTGGGATCCTCAAGGGGCTTGGCTACGAGATCATCGAACTGATCTGCCTGCACGAACGGGGATGGGAGTTGCTCATCCGGGGCGGACCGAAGGGACGGTCGCGATTCGGTATCCGCGTGACCCAGATCGATAAGTACCTGATCGGCCTGTTCCAGACGAGCTGGTTCCGGACGACCTTCGCACCTCAGCATCCCGATCTTGTCGCGGTGTTGACCCAGCTCGCCGAGGCCATGGCCTCGGCGAGCTGGGTCAACACCGCGACAAGATCGGGATGCTGAGGTGCGAAGGTCGTCCGGAACCAGCTCGTCTGGAACAGGCCGATCAGGTACTTATCGATCTGGGTCACGCGGATACCGAATCGCGACCGTCCCTTCGGTCCGCCCCGGATGAGCAACTCCCATCCCCGTTCGTGCAGGCAGATCAGTTCGATGATCTCGTAGCCAAGCCCCTTGAGGATCCCAGCCAGGGTCTCCGAGAGGAGCTTCCCCGGATACTGGAGGATGTCCATCTCATCCTCGCTGTCGATCCGGTCGTTCGGGAGCGTCGAGGCGAACTCCGCCCAAGGCCTCATTTTCATCGGCGTCTCTCCTCGCCATCATGTTCATCGACCCAGGCGCCGAAGCCGACCAGGCCTGTTCCGAGAGCTCCGGCCGCCGTCGCCTTCAGGGGATCGGGAGCGCCGTACCAGATCTGGCCGAGGGAATCTTCCTTTTCCCAGCCCAGCTTTTTTCCGCTCCAGCCCTTGACGTTGCCGACACGCCTCGGGACCCTCCCGCCGTTGAAGTCAGGATCGACCCGGTAGTGCAGTTCATACATGTCCCCCCTCTGGATGCCCTTGGGCTTCAGGAGGAAGAAAGGACTCTCGCTGATCACCGGGGGAATCGGCCCTCCGCCGAGAATGTCCGGCAGGCGTGTGCGGCGGGGCAGGTAGTGATGTCCCATTCCGATATAGGGCTCGACGAAGTAAGCGGCGATCGATGGCGATACGCCCTTGGCGACATAGTGGTCCACGGTCTTGAGCCCACGCGCCACCTTGCCCATCCGGGAAAGGCCCTTGATTGCGGCTCCGCCCTCGAGGAAGGAGGCGGCGTCGAAGAGCAGTCCTCCTTGGTTGAGGCCGATGCCGAATTGCCGGTCAACCTCGCCCCTGAAGGTGTCTGCGACCGGAGTCGCCTCGGGAACGGTCTTCACCGAAAGGTCTTCGGCCCAGCCCTCTAGTCCCCCCTTCACCCGGGCGACCGCAGTGGAGGGATCGGAGACAGCGTCCCTGGCGAAACCGACGCCAGCGCCTGCGACCCGGCTGACATCCTCCCAGGCGGCGTCCCGTTGGTCGGGATCGAAGCCGTTAAGCAGTCGGGCACCAAAGGCTGCGCTGTCGGCCGTATCCTCCACAAGCCTCCAGGCGCCCCTTGCAAACCCAGGGCCAACAGCGCCCCATCTTGCAAGCCCTCCGGCGATCGACTTGGCCTCCGGGCTCTCGTCAAGCCAGGTCTCGACCCGGCTTGGCGCAGTTGGCACCGGGCCCGCCGGTGCCGACGCGACCTTCGCGACGGAGCGGACCGGCGCTGCCGCCGGTCGCCGCGCGGGAACAATTTCCCGGACCCGCTGCCGAACCTGCGCCGCTTCCGACCGTCGCCTGGCCTCCAGTACCGCCCCGACAACTTGACCGGTCGGGCCCGGCATTAAGGTGCGCGCGAGCACCGGGGCGATTTCCCGAAATCCGCCCCTAAACCCTGTGACCTCACGCATCCTTCGGGCCATGAAGGCCTCCATGGACTCATCGGGGGGGCCGTTCGCGCGTCTCTGCGCCTGCGTCATGCCGTCTCTCCATCCTTAGCCCCGATGGAATTGTTCCACAAAGACGGCGCTTTGAAAAGAACAAAAGTAGAACATACTGCCTGAAGTTGGCACCGACAACGGCCGCCATCGTCTCCCCGCGGGCCAGCCATCCTGCCGGAGGCTCTCTCCGGTAGACGTGTTCCGCTGAACCCCTGCTCGCAGGTCAGAACCGGGCCAGGATGCTGGCCACAATTCTATCCGGGGAAGCTTAGCTGGCGCCGTCGGCGGCCGCCGGCTCACAGTTGGCTGAACCGCCCTGCGCGTCCGGGTCGTCCTTACATGCCG
>NZ_JBAXIM010000245.1:0-2215 GCF_037138395.1 Phenylobacterium sp.
GCTCGACGCCGCATGCGCCTGCACGGCGAGGAGGGAGACCCCTGCCATGGCTGCCAGGGCGATGGAGCTGCTGCGCTTCGAAATCTTGCGAGACATGACGGCTTCCTCGGGTCGGAATGACACGGATGAACAGTCTGCCTATGACCCTTCGGGAGTTAATAGAAGTTAACGAGACTAAGTAAAAACCGTATTAACCATACAAATCCGCGACGTCATTTCGGGAATGGGGTGGGGGAAACAGACTATCCGGTTAACGAAAGCTAAATAACATTCATTAACTCCAAGTTCTAAAATGAAACACGCTAAATAAACCGACGCTATGATCGTCGTGAAGGGTGTGGATGAACTGAATATAGAAACAGAAATTCGCGGGAAATTAAAAATAGCGAATGCTTTCTATATCGAATAAGTCCGACGACTTCAGCGCATTCTCAGGCGAAATTCAGATCAATCACCAGGGGCGTGTGATCTGAGGGCTTTTCCCAGCCCCGGGGCGAACGATCTATCCTGCAGGCAACGAGCCGGTCCGCCGCCTGGGGCGAGAGGAGGGCGTGGTCGATGCGGATCCCATTGTTCTTCGGCCAGGCGCCGGCCTGGTAGTCCCAGAAGGTATAGCCGCCAGGACCGTCCCCCACCTCTGCCCAGGCGTCCGTGAGTCCGCTCCACAGGAGGGACCGCAAGGCTTCCCGGCTTTCGGGCTGGAAGAGGGCGTCATCGCTCCAGTCCCCCGGATTGGCGGCGTCCAGGGGGCCCGGAATGACGTTGTAGTCGCCCATCAGGGCGAGGGGCTCCTCGTGCAGGAGTAGACTGGCAGCATGGCGGTGCAGGCGCGCCATCCAGGCCAGCTTGTAGGGGAACTTCTCCGAGGCGACCGGATTGCCGTTGGGCAGGTAGATCGAGGCCACGCGGACCGGCTGCGGGCCCGAGACCACTGCCTCGATATAGCGAGCCTGGTCGTCGGACGGGTCGCCGGGAAGGCCCCGGGTCACATCCTCCAGCGGGGTCCGGCTGAGGAGGGCGACCCCGTTGTAGGTCTTCTGCCCGTGGACGGCGCAGGTGTATCCCAGGCGCTCGAAGGCCTCTGCCGGGAACTTCTCGTCAACGCACTTGATTTCCTGCAGGCAGGCGACGTCGGGCCGCTCGGCCTCGAACCATCGCAGGACTGTCTCCAGTCGGGCGTTGACCGAATTGACGTTCCAGGTGGCGATGCGCACGGAGTCAGATCGAGAAGCTGACGCCACAGCCGCAACTGGACCGGGCGTTCGGGTTCCGGATCCGGAACTCGGCGCCGGACAGTTCGTCCACGAAGTCGATCTCGGAGCCCTTGAGGAGGACCAGGCTGATCTCGTCCACCAGGGCAGCGGCGCCGTCGCGCTCGATCCTCCGGTCATCCGGGTCGGCGACCTCCACCAGGTCGAACTGGTACTGGAAGCCGGAACATCCTCCGGCATCGACCCCGATCCGAAGCATGAGGGGCCGGCCTTCGAGGGAGGACAGGTCGGCGATCCGCTGCGCGGCGGCGGCGGTCAGGGACAGGTCCGGGGCGTTGAGGACTGCATCTGTAGACATGATGCTCTATATGAGCCTGGTTGCGCCGCCTTGGAAGGGGCAGCCGTCATGGAGCCATCCGAAGCATGAATGTCGTCCGTGCCCCCTTCGCGCAAAGCGTCGCCGCCTCCCGCGGGCGCCGCCATGCGGAGCCGGAGAGCCGCACCCGGACTCCCTTCGCCCGCGACCGGGACCGGATTATCCACACCTCGGCCTTCAGGCGGCTGAAGGAGAAGACCCAGGTCTTCGTCGCCCATGAGGGCGATCACTACCGCACCCGCCTGACCCACTCCCTCGAGGTGGCCCAGATCGCCAGATCCCTCGCCACGGCCCTGGGCCTGGAGGCGGACCTCGCCGAGACCATCGCCCTGGCGCATGACCTGGGACATCCGCCGTTCGGACATGCGGGCGAGGACGAGCTGGACAGCGCCATGCAGCCCTATGGGGGGTTCGACCATAACGTCCAGACCTTCCGGGTGGTGACTGAACTCGAGCGCCGCTATCCGCTCTGGATCGGGTTGAACCTCACCTGGGAGACCCTGGAGGGCGTCATCAAACATAATGGCCCGGTCACCTCCCGGCTTGGAAGGCCCTCCTGGAGCGCCGTGGCGGCATTCGACAAGGACTACAGCCTCGAACTGGGGGGTTGGGCCTCGGCCGAGGCCCA
>NZ_JBAXIM010000246.1:0-2163 GCF_037138395.1 Phenylobacterium sp.
CGCGGAGTTCGCCCTCCTGCCGCGTCTCCTCCACGGTCTTTTCCAGGAAGGCGGCGCGGAGTTCGCCCTCCTGCCGCGTCTCCTCCACGGTCTTTTCCAGGAAGGCGGCACGGAGTTCGCCCTCCTGCCGCGTCTCCTCCACGGTCTTTTCCAGGAAGGCAGCGCGGAGTTCGCCCTCCTGCCGGGTCTCCTCGACGGTCTTCTCAAGGAAGGCTGCCCGGCCCTCGGCATCGGCCAGGGCGGTGCGGGCCAGGGCCCTGTCGGCCGAGACCGGCGAGACGAGGTCGCCGTAGAGGGCCTTCTGTTCCGCAAGCCAGGCGGCGGCCCGGTCCAGGGGCGTCCGGTCAGGCGACTCGCCTCGGCCGGCGGCGGTCAGCCAGTCGAGGACGCCCGCGGCCATGTCGCCGGCCGGGCCCAGGGCCGATAGATCGCCGCCGGGGGCGTTGCGTCTCAACTCCGTCGACAGGAAGGCGTCGATCTTCCGTCCTGCGGCGGCGGTCAGGGCGGGCAGGGGCTCGCCCAGCAAGGCCTCGGCGGCGGCGACCTGGGGCCGCCAGTCCTCCAGCAGGGCGTCGTAGTCCACGAAGGCCCGGGGCAGGTCCCGGCTCGCCGCCTCGGCGGCCAGCATGTAGGCGCACCAGACCATCACCGACTTGCGCGCCGAAAAGCCATCGCGCTTGGCCAGCGAGCCGGCCACGGCCAGGGGGTGCCGGATGGGGATCAGAACTCTAAGCGCCAGGCCCTCGGCCTCCAGGACGCTTCGCCAGAGCCCTGCCAGAACCGAGACCCGGGGGTCCTTCAGAAGCGGCCGCCGCCGGCGCCCGAACTGGGCCCGGAAGAGCCCCCGCGCCTCCTCGCGCCAGGTGTCCTCGTCCGCCGGGGGCGGGGCCAGGGCTGCGAAGGGATCGTCCCAGGCGCTGCCCGCCGCCGCCAGGCGCCGGTCGTTGAAGACGGCGATGCGCCAGGGCTCGAAATAGCCCCGGGCATTATGCTCGTCGGCGGGCATGACGTCGCGCGGCAGGTCTGCGCCCGCCAGGGCCAAGAGGTTGGCCAGGGCGCTCGTGCCCGAGCGGTGCATGCCCAGCACGAGATAGGCTGTACGCGTCGGCTGCGGAGGGGTGTCGCTGAGCTTGTCGGTCATGGCGGATCAGTTGATCGTGGCCGCCTTCTGTTGCACACAGGCCCGTCACCGAACAGGAATTTTCGCATGGGCCAGGGCGACGCCCCGGAACGCAAGCGCCGCGCCCTTGCGACGGCCTTTGACCCGGTCTTCTACCGCACGGTCTACGATGACATCGCCCGGGTCGGCGCGGATCCGTTCCGGCACTATGTCGAGACCGGCTGGCGGGAAGGGCGCGATCCTGCCCCCTGGTTCTCCGTTCTGGCCTATCTCGAGCGGCATCCGGAAGCCGGCGGCGACGACCCCTTCGCGCACTACCTCCTGCGGGGCTGGAGCGAGGGGTGCGAACCCTCGCCCTCCCGGCACCGCGAGCGCTTCCTCGAACGGATTGGCGCCTCCCGGAAGCCCATTGCCAGCGCGCCGGTCTCCACCCCGTCTGAAGTGGAAATCCCCGAGCCCGTGGCGAGTGTTCACGTGGATCCTGATGTTCACGTCGAACCTGATGTTCTCGCGGATCCTGGTCCTCAAGGGGAGGCTGACCCCGACCTTCCACCTGGCCTGACCCGCGAGGCCGCCCGCGCCCTTATCGCCGCCGACTTTGACGCCGCCTTCTATCTTTCGGCCTATCCCGACATCGCCGCCGCCGGCCAGGACCCCCTGGAGCACTATCTGCTGGCCGGCCATTGGGAGGGCCGCGACCCGAGGCCTGGTTTCAAGGCCGCCGACTATCTTGAGGTGAACCCGGACGTCGCCGCGTCAGGCATGGATCCCTTCCTGCACTGGCTGGTTGCCGGCCGGGCCGAGGGGCGGCCCCTTCGGTTCGAGCTGGGGTTCCGAGGGCGCATTGTCGCGGGCCTTGCCCCCCTGGAGGCGCGCATGGCCGCCGCCGCCCGCGCTGCCGCCGACATCTCTGCTGACCGGCCCCGGGGGCTTGCGCCCCTGTCAGCCGCCAGCAAGGCTGCGGGCCTCCACGTCACCTTCAGTCATGACGACTTCACCAAGCGGATCGGCGGGGTCCAGCTCTGCCTTCAGGCCGAGTCCGC
>NZ_JBAXIM010000247.1:0-2143 GCF_037138395.1 Phenylobacterium sp.
AATTGCTCCCCATCAGGGGGAGCTCCCGGCGAAGCCGGGTGAGGGGGTCAACGGCGGTTGGGTCTGCCTTACGGCGTGAACCGCACGTCCCGCGCCCGCTCCGCCGCCGCCAGGGCAGCAGGCGCCCCGGCGCCGATCTCCAGCAGGGCCAGGCCGTCCACCGTGGCCAGGATCAGCCCGGCGGTGGCCGCCCGCCGCTCCGGATCCTCGATGTCCAGCCGGGTCTCGATCCAGGACAGGAAACCGGCGGTAACCTGCCCCGCGATGGCCGCATAGGGCGCCTCGCCCCGGGCGGCGGCGGCGATGACCTCCATCCACAGGGCCATGAAGGGGCGCACCTCAGGCTCGGTGGCGACCCGCGCCGCCTCGGCCAACAGGCGCTCCGGAGGCATCCGATCCCCCGCCGGCAGGGCCGCCTCCAGCCGCCCGCCCAACAGGGCCACCACATGCCCCATGGCCTCGCCCAGGGCCTCGGCCTTGTCCTTGAAGTAATAGAGCAGCATCCGGTCGGAGACCTGCGCCGCCGCCGCCATCTGCCGGACGCTGGTGCGCGCCAGCCCCGTGGCCAGCAGATGCCCCGCCAGCCGCTCCGTCACCACCTGCCTCTGCACCGCGCGGACCGTCATGTGATGGGTTGTAGCGGAGGTGGGCGGGTGCGCCAAACCGGACAGGGCGCCGGGTTGCCTCGTCGTCGGAATGGGAGCACGCTTTGACCGGAAGTCCTGGGAGGCGGGTCTTGGTCGAGCTTCACGCGAATTCGAACCCGGGGATGGCTCTGACCTTCAAGGGCGGCCTGGCGCGGGCGCTTCTCTGGCCCGGCCGAGGACCAAGAGCCGTCGTGACTGTAATCGCCTTCCTCATCTTGCTTGCGCTCCACGCTTGGGAACGTGATTTCCGCTTGTGGTTCTGGCTCCTGGGCCTCGTGTCCGTGTCGTTATTCTACTGGGGTGCGCTGAGCATGTATCCTGCGCGTCTGGCCATGGCGGGCGTGCCGATCGAGGCCGTCAGGCGCGCCCTTTCTCAAAAGGGTTACACGCAGGTTGCCGCCCTGGAGCCTGAGTCCTGGCGGGTGCCGACGTTGCCTTGGGTAACGCCGTCAGATCCCCGCTTCGACGTCACCCTCGATCCAGCGAACGGCGCGGTGGAAGGGCCGTGGGCCGTTCTTCGCCAGATTTCCCGCAGTTTGGGGGCGGCAGGAGCAGGGTGACAGAGAAACTGCGCTATGGCCGAACGGACGGTGTGCTTTTAGTCCGCAAAGGCGGTACGCTCAGGTCCCTCCTCTGGCCCTACTCCGGTCATGACCAAGTCCTTTTTGCCGCTATCCTTATGTCGGTCCTGACGATTCTGGTTCTCAGGTCTGGATTCGAGGCGCCGATTGTCATGATCGGTCCGGCCTACCTCGGTATCCATACAGTTGCCTTTATTACATCTCCCGCCCACTTCGTGGCTCGGCGTCTCAACCTGGACGACGCGCGTTTGTGCCTTGGCCGCCTCGGCTACAGGCGCGAGGCGGATGTTGAGCCGGAAGTCTGGCTTCCGCCTTTGCCACGGTGGTTGATCTGGTCCAATTCTGGGGTGAAGCTCGAGTTCACAGACGAAGGCGTCCGGATTTCAGGGCCTCATCCTTTGCTTGATCTCCTTCTCAATAACCTTAAGGCCCATGGCTATGTTTAGCGTGGGCGTGGGCCCCTGAGCCTCAGGTGGAGTTGGTCATGAAGGCGAGCGTCCGACCGCAAGACCTCAGATCTCCAGAGCGTCCCCCCCTGCTCTATTTCCTCTGGCCGCATCGCAGGGCGCACGAGTGGATTTCCGCGGGTTTCCTGATTCTTTTGATGGTCGTCTCCGCTAAACAGTCCGGCTTCGGCCTGGGACTGGTCGCCCTAGGTCTTGTCTATGTCCTGTTCCATCTCATGAGGTTGTCGGCCGCCCCGAGCCGCCTTGCCACCGGCGCTGCTGGTGCCGAACCCGTCCGACAGGTCCTTGAGGGCCTGTCCTGTACACGGGACACGGGGCTGCAAGCCGAAACCTGGGTCTTCCCCGCGCCAAGCTCAGTGAAGCCAGGCGACCCGAGGTTCCGTGTGACCTTCCAGCCGGATGGCGCGGCTCTCATCGGGGCCTGGGTCCTTCTCTACAGAGTGTCGCG
>NZ_JBAXIM010000248.1:0-2122 GCF_037138395.1 Phenylobacterium sp.
TCCCTACAGGGTCCGCGGGTGCGACCGGCGTCGCCTTCTTGGGCTGGTCACAGGCGGACAGGGCGAGGACGCCCGCCAGCACGGCGGACAGGGGGAGGAAGGAATTGCGCATTTTCATTTCCGAAACCGTGAAAGTATCGCCATCCAAGGCGGGTCAAGGGCGAGATGGACCAGGCCGAACAGGGCGGCGAGATCGAGGAAGTACATATACCTGTAATCGCAGGCTAGAGCGATCAGAAGAAAGCTTCCGGCGAAAGCCAGGGCGCCGGCCTGGAGTCCGGCCATCACCCAGTCTGAGGGCCGCCCCCTCAAGACCAGGACGATCATGATCGCCAGCGAGAGAACGGCGAATGACAGGTGCGACAGGACCGGCGTGCCGAAGAACATGCTGGCGTAATTGTAGAGTTCACGGTCCTGGCGACCTTCCCGTGCGGGCAGCGAAAGCTCCGCAAGCACCAGCTCAGGTCCCTGGACGCCGGTTGATACGGGAAGGCAGGCCAGGATGTTCGGGGTCAGGAAGACCTGCCGGAAGACCGCCAGCCTATGCGCCGCGTAGGCTTCGAAGTCTGCCACCGGCAGGTTCGCCCACGTCTTCGCCACCACCCCCTCACGCATTTGCCAGAGGGCCTCGCCCAGTCCCGGCGCATTGCTGACCGCATCCACCCGCTCTGGGTTGTAACCTTGTGACGCGAGGGCCCGCAGTGTGGCTGTCGCCTGCGGGTCTTCGCTCTGCAGGGGCTCGAACGACGCCTTAGGATCGCGCGCTGCCACTCCTACCAGGTCGAAGTGCTGGATAATGCGAAGTCCTGCGCCTGCGGCCTCGGGTGAGGCCGGGGGCATGAGCCTCTCCATGGCCAGGGTCAAAGCGATAAAGCTGACCAGGCCTGCGCCCAATAGGGTTCCTGTCGCCGATAGCCCAGCCTTCCAGCCCTGTCGGGAACCGGCGGCCAGCCCCACGGCGAGGCCGGCAGCACCAAGGGCCAGGATGCCGTTTTGCCGCACCAGTGCGGCCACCACGAGGAGGGCCAGGCCCCCGACCCAGGCGACACGCCGGCCGGCCCTGTCCGTTCCCTCACCCATGGAGAGGGCCAAAAGGACCGTGCCTGCAATGGCGGCGTTGGCGAAGAAGACGTCCTTCCAGACGATGCCCTGGTAGATCAGCACCTGGGGCGTTGCGATCACGGCCAGCAGGGTAGGCGCCGCCAGCCAGTGGGTGCGCCGGGCCAGCCAAGGCAGGATGGCGAGGCTGCCGAAGAAGAGGGCGACGTTGAAGGTCACGAAGAGGGAGGTTCCCGACAGCACGCTGTCAAACTTGCCCAACAGCCAGGACATGAAGGCAGGATTAAAGGATCTCTGGACGCCGGTGCGGCCCTCGGCCAGTTGGATCACGGAGTCCGTTGTCATGTGGCCCGGCAGCGCCGCTGCCAGGACCAGCAGCAGCCCGGCGACCAGCGCCCCGATGTAGAGAGCCCTCGCGCCCGTCCCGCGCCGCAGGGCCTGCACGTTCCCGTCTGTGGGGTCAGCCTTCTTCGGCATGTCGGCTCCGTCCCATCTCACCCTGCGGAGGCGAACAGATTCCCATCATGCGGCACCTTGCTCCACGAGTCTCTTGAGCCCTGTCACTAGGTCCGTGGCCGGCTGCGCGCCGAGCGTCTGGGCCAGTCGGTCCGGGCTTCCGGCCGAACGTCGGATGTCCCCGGCCCGGCCCTCCGCGTGGGAGATCCCGACCCTTCGCCCCGAAACGTCCCCGAGCCGGCGCGCAAGCTCCAGGAGCGACGTCTCCAGGCCCGTACAGACGTTCAGAACCTCCGCCTCCGGTCCCGCCTGCCGGCCCGCCGCAGCGATGAGGGCGTCGACCACATCCTCCACGAAGACGAAGTCCCGGGTCTGGAGCCCATCGCCGAAGATGGTCAGGCCCTCGCCCCGAATGGTCAGGCTGTGGAAGCGGGAAATCACGCCTGAATAGGGCGAGCCCGGATCCTGGCCCGGACCATAGACATTGAAGAACCTCAGGCCGGTTGACCGCACCCCATGTACCGTCGCTGCTGCCGCGGCGTGCAGTTCGCAGCCCAGCTTGTCCGCGCCATAGGGCGAGAGGGGGCGGGGGCGGGCCGTTTCCACC
>NZ_JBAXIM010000249.1:0-2092 GCF_037138395.1 Phenylobacterium sp.
GAAGGATAGGGGCGGAGGGGGTCGGCTATCTTGTTGACGCATTCCCGGCGCATTGGGCTTATGAAAGTGTCTTTCCATGGGATGAGGGGCCGAATGGACCAGTCCTACTACGTCAAAGCGATCTGGGATCCGGAAGCTTCAGTCTGGATCTCCGAAACAGACATCCCAGGCCTCGTGATCGAGACCGAAACCCTGGCTGAGTTTGAAGCCATGATGGTTGAGCTGGCGCCGGAAATTCTGGCCGCTAACCAGGAGCCCCGGCTTGGCCGCGTCTCGGTCGATTTCTCCGCCCGGCGCGAGTTCGCCGTCGCCTGATCAGAAGACCTTGCCGATCCCGAGTTGCTTGAGCACCTCGTTGGCGGTGTGGCGGCTCTTTGACCTGGGAACGCTGACAGTTCGCCCGTTGATGGGGCTGCGCCACTCTTCGTGGCTCCCCTTACCGCCTTCCACCTGCCAGCATCCGTGCGCCCGCATGATCCTGACGAGGTCGGCATGGTAGGTCGGCATTGAGGCGAAGGGCTCCTCGAACGGGCCCGTCTGGATAGGAACAGATTACGCCCATCCCAAGGCACCGCCTGCGCCCGCCGCTTTACGCGCTGTCGGCTGGGGCACTATAGGCGGGGGAGGGGTGACGGGGCAGGCGCCCGCGCGGAACCTAATTCCGCGACGTATCCACCAGCTTGTTCTTGCTGATCCAGGGCATCATGGCGCGCAGGCGGGCGCCCACGTCCTCGATGCCGTGCTCGGAGGCGCGGCGGCGGGTGGCCTTGAAGCTGGGCTGGCCGGCCGCGTTCTCCAGCATGAAGTCGCGCACGAAGCGGCCGGACTGGATGTCTTCCAGCACGCGCTTCATCTCGGCCTTGGTGTCGGCGGTGATGATCCGCGGGCCGGTCACGTACTCGCCGTACTCGGCAGTGTTCGAGATCGAGTAGTTCATGTTGGCGATGCCGCCCTCATAGATGAGGTCGACGATCAGCTTCACCTCGTGCAGGCACTCGAAATAGGCCATTTCGGGGGCGTAGCCCGCCTCGACCAGGGTCTCGAAGCCGGCGCGGATCAGCTCGACCAGGCCGCCGCACAGCACGGCCTGCTCGCCGAACAGGTCGGTCTCGCATTCCTCGCGGAAGGTGGTCTCGATCACGCCCGAGCGGCCGCCGCCGATGGCCGAGGCGTAGGCCAGGCCAAAGTCGAGGGCGTTGCCCGTGGGGTTCTGGTGGATGGCGATCAGGCAGGGCACGCCGCCGCCCTTCTCGTACTCGCCGCGCACGGTGTGACCGGGGCCCTTGGGGGCGATCATCAGCACGTCCACGCTGGCCTTGGGCTCGATGAGGTTGAAGTGGATGTTCAGGCCGTGGGCGAACAGAAGGGCCGCGCCGTCCCGCAGGTTGGGGGCGATCTCGGCATTGTAGATGCCGCGCTGCAGCTCGTCGGGCGCCAGCACCATCAGGGCATCGGCCCACTTGGCGGCCTCGGCCACGCTCATCACCTTCAGGCCGTCGGCCTCGACCTTGCGGGCGGTGGCGGAGTCGGGCCGAAGGGCGACGACGACGTTCTTCACGCCGGAGTCGCGCAGGTTCAGGGCGTGGGCCCGGCCCTGCGAGCCATAGCCTACGATGGCGATCTTCCTGTCCAGGATCCGGGCGAGGTCGGCGTCGCGATCGTAATAGACCCGCATGGGCGGTCTCCTTTGGACAAGACGGACGCGGAGCCCCTCGGGCGACCGCGCGGAAGTGGGCCGCATCAATGGGAAATTTCCCGCCGCGTCAAGCAAGGCCGGCCCTCCAGGCGATGCGCCGGAGGGCCGGAAGGCCGTCACCAGAAGAGGCTGAAGGCCACCTGGACGATACGCCCAGTCCACAGGTCCACCAGGACGGCGTCGCGTCCCAGCCGCACCCAAGTGTAGCCGACCGGCGGGATCGGCAGGCCATAGGTCCACCAGGTGTCGATCCGGTAGCGCGGCGTCCACCAGGTCCAGGGCAGGACCTCGCCATAGGACCACCGGTGGTAGGCATAGCCCGGAGGCGGGGCCCAGCGGTCGGCCCGATAGCGGTAGGGCGGGGTCCAGACCGGCGGATACCACCGGGGGTCGTAG
>NZ_JBAXIM010000250.1:0-2057 GCF_037138395.1 Phenylobacterium sp.
GATCGTGGGCGTCGGGGATCATGTGCTCGGGGCGCACGTCCTTGGCCCGCCACTGATGCGCGCCGGCGGGGCTCTTCACCAGTTCCCACTCATAGCCGAACAGCATGTCGAAATAGCCGTTGTCCCAGGTGGTCGGGTTGGGCTTCCAGGCGCCTTCAATGCCGCTGGTGATGGCGTCCACGCCCTTGCCGGAGCCATGTGTGCTGAGCCAGCCGAAGCCAGCCGCTTCCATGGGCGCACCCTCGGGCTCGGGTCCGACATGGGAGTCGGGTCCAGCCCCGTGAGCCTTGCCGAAGGTATGACCGCCGGCAACCAGAGCGACAGTTTCCTCGTCGTTCATGGCCATGCGGGCGAAGGTCTCGCGCACGTCCCGGCCGGAGGCGACAGGATCGGGATTACCATTGGGGCCCTGCGGGTTGACGTAGATCAGCCCCATCTGGACCGCCCCGAGGGGCTGGGCCAGCACCCGGTCGCCGGAGTAACGGTTATCGCCCAGCCATTCGGTCTCGGCACCCCAGTTGATGTCCTCCTCGGGTTCCCAGATATCGGCGCGCCCGCCGGCGAAGCCGAAGGTCTTGAAGCCCATGGACTCCATGGCGACGTTGCCGGCCAGGATCATCAGGTCGGCCCAGGACAGGCTGTTGCCGTACTTCTTCTTGATCGGCCAGAGCAGGCGGCGCGCCTTGTCGAGGTTGCCGTTGTCCGGCCAGGAGTTGATGGGCGCAAAGCGCTGGTTACCCGTTCCGCCGCCGCCGCGGCCATCCGAGATCCGGTAGGTGCCGGCGCTGTGCCAGGTCATGCGGATGAACAGCGGGCCATAGTGACCCCAGTCCGCCGGCCACCAGTCCTTGGAATCGGTCATCAGGGCGTGAAGGTCAGCCTTGACCGCCGCCAGATCGAGGGCCCGGAACGCCTTGGCATAGTCGAAGTCCGGGTCCATCGGATCGGCCTTCGCCGAATGCTGGCTGAGGATCTTCAGGTTAAGCCGGTTGGGCCACCAGTCTGCATTCGACTGCATCTTGGCGGTGGTCCGACCGCCGTGTCCGAACGGGCACTTGCCTTCATCAGATGACATGTCGCTTCCCTCTCCTTGCGCCGCCAGGGATCCGCAGCGTTCAGCTCTGTACCTAGCAAGGCGAGGCGGATCGGCCAAATCGATAGTTTCTTTGGCCAGCATCAGCTGGATCAATATCACCCAGGTCCGCCAGCGCCCGTAATCTCAAGCGAGAGCGCCCAAAGGCGGTCCGCGCTTTCGGGATTCAGGGCGTGGGGCATGACGCCTACGAAGGGCGCTTCGGCGGTCCAGGGCCCGGCCTCTGCGCAGTTCTCCAGATAAAGGCCCCCGATGCCTTCGAGTTCCGGGCCGACGGCCGCCCAGACGCTGGTGGAGGCCCCCTGCTCCGGGGTCTTGAACCCCTCCCGGACGGCACCTGTTTCCGGGTCGATCCAGCCCATGGCGACCATCTCCGCCCGTTCCATGTGCCTTTGCAGCGGGGTCATGATGCCGCCCGGCATGACGGCGTTTGCGGTCACCCCGCGGCTGGCGAACCGCTTTTGGAAGCCAACGGCGAAAAGGCTGTTGGCGGTCTTGGCCTGCCCGTAGCTCTCCCACTTCTCGTAGGGACGGGTCCGGTAGTTAGGATCATCCCAGTGGATGTCCGAGCGCCTGTGGCCGATCGAGGAAAGACTCACCAGTCGGGACAGGCGACCGGACTTCCGGGCCCCGGCCTCCAGCGCCGGCGCCAGCAGCACGCCCAGCAGGAAGTGCCCGAAGTGATTTGTCCCGATCTGCATTTCCAGGCCGTCCTCCGTGCGGTCCAGGGGGCAGGCCATGACGGCGGCATTGTTGATTAGAATATCCAGGGGCCGGTCTGCCCAACGCACACCCAGCGCGCGGACCGAGGCGAGGCTGGACAGGTCCAGCATCTCGAACCGCACCCCAGGGCCCTTGGCGGTCCGGTTGATATCCGCTGCGGCGGTCGCCGCGAGGTCCGGCTTGCGCGCCGCGATGATGACCTCCGCCCCAGCCTCGGCCAGGGCGCGGGCCGTCTCGATCC
>NZ_JBAXIM010000251.1:0-1966 GCF_037138395.1 Phenylobacterium sp.
AGGAATCTCCCGACCCCCCGCTTGCGCTTTTTCGCCCGTGCGACTAGGTACTGCGCCCTCGCCGCAAGGCGTTGCGCGCCCGTAGCTCAGCTGGATAGAGCATCAGACTACGAATCTGAGGGTCGGACGTTCGAATCGTTCCGGGCGCGCCATTTTCTCCGTCAAAGCGGAAGAATTCTGGTCGCGCACCGCCGGTCAGGGCGCACCCTCCCCGGCCAGATCCCAGGGCCTCCGTTTCGGCGCGCCTCTGTCTGATGGCGCGATCGACGCGACTTCATGGCTTTGCCGCCTTTCCCCTATACTGGTCTGCAAGCCCGTGTCCCTGCTGCGCTGGATGAACCCGATGTACAGTCGCTTGAAACTCGACATCGGTTGGGGCGACCTCCTCTGGGCGGCGGTGGGCGCACCCGTGTCAAGGGACGACACAAGGGTCGCCGAAGCCGTGGTCGAGAAGTACTTCGCACCCGGGCGCGTGGTGATCGGCCTGTCCGTCCGGACAGTGTTCGACGCCCTGCTGAGCGAAGTGGGGCCGCCGCCGCAATCAAGTGTCCTGATGTCCGGCATCAACATCCAGAACATGGCCGACATCGTGCGGGCGCATGATCTGACCATTGAGGCGGTCGATCTCGACCTGACGACCCTGGCGCCGGAGCCCGACACCTTGTTGAACGCCCAAGGGCGATGCGGGGCGAGATTGTGTGTCGTGACGCAACTGTATGGCGGCGTCAGCGAAGTTTGGGATGCAGCCGAACTCAGGAAGCGTGGCGTGCTCGTTGTCGAGGACGCCGCCCAGGCCTTCTCAGGCGACGGGTATCAAGGTTTGTCAGACGCCGATGTGACACTCTTTAGCTTCGGACCAATCAAGCGCAGGACCGCCTTGGGTGGTGGGGTCGCTGTGTTTCGCGATCCAGATTTGGCGGCGCGCGTCCGGCAGCGGCTCGAGACTTATGACCTTGTCAAGGAGCGATGGTTCCGCGCCCGGGCCGTGAAGTATTTGATTCTGAAGCTTGCGAGCACACCGTGGGTTTATGCAGGGGTGATAAGGGCGATCGCTGCCTTAGGGCGTGACCCTGACTCGGTCATTGGCGGCGCGGCTCGTGGCTTTGGCGGGCAGGACCTACTTGAGGCGATAAGGAAACAGCCGCCGAGACGACTGGTCTCGCTGATGGCGCGCCGAATTGCGGCGTCGCCCGATCCCGAGTTTCGTCGCCGAATCGGTCGCGCCTTCGTGGATGCTTTGCCAGAGAACGCCCAGGTAGGTGGCTGTGTTCAGACCTCAGCGTTCTGGCTCATGCCCGTTCGCGCCTCCGATCCGGTTGGGGTCATAGATCGTCTGCGCGCCGCCGGTTTCGACGCCACGCGAGGGGCGACCAGTCTGCGAGCGCTCGCGCCGGATCAAACTGCAACGGCGAAGGGTCTCATCGAAAACGTTGTCTACGTACCCAATCCGGCAGACCTTTCCGAGAAGGAGCGCGGCAGACTCCTTGCCGTCGTTTGCGCAGCGTTGGCGGAGGGTGGGAGAGAAGGTGATCATGATGGCGACGCAGATTTGAGTGACGCCGGCCGCCCCGCCCCTAGGCCAACTTTACCCACCTGAGTGGACATCGGGTCTCGTGACCCCCACAACCGGGGAACGACCAGGGGGGCGAGATCACGGGCGCCCTGATGCGCTCACTCGGCTTTCGGAAGGGCCCCGAGAAAGAGTTTACGCAGCATTGCGGGGCCAAGACGGCGGCCACCTGGCTCTGACGCCCTCACCCCTCCCGCAAGAACCGCCATGTCATCATCAGCCTCGGCGCCGCTGACGCATTCGGCGCGGCCGTGTGCAGGGCCCTCATGTCCATCAGCCAGAGGTCGCCGGGGGCGCCGGTCAGCTCCACCACCTCGATGGGCACGCCGTCGGCCTCGCCCAGGGGGCCGGGGGCGGCCGGGCGGTCGGGGTGGACCGGGTCCATCAGGCGGGCGA
>NZ_JBAXIM010000252.1:0-1963 GCF_037138395.1 Phenylobacterium sp.
CGCAAAGGTCGCCGGCCATGCCCGCCAGTCCCCCGCAGAGGCCAGCAAGCGCCGCAGCCCAGGGATTGAGCCGGAAGACCGGAAAGGCGGCCAGCGCCACCGCCGAAAGCATGGCCGCGGCAAGACCCCCGAGGAACCCGGCCCAGGTCTTGTTCGGCGAGAACCTCGGCCAAAGCTTGGGGCCCCCGACGAGGTTGCCAACGAGGTAGGCGGCGATGTCGGCGGCCCAGGCCACGGCGAAGGTCATGAAGATCCACCACCGCCCCTGGGGCATGGAGCGCAACCAGATGAAACACACGGCGGCGGTTCCGATGTAGAAGACCCCGAGGGCCGCGTTGCCCGGCCGCTCGGCGACGCCCCGGGCCACGACTGCGGCCATGGCCCCGCCCGCCACCAGCACGCCCCAGGCGACCGCCATGTTTTCACGTTGGGCGAAGAAGACCGCCGTCAGGACCGCAGCGCAGACCGCTGTGGAAACGCGGGTCTTGGCGAAGGGCGCGGTCATGCCCCCCCATTCCACGCACAGCAGGGAGACCGCGGTCACCACCATCAGGAGGAAGGGCCAGGCGGGCTGTCCGGGCCCCATCTCAACCCAGACCGCTCCCAGGGCCGCGGGCAGCAGGATGGCTGCGGAAGCTGCCCGCACCCCCAGGTTACTCCAATCAAAGGCCCTAGCCGGCGACAAGGATGTCATCGGCGACGGCTCCCCCGAAGCGGCGGTCCCGGGACCGGAAGATGTCGATGGCAGCGGAGAGGTCCCCGGCGGCATAGTCCGGCCAGAGAACGTCCTGGAAGATCAGTTCGGCATAGGCTGCCTCCCAGAGGAGGAAGTTGGAGAGGCGCTGCTCTCCGGAGGGCCGGATGATCAGGTCCGGCGGCGGCAGACCGGCCGTCGACAGGGCCCCGGCGAACGCCGCCTCATCCACGCTCGCCGGGTCGAGGCGGCCAGCTGCGGCGGCTTCCGCCAGCCGGCGCGCGGCATCTGCGATATCGGCCTGCCCCCCATAGTTGAAGGCGATCTGCAGGAAGAAGCGATCGTTCTGGGCCGTTCGCCGTTCGGCCTCGTCGAGCAGGGTGACCAGATCTTCCGGCAGGCCCTGGCGGCGACCCACGGAGCGGACACGCACGCCTTCCCGCTCGAGACGCTTGAGGTCGGAGTCGAAATAACGCTTGGGCAGGGCCATCAGCTCCCGGACCTCTGAGGCCGGACGGCTCCAGTTCTCCGTGGAAAAGCCGAACACGGTCAGCCAGCGCACGCCCAGGTCCGGCGCCGCCGACACGGTACGGCGCAGGGCCTCGACCCCGGCCCTATGCCCCATGGTCCGGGGCAGCCCCCTGAGCGTGGCCCACCGCCCATTTCCATCCATGACGATGGCCACATGCAGGGGTGAACCCGACGCCGGAACGGCGGGGGCCAGCGCGGGTTCACCGCGGGATGTCTTGGACCTCGCGGTCATATCGCCTCCGCCCGCCTCCGAGCTAGACCTGCATGATCTCTTGTTCTTTGGTTTTCAAGGCTTCGTCGACCCGCTTCACGGCCTCGTCGGTCATCTTCTGGACCTCGGTTTCCATGCGCTTCTGCTCGTCCTGATTGATCACGGAGTCCTTCTCCGCCTTCTTCAGGTCGTCATTGGCGTCGCGCCGGACGTTGCGGATGGCCACCTTCTGCTGCTCGGCGTACTTGGCGGCGATCTTGGTGAGGTCCCGGCGTCGCTCTTCGGTCAGGGGCGGGATGGGGACGCGGAGGGTCTGGCCCTCCACGACCGGGTTCAGGCCCAGGCCAGCCGACCGGATCGCCTTATCCACGGCGGCGACCACGCCGCGGTCCCAGACACTGACGCTGATGGCCCGGGGCTCGGGCACGGAGATCGCCGCCACCGCGCTGATGGGGGTGGTGGCACCGTAGGCCTCGACCATCACCTGGTCGAGCAGGCTGGCGGAGGCGCGGCCTGTCCTCAGGCTG
>NZ_JBAXIM010000253.1:0-1902 GCF_037138395.1 Phenylobacterium sp.
GCTGCCGGCCTGGAATGGCGGCACCTTCCGATCCGCGACCTGAACGCCCCGGGCCGCGCGGACCCGGCGCAGGGCGGCCCGGGAGGGCGCGGTGGAGACGACGCCCCAGATCGAGCATGTCCTGGCTGTGCAGCCGGTGCCGGAGGACCCGGAACGCACCTCCCGGCGCCTCGCCTGCCTGGCTGCCGGCGCGGTGGGCGACGCCCTGGGCTATGCCGTGGAATTCCTGCGGATGCCGGACATCACCCGCCGGTTCGGCGACGCCGGGATCCTGGAGCCGCAGACGGACACGTCGGGTCGCCTTGTGGTCAGCGACGACACCCAGATGACCCTGTTCGCCGCCCAGGGCCTGATCGAGGCCGCGGACACCACCCTCGAGGCGAGGACAGCCGCCCAGCGGAAGGCCTTCCTGGATTGGCTGGAGACCCAGGAGGGCGTCTTCCGACCCGGCCGCCAGGGCCTCCTCGCCCACCCCTCCCTTTGGGTGCGCCGGGCGCCGGGCAACACCTGCCTGTCCGCCCTGAGGGCCGGGGGCCGGGGAGACCTGGTCCGCCCGATCAACGACTCCAAGGGCTGCGGCGGGGTGATGCGGGCGGCGCCTGCGGGCCTCCTCCCTGGCATAGCGCCGCAGGCCGCCTTCGACCTGGGCGTCCGGGGGGCCGCCCTGACCCACGGCCATCCTTCCGGATACCTGCCCGCCGGTGTGCTTGCGGCCCTGGTGGCGCACCTGATGGCCGGGGACGGACTGGATGCATCCTGGGGGGAGGTCCGCCCCCTGCTGGCTCGCCAGGAGGGGGCGGAAGAAACCCTGGAGGTCCTGGACCGGGCGGTCGACCTATCCGGGCGGGAGCGCATCTCCGACGCCGAGGCCATCCGCCGGCTGGGCGAGGGCTGGACCGGTCACGAGGCCCTGGCCATCGCCCTGTTTGCAGCCCTGCGCGGCGAGGACCTTGTCGACACCCTCAGGATCGCCGCCAACCATGACGGCGACTCCGACTCCACCGCCGCCATCGCGGGCAACCTCCGGGGGGCGGAGGAAGGCCTCTTTGGCCTGCCCCTGGAGTGGATCCTGGCCCTCGACGTGATCGAGCCGCTCGTCGAGATCAGCCACTGCTGGCCGACGGCCTGACCCGCCCCGAAATTCCGGTTTCCCCTTCGGCGGAAAGCCGATCTAGGATGGGGGGGAACCCGCTGAAGCGAGGGAGGAGACAAGATGACGGATATTCTGGACCTTGGGGGCCGAGTGGCCCTGGTGACGGGCGCAGGACAGGGCGTGGGGCGGCAGATCGCCCTGCACCTGGGCGGCGCGGCGAATAGTGGCGGCGTGGTGGTGAACGACTTCGTGCTCGAGCGCGCAGAAGCCGTGGCCGAGGAGGTCCGCGCCGCCGGGGGCAAGGCCCTCGCCCTTCAGTGCGACGTCTCCAACCAGCCGGCCGTACAGGACATGGTGGCCAAGGCCAGCTCGGACCTGGGCACCATCGGCGTCCTGGTGAACAACGCCGGCAATGCCGGGGCGACGCCGTCAGCGGACGCCCGCCTGCCCTTCTGGGAAACGGGCCCCGAGGTCTGGCAGACCTTCCTGGGGGTCAACCTCTACGGCGTCATCAACTGCACCGGCGCGGTGATCCCGGGGATGATCGAACGCCAGGCGCCGGGGCGGATCGTGACCATCATCTCCGACGCCAGCCGCTGGGGCGACGCCAACATGGAGATCTACGCAGCCGGCAAGGCGGGCGCGGCGGGCTTCATGCGCTCGGTGGCCCGGACCCTGGGCCGCAATGGGATCACGGCCAATTCCGTGGCCATCGCCCTGACCGATACCCCGGCCGTTGAGCGCACCCTGAACGGCGACCCCGAGCGCCTGAAGCGGCAGATGGAGAAGTACATCATCCGCCGGCCCGG
>NZ_JBAXIM010000254.1:0-1841 GCF_037138395.1 Phenylobacterium sp.
AGCCAGCCGCTTCCATGGGCGCACCCTCGGGCTCGGGTCCGACATGGGAGTCGGGGCCGGCACCGTGGGCCTTGCCGAAGGTGTGGCCGCCGGCCACCAGGGCGACAGTCTCCTCGTCGTTCATGGCCATGCGGGCGAAGGTCTCGCGCACGTCCCGGCCAGAGGCGACAGGATCGGGATTGCCATTGGGACCCTGAGGGTTGACGTAGATCAGCCCCATCTGGACCGCCCCCAGGGGCTGGGCCAGGACGCGGTCGCCGGAATAGCGGTTGTCGCCCAGCCATTCGGACTCGGCGCCCCAGTTGATGTCCTCCTCGGGTTCCCAGATGTCGGCGCGCCCGCCGGCGAAGCCGAAGGTCTTGAAGCCCATGGACTCCATGGCGACGTTGCCGGCCAGGATCATCAGGTCGGCCCAGGACAGGCTGTTGCCGTACTTCTTCTTGATCGGCCAGAGCAGGCGGCGGGCCTTGTCGAGATTGCCATTGTCCGGCCAGGAGTTGATAGGCGCAAAGCGCTGGTTACCCGTTCCGCCACCGCCGCGGCCGTCCGCGATCCGGTAGGTGCCGGCGCTGTGCCAGGTCATGCGGACGAACAGGGGCCCATAGTGACCCCAGTCCGCGGGCCACCAGTCCTTCGAGTCCGTCATCAGGGCGTGCAGGTCCGCCTTGACCGCCGCCAGGTCGAGGGCCTGAAACGCCTTGGCGTAGTCGAAGCCCGGGTCCATCGGGTCGGCCTTCGCCGAATTCTGGCTGAGGATCTTCAGGTTGAGCCGGTTGGGCCACCAGTCTGCATTCGACTGCATCTTGGCGGTGGTCCGACCGCCGTGTTCGAACGGGCATTGGCCTTCAGAAGATGACATGTCGCTTCCTTCTCCTCGCACCGCCAGTGAACCACAGCGTTAGGCTCTTTACCTAGCAAGGCGAGACGGATCGGCCAAATCGATAGTTTCTTTGGTCAGCATCGATTGGATCTATATCACCTGGCATTGGCAGCCCCCGTCACCTCAAGTGAGAGCGCCCACAGGCGGTCTGCGCTTTCCGGATCCAGGGCGTAGGGCATGACGCCCACAAAGGGCGCATCGGCGGTCCAGGGCCCGGCCTCGGCGCAGTTCTCAAGATACCGGCCTCCGATGCCTTCGAGTTCCGGGCCGACGGCCGCCCAGGTGCTGGTGGAGGCGCCCTGCTCCGGGGTCTTGAAGCCTTCGCGGACCGCGCCCGTTTCCGGGTCGATCCAGCCCATGGCGACCATCTCTGCCCGCTCCATATGCCTTTGCAGGGGGGTCATGATCCCGCCCGGCATGACGGCGTTGGCGGTTACCCCTCGGCCGGCGTACCGCTTGTGGAAGCCAACGGCGAACAGGCTGTTGGCGGTCTTGGCCTGCCCGTAGCTCTCCCACTTGTCGTAGGGACGGGTCCGGTAGTTGGGATCGTCCCAGTGGATGTCTGAGCGCCTGTGGCCGATCGACGACAGGCTCACCAGCCGGGACGGCGTTCCGGACTTCCGGGCGCCGGCCTCCAGGGCGGGCGCCATCAGAACCCCCAGCAGGAAGTGTCCGAAGTGATTGGTCCCAACCTGCATCTCCAGCCCGTCCGCCGTGCGGTCCAGGGGGCAGGCCATGACGCCGGCATTGTTGATCAGGATGTCCAGGGGCCGGTCTGCCCAATGTGCGCCCAGGGCGCGGACCGAGGCGAGGCTGGACAGGTCCAGCATCTCGAACCGGGCTCCAGGGCCCTTGGCCGTCCGGTTGATATCCGCTGCAGCGCTCGCCGCCAGGTCTGGCTTGCGTGCCGCGATGATGACCTCCGCCCCAGCCTCGGCCAGGGCGCGGGCCGTCTCGATCC
>NZ_JBAXIM010000255.1:0-1828 GCF_037138395.1 Phenylobacterium sp.
GAGGTCGCCGTTGAGGCCCCGGTTGAGGTCGCCGCTGAGGCCCCGGTTGAAGTCGCCGTTGAGGCCCCGGTTGAGGTCGCCGTTGAGGCCCCGGTTGAGGTCGCCGTTGAGGCTCTGGTTGAGGGCGCCGTTGAGGCCCCGGCTGAGGTCGCCACTGAGGTCGCCGTTGAGGCTCCGGCTGAGGAAGCCGCCGCCGAAGAGACAGCCTCGGAAGGCTGAACCTGACGGCCCGGCGTCCTGCGTCGGGCCGATCCAGGGTCTGCAATGGCGGATCGGCTGATCCTTGTCGGACATATCGCCGGTGCCTTCGGCGTCCGCGGCGACGTGCGGGTGACCAGCTTCACCGCCGATCCCATGACCCTGGCCGAATACCGCGACCTGCGGCGGGCGGACGGCTCCCCGGCACCGGAACTGTCAGGTGCCCGGCCCGTCAAGGGCGGGCTGGTCGCTCGGGCCACCGGGGTCGAGACCCGCGAGCAGGCCGAGGCCCTGAGAGGCCTGAAACTGCACGTCCTGCGGGAAGCCCTGCCGGCGCCCGACGAGGACGAATTCTACCTCACTGACCTGGTCGGAATGCGGGTCGAAACCCCGGATGGCCAGGTTCTCGGGGCCGTGCGTGGAGTTCAGGACTTTGGCGCCGGCGACCTCCTGGAGATCAAGCCCGAGGGGGCCTCCTCCTTCTGGCTGCCCTTCACCCGGGAGGCCGTCCCGGAGATCGACCTTGCCGGAGGTCGGATCGTCGCCCAACCCCCCGCCGAGACCGAATAGGCCGGGTCAGTCCTTGCGCAGCCGTAGCAGGCCTTCCTGGGCCACGCTCGCCACCAAGACCCCCTCGCGGGAATAGATCGATCCGCGGATGAAGCCCCGGCCGCCGGCGGCGCTGGGGCTATCCTGGGCGTAGAGGTGCCAGTCGTTGAAGTTCATCGGCTTGTGGAACCACATGGCGTGGTCGAGGCTGGCGGACTGGAAGTTGCGTGTCTGCCAGTGAACCCGGTGCGGCCGCATGGCGGTGGACAACAGGTTCATGTCCGAGGCGTAGGACAGGAGCACCTGGTGCAGGACGGGGTCCTCGCCGATCGGCGCCCGGGCGCGGAACCAGACCTCGCTCTTCGGCTCCCGCGCTTCGGGCCGCTCACGGTCGAAGAGGCTGGAGCCGTCCACCGGGCGCATCTCGATGGGCCGTGGACGCATCGCCCACTTGCGCGCCTCCTCCGGCATCTTCTCCAGGGCCGCCTTGAGGGCCTCGGCTTCTGCGGGGAGTTCGTCGGGTCCGGCCACGGCCGGCATGGCGGCCTGGTGTTCGAAGCCCTCTTCCGGTGCCTGGAAGGAAGCGGCGAGGTTGAAGATCTGCTTGCCGTTCTGGACGGCGATCACCCGGCGGGTGGTAAAGCTGCCGCCGTCGCGGGACCGATCGACGTCGAAGAGGATCGGTATGGTCGGGTCGCCCGGACGGATGAAATAGCAGTGCAGGGAATGGCAGACCCGGTCCTCGACCGTGCCATAGGCGGCCAGCAGGGACTGGGCGATGACCTGTCCGCCGAAAATCCGGCCAGGCCCTTCGTTCGGCGACAATCCGCGGAAGAGGTTCACCTCAAGGCGCTCGAGCGCCAGGGTGTCGACGAGGTTTTCGGGTTTGGACATGGCTGGGGGATCAATGCTGCAGATGCGAAAGGATAGGGCATAGAGCCAGTCGACCGGCGCGGCAAGGCGAGCGCGGGGCGACGCCGGGACTCGAAATATACGCCGTCTTCGTCCACAAGCCCCGCATGTCCGCGCCGCCGCCCTTCGAGGTCACAGTCCTGACCATGTTCCCCGAGGCCTTTCCCGG
>NZ_JBAXIM010000256.1:0-1825 GCF_037138395.1 Phenylobacterium sp.
ACGCCGCTCAACGGCATTCTGGGCGTCACCCAGGTTCTTCTGTCCGACCCCGGGCTGAGCGCGGATGTCCGGGACCGGATCAGCCTGATGAACGGCGCGGGGGAGACCATGCGCGCCATGGTCGACGACCTCCTCGACATGGCCAAGATCGAGAGCGGGACCCTGACCATTGAGAAGGGCGAGACCGACCTCAATGGTCTGCTCGATGACGCCGTGAGGCTGTGGACGGACAAGGCCCAGGAGAAGGGCCTCAACCTGGCCTTCGACCGGAGCGGCGCCCCCGGACGGATCCTCGAGGATGGGCCTCGCCTGAGACAGATCGTCTTCAACCTCCTGTCCAACGCCATCAAATTCACAGAGGCTGGATCGGTCCGCCTTACCGTCGGGGTTGAGCCTGCGGAGACCGGTGAGCGCCTGCTCCTCCGGGTTACGGACACCGGCATAGGCATTCCCGCTGACAAGCTGGATGCGGTGTTCGAGTCCTTCCAGCAGGTGGAGGGTGGGGTCACCCGGCGCTTTGAGGGCACAGGCCTGGGCCTGGCCATCAGTCGCCGTCTGGCGGAAGCCATGGGCGGGACCCTGGGCGTGGAGAGCCAGATGGGCGAAGGCTCGACCTTCACCCTCATCCTGCCCCTGGCGCGCGCCGGCGCGGCGGCGGCGGCAAGCGCAGGGGCTTCCGGCGGGGTCTTCCTTGTCATCGAGGCCAATCCCCTCACCCAGTCGGTGCTGAAGTCCGTCGCCGCACCGCTCGGCCTGCCCATCGAGACCACCGCGTCGCCGGAGACGGCTGCCGAGGTCCTGGCGGGCGGATACGTCACAGCGGTGCTGGTCGACGCCGCCGCCCTGGGGGCGGACCGGGAGGCGCGCGTGGCTGCAATCGCCAAGCTTGTGGCGGCGGGCGCCCGCGGACTGGCGGTGACCTGGCCTTCGCCCGATCCTGAGGACATCGAGGCCGCCCTGGCCGCTGGAGCGGTGAAGGTCATCGCCAAGCCGATCTCTGCGGCACGTCTCACCGAGGCCCTCCGGGCCCTGCTGCCGGAAACCGCCTGACTTTTCGCCATTGGTGAAATTGCGCATTAACCGTTTTCGTCGCAGGGTGAAGTCGGTTGAGTGAGTGTGCCATGACAGCGGAAGCCTCGGACGTCGCCGTCCTATTCGTTGAGGACAACGAGATGAACCGGCGTGTCGTCAGGGACATGCTGGGCGTCGCTGGCGTGAATGTCGCCGAGGCGCCCGAGGCTGCAACCGGCCTGCGGATGATCGACGAGGGCGATTACGACCTCATCCTCATGGACCTGCGCATGCCCGGCATGGACGGCCTGACCGCCATCCGCCACATCCGCGCCCGTAAGGACGCCAAGGCGAACCTGCCCGTCATCGTGGTCACCGCCGATACCAGCATGACCATCCGGGCAGACTGCCTGGCGGCCGGCGCCGACGAGATCGTGCACAAGCCTGTGGCCATGAACCTGCTGTTTGACGCCATGGGCCGGACGTTGACCCTGCGCGGCGGCGGCGACGAAGGCCCCATCCTCGAATAGGCGTTTGACTTGACAGCGTAAGCGAAAGCGGTGAGCCTAGTTTGGCAGACTTGGGAGTCGTCGCCATGCCGTCGCTGATCCTAGCCGCCGTCGCCTTCCTACTGCTTCACCTGTTCATCAGCGGAACCACGATCCGCGACCGGCTGGTCGCCCGGCTGGGCGAAGGCCGGTACCTGGGACTTTTCTCCCTCGCATCGGGCGCGGTCCTGGCCTGGATGTTCGTGGTGCACCGCCTCGCCCGGGGCGAAGCGGCGGACCTGTCCTGGTGGGGTGTCACACCGGTG
>NZ_JBAXIM010000257.1:0-1795 GCF_037138395.1 Phenylobacterium sp.
CCCCGCTCCGTCCGCCCCGGCTGCGGGCCAGCGCGCCAAATCTGGGCGGTCTAGGTTTGGGACCACCCCGCTGGCGCCTGCGCCTGGCCCGCAGCCGGGGCGGACGGAGCGGGGCCTGGCTGGTGGAGGCCGCCGGGACCGCAGACGAGGGAGAAGCCGATGTCGCGCATCCTCTGCGTCTGGTCGCCGAACTGGGCGATCGAGACCTGGCGGCGCCGGCGGCCTTCAGCGCCGCAGGCTGAGCCCTTCGCCCTGGCCAGCCTTTCCCGGGGCCTGAGGGTGCTGACCGCCGTCAGCCCGCAGGCCGCGGCGGCGGGCCTCTTCCTCGGCCAGGGCCTGACCGACGCCCGGGCCCTGCGCCCCGACCTGGTCCTGGCTGAGGCCGAACCCGAGGCCGACGCCCGGGCCCTGGAGGCCCTGGCCGACTGGTGCGTGCGCTTTTCCCCCGCCGTGGCCCCCGATCCGCCAGATGGCCTGTTCCTCGACATCGGCGGCGTCTCCCACCTGTGGGGCGGCGAGGCGGAGATGGCCGCCGACCTGGCCGCGCGCCTGGCGAGGGACGGCCTGACCGCCCGGATCGCCCTGGCCGACACCGCCGGGGCGGCCTGGGCCCTGGCGCGGAGCCCGGCGGCGGAAGGGCGTCCCCGAATCCTGGCTCCGGGCAAGACGGAGGCGCAGCCCCTCGCGCCCGAACTGGCCAGCCTGTCGACCGCAGCCCTGCGCCTGGAGCCGGTGGCGGTGGAGCGCCTGGCCCGGCTGGGCCTGAGGCGGATCGGCCAGCTGGCCGGCCTGCCCCGGGGCCCCCTGGCCAAACGCTTTGGCGTCAAGGTCCTGCTGCGCCTGGACCAGGCCCTGGGCCGGGCCCCCGAGGCCTTGGCCTTCCGCCGCCCGCCGACCCCCTGGTTCTCCCGCCTGGACCTGGCCGAGCCGGTGAGCGCGCCGGAGGACCTGGCCCGCCTGTGCCGGGACGCGACCCTTCGCCTGTGCGCGCGGCTGGAGGCGTCCGGACGGGGGGCCCGGCGCTTCCGCCTGGACTTTCACAGGGTGGACGGCGCCCCTGTGGGCCTGGAGCTGGGCCTGTCCCGCCCGGCCCGCGACCCGGACCGCATCGCCCGCCTCTTCCTGCCCCGGCTGGAGAGCCTGGACCCCGGCTTCGGGATCGAGGCGGTGAGCCTCCAGGCGGCAGAGACCGAGGTCCTGGCACCAGGCCAGTCCGACCTGGCCAGCCTGCTGGAGCCAGTCGAGGGACCCGAGGCCCTGGCGCCCCTGATCGACCGGCTGACCGCCCGGCTTGGGCCCCGGCGGGTCTGGCGCAGCCGGCCCCTGGCCAGCCATGTCCCCGAACGCTCAGTGCGCCGGGCCGCAGCCCTGGAGGCACAGGCGGGCCCCGCCGGCAGCTGGCCCGCCTGGCGCCCCCGCCCCCTTCGCCTCCTGCCCCGTCCCGAGGTCCTGGAGGCGGTGATCGCCCTGACCCCGGACGAGCCGCCCCGGCAGTTCCGCTGGCGGGGGCGGGTGCATCGCATCCGCCTGGCCGAGGGACCCGAGCGGATCGGCGCGGAATGGTGGCGGACCGGGATCGAGGCGGTGCGGACCGACCAGGTGCGGGACTATTACCGGGTGGAGGACCAGGACGGGGCCCGGCTCTGGGTCTTTCGCTCGGGCCTGCACGACCATGACCGGCCGGTGCGCTGGTGGCTGCACGGCCTGTTCGGATGAGCCGTTACGCCGAGCTGGCGGCGGCCAGCAACTTCTCCTTCCTGCGCGCCGCCTCGCACCCCGAGGAACTGGTGGCGAC
>NZ_JBAXIM010000258.1:0-1793 GCF_037138395.1 Phenylobacterium sp.
CAGGATGACAACCCAGGCGCCGCGGCGGACACCGTCGCGGCGCCTCTCTATTGAGCCACAGGTGGCGCCCGAGGCGGGCATCGCGGTCGAGGCCCGGAGGAACAGATCCCACGCCCATGCCCAGCCTGAAGGCAGCGCGCAGGGCGAGAAAAAACGCTCCCGCTGTCGAATTAACGATGGATTGACGATGGCGTGACGTTCGGGGGGACGCCCCCACCCCAGAACGGTCCTGCGAGCCGGTCAACGCCCTCCAGAGCGTCGGCAGGCTCCGTCTCAGAACTCGAAAACAGGACCACTGACATGAAGAATCACGCCCTCGCCCTGATCGCCATCGGCCTCATGGCCCTGTCCGGCACCAGCGCTTCCGCCCAGTCCGCCCTCGGCGTCGAACAGATCAAGGTCTCGACCGCCGGCCTGGATCTCAACACCGAGTCTGGCGCCAGGACCCTCCTGAAGCGCATCGAGCATGCGGCCGCCCAGGTGTGCGGCGGCGAGCCTTCCAACCGGATGGACCGCATCAAGACGTTCCGCCCCTGCACCAAGGAAGTCATGAACCGCACGGTTTCGGAAATCAACGCGCCGACCGTGACGGCCTTGTACGAGGGTCGCTCGTCCCTCGAGATGGCCCAGCAGACTTCCAGCCAGTGACCCGAGGTTCCGGCCAGGGCACTCGCCCCGGCCGGAACCCTCCCTTCCGTTGAGGCCCCGCAGGTTTCATCACTTGCGCGCATAAACAGCCGCAAGTCCCCACGACCGCCCTGGCTGAGCGCGACGTCCTGCCGCGTCGCACTTTCACGCGCATTTCACGCCCGAGACGCTGGCCTTCACGAGCGGCCCCTCTATACTTTCGCCAGGTTGCAAACCTGGATGTCGGGGCAGGGAGACGGGGAAGGTGGAGTCCAGTCCGTCGGTGCGGATCAGGCTGCTTGGAGGCTTCGAGATCTACGATCTCGATGGCGTTCAGATCCGCATCATCGGCCGAAGAGCCCGGGGGCTTATGGCGATGCTCTGCCTCGAAGGCCGGGGCGGCCTTCTCCGGGATCGGATCTGTGGCCTCCTCTGGGCGGACCGGCCGGATGAACAGGCCCGCGGCAGTCTGCGCCAGTGCCTGTTCGAGCTTCGGTCTGCGTTGGGCGCCCGCGCCGACGACATTCTGGAGGTCGGGCGGGAACGGGTGTCGATCCGCCCGGGCAGCCTCTTGACGGACATCGACACGCTCAAGGTCGCCCTTCATTCGGATGATCAGGACAAGATGGCCGGAACGGCATCACAGCTCGCGTCAGGACCCTTGCTGGAGGGCATGGACCTGTCAGGCCCTTTCCAGGAATGGCTCGACCAGGCGCGCGGGGCCTGGGAGGCGGCGCTTCTCGATGAACTGACCCGCCGGCTGGCCAGCCTGGAGGCGGCGAGCCGCTGGGAGGCCGTGCGGCTTCTGTCCGAAGGTTATCTCAGGCGCGATCCCCTCCAGGAGGCCGTGGCGGCGGCGGCCATCCGCGCCGATCTCGCCAGCGGCCGCCCGTCGGCGGCCCAGCGCCGGTACCTCGCCATCCGCCAGGCCCTCTCCGACGAACTCGGCGTCGCCCCGGGGGCCGAGCTGGAGCGTGCGATCCAGGCCGAAAACAGGGCCGGGCCTCCGGCCGAGCGCGCTGCACCCAAAGACAGCAAGCCTTTGTCGACCCCCAGCATCGAGCCCGTACTGGCGGTTCTCGCGTTTGAGAACCAGTCTGGCGACCCCGACTTCCTGTACTTTTCCGACGGGATTTCAGAGGAGATCCTGCACGCCGTCTCGCAGA
>NZ_JBAXIM010000259.1:0-1776 GCF_037138395.1 Phenylobacterium sp.
GCTTGCACAAGACGGTTAAGGTCATGATATTCATGTCTGCGCCCAATCCGGGCGTTTGGGAGAGGACCTTCCTTCGATGAGCGACTTCAATCGCGGATCGGCCCGTCCGGTTATCGTGGACCGCGCCGACATGGCCGTCGACGCCGGCCTGCGCCGGTTCATGCTCGGCGTTTACAACAAGGTGGCCCTGGGCTTGGTGGTCTCTGCGGCCATGGCCTGGCTGACCGGCATGTTCCCGCCGGTCCGTGACCTGATGTTCAAGGTCGCGGAGGATGGCCGCATGCTCGGCATGACCCCCGTCGGCTACATCGTCGCCTTCGCGCCCATGGCGATCATCCTGTTCACCAGCTTTGGCCGGGGCGGACAGACGCCCCGTGGTGCCGCCATCGCCTACTGGAGCATCGTGGTGCTGATGGGCGCCTCCATGGGCCTCCTGGCCCTCCTGTACACCGGCGCGGCCCTGGCCCAGACCTTCCTGATCACCGCAGCGGCCTTCGCTGGCCTGTCCCTGTTCGGCTACACCACCAAGCGGGACCTTTCGGGCCTGGGCAGCTTCCTGATCGTCGGCCTGATCGGCCTGGTGATCGCCTCCCTGGTGAACATGTTCCTGCACCTGCCGATGATGAACTTCATCATCAGCATCCTGGGTGTCTTGATCTTCGCCGGCCTGATCGCCTGGGACACCCAGCGGCTGAAGCTCATGTACTACGACCTGGGTGGCGACGCGGGCTCTACGGCTGTAGCGACCAACTTCGGGGCTCTGAGCCTGTACCTGAACTTCATCAACCTGTTCCAGTTCCTGCTGAACCTGTTGGGCGCCCGCCGCTAGGCGGAAGGAACCAGAGACCGGAATATCGGCCCCGGCGGGCGACCGCCGGGGTTTTTTCTTGTGTCTCAGTCCACCACCCGGAAACGCCGGGAGTCGAAGAGGGTCAGGACCTGCGCCAGGTCGTGTCCGCGCTTGAGGATCATGCCGCCCTCTCCGATCACCGCCCAGGCGCCTTGCTTGCGGGCCATGGAGGGGCGCTTCTCGATCCGGTAGGCGGGCGCCTCGGAGGCGCGGCGGAAGACCGAGAAGACACAGGCATCCGGCAGGGGATCGATGGCGTAGTCCTTCCACTCCCCGGCGGCGACCATCCGGCCATAGAGGTTCAGGATGCGGGTGAACTCAGCCCGCTCGAAGAAGACGCGCCCCGGAGGACCGCCTGTGGGGAAGGGTTCCGCCGCCATGGGAGAAGGTTAGCCTCCCGGCGCCGTCCGGGGCAATCCTTTGGAACCTAGAGGATTCCGCCGCGAAATGACCTTATTTCGGACAAGTGCGCGCCAGATCCGCATCGGAATGTGCAGGCGTCGGTTGGCCGGACCTGAGCTCCGGGTATCTGAACAGCCCCCCCAGCCCCCGCTCGGAGCCGGGCCGCCGGGCCAGCCGACACCCCTCCACACATCGCAGCAAGTCGCCTCAGCCCTGTCTGAGGGCTCGGCCTATTTCCGGGACGGCGGGATCTTCGTCGCCGAGAGGATGCGACCACCCTTGGGCGACTGCACGATCACCACGGTCGCCAGGCCCGGCTCAGTGGCGGCTGGGAGCCGCCAGGTCAGAGTCCGGCCTCGCCAGGAGCCGAGCCGCCTCAGCTCGCGGACGGCGTTGATGGCCACCACGGTCTGACCGCGGTTATCGCCTCGGCGCACCTGGACACTGCGGGGACGGGGATCATATCGCACCATCCAGACCTCCGCGCCGCCCTGGGGCGCCGCGCCGGACGCCACGCTGGCGCT
>NZ_JBAXIM010000260.1:0-1770 GCF_037138395.1 Phenylobacterium sp.
GCCGCGCCATCGCCGCCGCATAGTCTTGGACAAGAAACGACATTCCCGGAGGAGACGACCATGGCCTACGCGCCTGCGGACCGCGATATCTATGACGCCGACAGCCACATCATGGAGCTGCCGGACTTCCTGAAGCGCTATGCGGACCCCAGCCTGAGGGACGAGATTCCCGAGGTGTCCTACTCGGCCTCCATTGTCACCGACGAGGAGGTGGCGGTGATCATGGATCAGGGCGGGACGCACAGCCCCGAGCATGTGGCGGCCCAGGTGGCCCTGGGGGATGCCCTCATCGAGAAGTCCAAGGAGATCCAGGCCCTGGGCGCCTTCAATCCCGGCGACCGGCGCACCGCCATGGACCTGCTGGGCTTCCGCAAGCAGCTGGTGTTTGCCACCCACAGCCTGCGCATGCCTTTCTCGCCCTCGACCAAGCTGGAGAACCGCCTGCGCTATGGCGCGACCCGGGCGCACAACCGGCACATGATCGATTTCTGCGCGGCCGACGACCGGCTGATGGGGGTGGGTGTCATCCCGCTGGATGATCCGGAGCTGGCCCTGCAGGAGCTGGACTTCGTTCTGGCGAGCAACCTCAAGGCCGTCTGGGTGCCGCACCGGGCGCCCCTGGACCGCTCTCCGGGGCACATCGACTTCGATCCCTTCTGGGCGAAGATGGCTGAGGCCGGGATGCCCTTTGTCCTGCACGTGGGCGGGGCGCCCCTGCAGCTGGCCAAGTCCTGGATGAACAATGGCCGGCCGCCCACCAAGGACTGGCTCGGCGGGGGTGAGAACCTGCGCACCAAGGACGTGGCCCTGCTGCATGAGGGCCCGGAGCAGTTTCTGACCATGATGATCCTGGACGGGGTCCTGAACCGCAATCCGGGCCTGCGCGGCGCGGCGGTTGAGCTGGGCGCCGGCTGGGTTCCCGAAATGCTTCGCCGCCTGGACTGGGTGGTGAAGCACTGGAGCCGGAATGACGCCAACCTCCAGGGCCTGACCCGCACGCCGTCGGAGCAGATCACCCAGCAGCTGGCCTTCACGCCCTTTGTCTTCGAGGAGGTGGGGAACTTCATCGACCAGTCGAACGAGGACCTCTATCTCTTCTCGAGCGACTATCCCCACATCGAGGGCGGCCGGAACCCGATCGGCCGTTTCGAGGCCTCCCTCGGAGAGCGCCCGGCGATGGTGCGCGACAAGTTCTACGCCGAGAACTTCCTGCGCATCTTCCCGAACGCGCGGGTGGACCGACGGGCCACGGAGGCCGCCTGACGGGAGTGTCCCATAAGTTTTATGCTTATCACTTGTTAAAGCTGTTATTTTGGACAGGTCGGTCCGGCTGAGTGCGGGAAAGGGGTGGAAATCCCCGCCCGCACAGGGGGGCGACGGACGGGCGATTTAACAGAGCGGGTTGCCCCGAGATCAAAGTTATTGCTTAGTAAACCCTCTGACCTCTGGAACCAGGAAGGCTTCATGATTAATCTCATCCTCTGCAATCTCTGGTGGCTTCTGCTCGGCGGCCTCCTCGGCTGGCTGGCCAGCTGGCTGCTTGGCCGCCCCCGCCTCACCACCGGCACGGTCGCTTCCGCCCCCGGTATCGACCACGCTGCGGCCAAGGCCGCCGGCTACGTGATTGGCGGTACTGACAACCTCGAAATCATCGAGGGCGTAGGCCCGAAGATCGCCCACCTCCTGCGCTCCAACGGCGTGGGCACCTTCGCCCTGCTGGCCGCGGCCAGCCAGGCAGCCCTGTTGGCTATCCTCAAGAAGGGCGGGCCT
>NZ_JBAXIM010000261.1:0-1750 GCF_037138395.1 Phenylobacterium sp.
CGAACCAGTCCGACGGCAGCCGGATCATGTGGCGGACCAGGTTCCCCGCCATCTGGAAACTGAGCATCTGGCCGAATGCCTGAAGGGCCCAGGCGCGGAGGCCTTCGATCGCCGCCTGAAGGACGACGAGGGCCCCAAAACCCAGGGCCAGGACGGTCAGGAGGTCCCGGTCTGCCCGGAAGACCGCCTCATCCACCACCAGCTGCATCTGGAAGGGCAGGGCGAAGGCGGTGACCTGCAGGGCCAGGGACAGACCCACGATCTGCAGGAAGGCAGGCCAGAAGCCCGTCATCTTCGACCACAGGCTGGTCATCCGGATGGGCACCCGGGCGCTGACCTTTGAAAAGCCCGGGACGGGCGTCAGTTCCAGGACCACGCCTGTGAAGTGGCGGGACATCTCCTCCAGAGAATAGGTCCGGGCGCCGCGCGCCGGGTCATGGATGACGGCGCGCTTGCCATTGACGGATTTGAGAACCACGAAATGGTTCAGGTCCCAGTGCAGGACGGCGGGAAGCTTGATTTTTCCCAGGGCGGAAAGCTCTACCCGCAAGGCCCGGGGGGCCAGGTCCAGGCTGTCGGCCAACCCCATCAGGCTGCGCAGGGTCGCCCCGGTGAGGGACAGGGAGAACCTCTGGCGCAGGCCGTTCAGGTCGACATCATGCCCGTGATAGCGCGCGATCATGGCCATGCAGGCGAGGCCACACTCGGCCGCCTCGGCGCTCTGGATCATGGGAAGCCGTCGCTGGCCCGAAAAGTTGAGTTCAGGCAGGCCGTTCATTTCCGGCGGCCCGCGGCATAGAGGGGGTCAAGAAGCCATTCCAGAAGCGAACGTCGATCGACGACGATGTCTGCGTTCAGCAACATGCCGGGCTGAAGCGGAACTTCCGCGCCATAGGCCGCAACGCCCTCCCGCTCCAGCCGCACCTTGACCCGAAAGACCGGCTCCTGGAACTGCCGGCCGGGAATGGCGACCTCGGAAGGGGCCAGGACAGTGCGCGATACCGCCGTGACCTGACCCTTCCCGGCCCCGAACTTCTGGAAGGGAAAGGCCTGGTACATCAGCCGGACGGGCTGCCCCACCCGGATGAACCCGGCCGCCCGGGAGGGCGCGAACAGTTCGGCTTCGAGCCGGGAGTCTCCCGCGCTGATCACAGCCACTGTGGCCCCGGGCGCCAGGGTCTGGCCCACTTCGACCGGCATCGCGGCCACCCGTCCGGCCACTGTGGACACGACCGCATACCGACCCTGGACTTCGGTCTGCGTTCTCTGCTGGTTCAGGCCCGCCTGGGCGGAGGCCGCAGAGGCCCGGGCTCCGGCGGCGTCGATCGGTATGGCTGAGAGCCGGGCAGCGACTTCGCCAATCTCGCGATCAAAGGACAGGATCCGCCCGGACAAGGTCGAGGCCTCCTGTTGCGCCGCCAGTTCGGCTGAACGTCGGGCCTCAAGTTCCCGCCGGGGCAGGAAGCCCTGATCGGCGATGGCCTGGGCCCGCTCGACCTCCGCGCGGGCGAGGGTGAGGCGCTCTTGCTGCAGCTTCAGGGCCCGCCGGGTCTCGTCGCGCTCCCGGGCCAGGGCGGTGGAACGGGCGCGGAGTTGCACCTGCTCAGCTGTGAGCGCCGCCAATCGCGCCGACGCGCCCGCCTCCGTCGCTGAGACCTGGGCGTCGAGACTGCGGGAGAAGGCCGCGAGGCTATCGCCGCCCTCAACCTCGGACGAGAGGGTGAGGCTCGCTACAGTTTGCCCAGCGGAG
>NZ_JBAXIM010000262.1:0-1732 GCF_037138395.1 Phenylobacterium sp.
GCTGTCAGGAATCCAGGCAGGGACTTGGGGCAGCCCGGCACGGAGGCTTCCCTAGCGGCCGGCGGCCCCGTTCCCGTCAACCCGGGGCTGGTCGCCTGGGGCCCCTTGACCTCTGCGATCCCGAGGAGTGACAGCTGGTTCGCCGCCATGAAGAAGGTATCGGTCGCCTTGCGGGTCGCCACCAGGGCCTTGGTCGGGGTACCCGGGTTCCGATTAGCCTCAATAGGCGTTTTCCCTGAGGACGGCGCGCTGAGAACATCGAAGAGCATCCGGCTGCCCAGGCTGTGCGAAACGAAAGAGATGCGGGCACCCCTTTCCAACAGGGAATCGGCACTTGTTTCGTCCAGGCAGTCCGAGGGACTGAGGGAGATTGTGCTGTTGTGCTCGGCCGTCGTGACCGGCCTTCCCGCAGCTTCTCGCAGCATGATGCAGACCGCTGAGGACATTCCCTCCTTCAAGGCCCCGCCGGCCGGACCCAGGTAGGCGGCGACGTCGCTCAGACCTTCGTTCACGATGCGGGTCTTCAACGCTCCGGTCAGGCTTCCCGCCGTCCATCCGGCGAAACCCGTCTGCAGGCCGGCGAGGTCATGCGCAAGGAAGGGCTGCTGGAGCTTCCAGAGGTCGTCGTGCCAGAGGTAGCTGTAGACCACCACCCGGCGCTTCCCGTCCGCATGGAGGAACCGGTCGACCCGATACTGGCCGAAGTGATCATAGCGGCAGGGCGGCTGGCTTGCGGCGCCACCCTCGCAGGACAGAGCCTCGCCCTCGAAGTCGTGGACCCTGGCGGTCGGTGCTTCGTTCCAGGACGGCTCCACCGGGATCGGCTCCCGGGTGTAGCCTGCCTCCCGCAGGGCGGCGGTCACGGGCTCGAGCAGCACCGACTTCGCATCGGTCTTTCCCATGCCGTGGGTATGGAAGATGTAGCGGACCGCAGACGGGCTGGCACCTTCCTGAACCGTGAGGACCCCCGGGAAGACCTGCGGGATCACACCATCCGCCCTGATCGGCGGGATGTCGGCCAGGCTCTCCAATCGCGCATTTCCGGAGCCGGTCGTACATCCGGCGAACATCAGGCTGCTGAGGACCGCGACGGCAGCCAGAGAGATAAGTCGGTCCATCACAGGGCTCCCGAAGTGGACGAAGGGGCGACGGAGGGGCCTGACCCGCACATTGAGGGTGGCAGGCCGCGGAGGGTGCAGCTCATGGCGCGTCCGCGGGCTTCGCCATAAGTCGTGACAAGTCTGGCGTGAAATCCGGTCCAGATCCGTGCGGTCTCGCCGGTCGCGGCGTCGATGGCGCGGGGGAAGTTGCCTTCGACCGCGCCGCGCGGGGTCGCTCCGACAGGGGGCGTTTCCGGCCCGCTGCGGCTATCCTTGCTCAGGTCGGCATGGCGCGTCCGGCCCTGACAGAACAGGGCTTCCGGGAAGAAGACAAAGCAGCCGGACATCAGGCCGGGGGGAGGGGGCCCGTCCCCTTCCGCCGCCAGCCAGTCGATGGGGCCGGAGCCGCCGAGGCCCTGGGGGTTGCGGACCGAGACCTCGTCCTGAGGGACCGGGCGGTCGACCCAGTTGGTGTGGGAATAGAAGTCCTGGGCGGCGTGCAGGGCCCGGCCGAGGTGGAAATCCACGTCGCAGAGCGCAGTACGGGGGCGAAGGGCCCGCCAGGCGCAGTCCCGCGCGTCCTGGACGGGCGCGCCACGGGCGTCGACCAGGCCGTCGGCGGCGGCTAGGGC
>NZ_JBAXIM010000263.1:0-1729 GCF_037138395.1 Phenylobacterium sp.
CCGGGTGGTCATCCTCACCGAGGACGGCTCCTACCAGGAACGCGCCAAGGACTGACCCGGACCCAGCGGCCCGCCCCGGAATGGAACGTTTCGACGTCGTCGTGATCGGTGCCGGTGCAGCCGGCATGATGTGCGCCGCCGAGGCCGCCCTGCGGGGCCGGCGGGTACTGGTACTGGACCATGCCCGGGCACCGGGCGAAAAGATCCGTATTTCCGGCGGTGGGCGGTGCAACTTCACCAACCTTGGCGTCCATCCCTCCCGCTTCCTGTCGGACAATCCCCGGTTCTGCATCTCGGCCCTCAGCCGCTACACGCCGACGGACTTCATCGCCCTGCTGGACCAGGCTGGCATCGCCTGGCGTGAGCGTACGCTGGGCCAGCTCTTTCTGGAGGGCTCGGCCCGGCAGGTGGTCGACCTCCTGGTGCGCCGGATGACCGAGGCGGGTGCGGATTTGCGCCTGTCGACGTCGGTGCACGACCTGATGCCGACTTCGCCTGGCTTCCGCCTTTCCCTCGACAGCGGAGAGGTCGCCGCCGAACGGGTGGTTCTGGCCGCCGGGGGCAAGTCGATCCCCAAGATGGGGGCCACGGGCTATGCCCTCGATGTCGCACGCCGGCTGGGCCTGGCCCTGGTGGAGCCCCGGGCCGGCCTCGTACCCTTCACCCTGGCACCGGACCTGCTGGAGCGGCTGTCGCCCCTGGCCGGGGTCTCTGCGCCCGCCCGGGTGACCGCGGGCGGGACTGCCTTTGACGAGTACCTCCTCTTCACCCATCGGGGCCTTTCCGGACCCGCCGTCCTCCAGGCCTCCTCCTATTGGCGGGACGGCGAGGGGGTGACGGTTGACCTCGCCCCCGGCGTCGATCTCATGGCGCGGCTGAAGGCCGAGCGGACCCGGGCCGGCCGACAGGCCCCCGCCGCCCTTCTGTCGGATCTCCTGCCCGCGCGCCTCGCCCGGACCCTGGCCGAAGGGGCCGAGGCACCGCCCCGGCTGGGGGACTGTAACGACGCCGCCCTGGCCCGCCTGTCCGCCGCCGTGAACGCCTGGACCTTCCGGCCCGCGGGCACAGAAGGCTACCGGACCGCCGAGGTCATGCTGGGCGGGGTGGATACTCGCGAGCTTGACAGCCGCACCTTCGAGACCCGCACCGTCCCCGGCCTGCACATCATTGGCGAGGCGGTGGATGTCACCGGCTGGCTGGGCGGCTACAACTTCCAGTGGGCCTGGGCCAGCGGCTGGGCGGCGGGGCAGGCGGTCTAGGGCCCCCGTAGCCCGCTGAACCCCTTCGTCCCTGGGTTATCGCCCCCACACAGGTGGAGATCCCAGCCGCGTGGGAGGACCGGCCTAGCTCTCTGAAAGGGCCTCGTCCGAGACGAACGGGTTGGTCTGGCGTTCGCGGCCGAAGGTGGACATGGGGCCGTGGCCGGGGACGAAGGCGACGTCGTCGCCGAGCGGCCAGAGCTTGCCGGTGATGGCGCCGATCAGGGCCGGATAGCTGCCGCCCGGGAAGTCGGTGCGCCCGATGGAGCCCTGGAAAAGGACATCGCCCACCTGGGCGAAGCGGGCCTCGCGGTTGAAGAAGACCACGTGTCCGGGGGTGTGGCCGGGGCAGTGGTAGACCTCGAACTCGGTCTCGCCCAGGGTCACCCGGTCGCCATCCTCCAGCCAGCGGTCGGGCTCGAAGGCCCGGGCGTCGGGCATGCCGTAGCGGGCGCCGGACTCCGGAATGC
>NZ_JBAXIM010000264.1:0-1694 GCF_037138395.1 Phenylobacterium sp.
CTCGCGCCCATGAAGGTGTCGAGGTCGCCGTCGAGCACCCCCTGGGTGTCCGAGGTCTCCACCTGGGTGCGTAGGTCCTTGACCATCTGATAGGGCTGCAGGACGTAGGATCGGATCTGGTGGCCCCAGCCGATGTCGGTCTTCTGGTCCTGGAGGGCCTGGGCCTCGGCCTCCCGCCTCTGGAGCTCCAGTTCGTAGAGCCGCGCGCGGAGCATGCGCCAGGCCTCATCCCGGTTCTGGTGCTGTGACCGGCCCATCTGGCAAGCCACGACCACGCCGGTCGGGATGTGGGTAAGGCGCACAGCGGAGTCCGTCTTGTTGATGTGCTGGCCGCCCGCCCCCGAGGCCCGGTAGGTGTCGGTCCTGACGTCTGCGGGATTGATGTCGATGACGATGGTGTCGTCGACCACGGGATAAACCCAGACCGAAGCAAAGCTCGTGTGGCGCTTGGCGGCGGAGTCGAAGGGCGAGATGCGCACCAGCCGGTGCACCCCCGCCTCCGTCTTCAGCCAGCCGTAGGCATTGGTCCCCTTGATTTGGATGGTCGCCGACTTGATCCCCACCTGTTCGCCGGAGGTTTCCTCGAGGAAATCGACGGTCATGCCGTGGGCGTTGGCCCAGCGGGTGTACATGCGAAGCAACATGCCCGCCCAATCGCAGGACTCCGTGCCGCCCGCACCGGAGTTCACTTCCAGGAAGGCCTCGTTGCCGTCGGCCTCGCCGGACAGCAGGGCCTCAAGCTCAGCCCGGGCCGCCCGGTCGCGGATGGATTTGAGCTGGGTGCGCGCCTCTTCGAGGGTAGCTTCATCGTCCTCTTCGTCGGCCATCTCGGCATAGCCCACGGCGTCGACCAGGTCCCGCTCGAGACCGGTCACGGCTTCGATCGAGGCCGCCAGACGGGACCGCTCGCGACTGAGCGCCTGGGCCTCGCCGGGACGGTCCCAGAGGGTCGGGTCCTCGACCCGGGCGTTCATCTCATGAAGTTTACGAAGCGCGACATCCCAGTCAAAGACGCCTCCTGAGCAGAGCAATCGTCTGCTCGATGTCAGCCTTCGCAGCCTCGACATCCACTCGCATGGAACTTCTCCTACGAACCCGGGCGGGGGGATTAGCGCGGACGTCCCCTTAATACAATCCGTTCATCTCGTCTGGCCGGCGCACCGGGGCTGGCTTCGTTTCGCCAGAGCGGCGGTTCAGCTCGTCGTAGGTGAGAGGCCTCACCGGTAACCCATCGGGCTTGACCACCGACGGTGTCACCACGATCTTCGGTTCTGTACCGGGGCGGAAGGCCTCGCGGATGCCGTTAATGTTTACAAACTTGGCGTTGCGCGGGGCCTTGAAGTCCGTCTTTGGAAGGTCCTTGGCCGCCCCCTTCAGGAAGTCCATGAAGATCGGCACCGCTGCCTTGCCGCCGGACTCTCCCTCGCCCAGGCTGCGGTTGTCATCGAACCCGACAAAGACGCCCACGACCATCTGCGGCGTGTAGCCGATGAACCAGGCCGACCGGTAGTTATTGGTGGTCCCGGTCTTTCCGGCAATCGGGCGCCCGAGCGAGGAAACCACCGACGCAGTCCCGCGCTGGACGACTCCTTGCAGCATGGAGGTGATCTGGTAGGCGGTGATGGGGTCCAGCACCTGCTCGCCCCCGGGGGCGATGCGCGGGCTCTCAGCCCCTGTAAAGACGGCGTCGCAGC
>NZ_JBAXIM010000265.1:0-1694 GCF_037138395.1 Phenylobacterium sp.
GGCGAAGGCGCCGGCCCTGGACTTCGCCCGCGACCGGCGGGTTTCCAACCGGGTCATCAATACCGCCGCCGATCCAGACGCCGCCGACCACCAACTTGCCGAGACCCTCGTCGCCTCCGGCGCCGACTGGGTGGTCCTGTCCGGCTATCTGAGGCGCATCGGCCCCGCGGTCCTGGCCCGCTTTCCCGACCGTATCCTCAACATCCATCCCGGGCCCCTGCCCGCCTTCGGAGGGGAGGGGATGTACGGGCGCCGGGTCCACGAGGCCGTCATCGCCGCTCAGGTCCCCGCCAGCGCGGTCACCATCCACCTGGTCGACGGCGAATACGACCACGGGCGGGTCCTCGGCCGCTGGCCGGTGCCGGTGGAGGTCGGGGAGACGGCGGAGACCCTCGAGCAGCGCATCACCGCCCTGGAACCCGAGGTCATGACCCGGACCCTGATCGACCTGGCTGAAGGCCGCCTCCGCGTCGATCAGGCGTCCTGAAGCTGCACCCTTGCGGAAACCGGCAGGCGGTTTCCAGCGGCCGCAGCGCGCTTGGCCCCACGCTCGATTTCCTTCATCAGATCCTGGCAGTAGACGCCGAAGTCCACCTGGATCGTATGCCGCTTGGAGGCATAGTACTGGCCCATGTGCAGGGCCTCGTCCTCGGCGGTGATCCGCACCATCTCGGCGGGCGAGGGGGGCAGGTACCGGCCCGTAAGGTAAGCCGCGACGAACTTGGTCTGCTGCTCGGCAAAGTTCACAAGGGTCGGCAGGGGCTGGGCCAGGCCCATGTAGAAGAGGTTGGGCACGCCGGGCTTCATCATCCGCTTGTAGAGGGGCAGGCGATGCTCGGAGTCCGGGACCAGTTCCGGGTCCTCGAAGAACGGGAACTTCATGTCATAGCCGGTGGCGTAGATGATGACGTCCACGTCCTCGACGCTGTCGTCGTTAAAGCGCACCTGCCGGCCTTCCAGGGCCTTGATGCCCGGCCGGAAGGTGATGTCGCCGCAGCCCGCCCGGGTGAGGAACTCGCCGCTGACGGAAGGATGGGCCTCCAGGGGCTCATGGTCAGGCTTGGGCAGGCCATAGTCCTCCATGGCGCCAAGGGCCTTCTTGATGGTCTGGCGGGCGAGGGCCAGGCCCAGCTTGCGCGGCATCCAGGGGGGCATGGCCGCCTTGTCCGCCGGACGGCCGTTCATGTACTTGGGCAGGACCCAGACGCCCCGCCGGGCCGAGACGATCAGCCGACCCGCCAGGGGCCGCTGGGACAGCTCCGAGGCGATGTCCATGGCCGAATTGCCCATGCCCACCACCACCACGGTCTTGCCGCGCACGTCCACGGGATCGAAGGGCGTGCGATAGGCGTGGGAGTGAAGGGACACCCCATCGAAATGACCCGGATAGTCCGGCGTCCGCGGGCTCCAGTGGTGGCCATTGCAGACAAAGAGTATGTCGTAATGCCTTGTTTCACCTGTCGAAAGCGTGACGTTCCAGAGGCCATCTGCATCGCGCACGGCGCGGGTCACGGCGGTGTTGAAGGTGATGGTCTCGCGCAGGCCGAAATGGTCGACATAGGCGTTGAAGTACTGCAGCAGCTGGCTGTGGTGCGGAAAGTCCGGCCAGCCCGCCGGCACCGGATAGTCCTCGAAGGCCAGACGCCACTTGGACGTATCGATGTGCAGGCTCTGGTAGCAGGCCGAGTGGCCAT
>NZ_JBAXIM010000266.1:0-1663 GCF_037138395.1 Phenylobacterium sp.
GGGATCATCCCCTACATCGCCTCCATCGGCCTGTTCCGCACCAAGGCGAAGAACCTGGTCGCCGCCGCCCGGATCCTGGTGGACACGCATGGCGGCGAGGTCCCCCTCGAGCGCGAGGCCCTTCAGGCCCTGCCCGGCGTAGGCCGGAAAACTGCCAGCGTGGTGCTCAATGAGCTGGGCGTTGAGCCCGCCATCGCGGTCGACACCCATGTCTTCCGGGTCTCCCACCGCCTGGGCCTCGCCAGGAGCAAGACCCCCGATAAGGTCGAGCACGAGCTCATGTCGGTGATCCCCGATCCCTGGAGGACCCGGGCCCATCACTGGCTGATCCTGCATGGCCGGTACGTCTGTGTCGCCCGCCGCCCGAAGTGCGGCGACTGCCCCGTCGCCGACCTTTGCCCGTCCCGGGGGCGGGAGGCCTAGATCCTGTTCCGATAGGTGGGAGCCGGTTCTCGGATCCAAACAGGGTCTGACTATCTGGGCTTGGATCCCGCTCCCTCCAGATGTTCCCTCTGAAGGGAACAGGCTCTAGGGGCCGGCCCGGGTGCGGACCGGGACCGAAAGGTCGCAGAGGCCAAGGTCTGCGCCGCGGGCGCGACGGGCCTCGGCCAGGCGGCGCGAGAAGGCGGGCCCCTGGACATCGAGGGCTTCCAGCTGCGGGCGCTCGATGGCGGGCAGGTCTGCGGCCGGGCGAACCCGGATCATCCTGTCCGGGGCGGTGGGCGGTTCCCCCGGCGCAATCGCCGCAAGGACATCCAGTCCCTCCACCACCTGGCCCCAGACCGTATAGTCGTGGTCCAGTCGCCGGGCGGGCGCCAGCATGAAGAAGATCTCGGAATTGGCGGTGCGGACCCCTTCCTGGCGGCCCATGCCGGCGGTCCCGGTGCAATAGGCGCCCCAGCCCCGGCCACGGCCGTCCAGGACCACGGGATTGACCCCCAGGAAGCCCTCCGAACCCTCTGCCGAACGACGCGCGGCGGCAAAGCCCTGTCCATGGGTCAGGAATCCGGGGGTCCGGAAGATGAACTCCGGGGGCAGGTCGGGATGGGCCGAGACCCCGCCGTCGCGATTGTTCGGGTTGCCGGTCTGGGCGACGAACCCGGGGATCACCCGGTGGAACTGGAGGCCGTCATAGACCCCCTCTCGGGCCAGACGGAGGATGCGCTCGACGGCGAGGGGCGCGAAGTCAGGACGAAGCTGCACCGTCATCCGGCCCCGGCTGGTGTCGATCACCAGGAGCTCGGCGTCCGGGATCGGCCGCCATTCCAGGGCCGCCGAGTGGGCGGGGAGCGGAGAGGCGAGACCGGCCGCCAGGACGGCGGCGGCCAGGGCGAGGCCAGGAAGGACGCGGGTCATGGACGGGTCTTGCCACGGCGGGCCGGATTGCTCCAGACCGGCTTTACCTGTAGCTAGCCCCCGCTTCGCTAGGCCCGGGAGGCCCCATGACCGAGCTCTTCGACGTCGCCGCCATCGGCAATGCCATCGTCGACGTCATCGCCCCTGCGGACGAGGACTTCATCTCGGCGGAAGGCCTCGCCCGGGGCGCCATGACCCTTGTGGACGAGGCGCGCGGTCGCGAGCTCTACGCCCGGATGGCGCCCGGCGTGGAGACCTCCGGCGGATCGGCGGCCAACACCGTCGCCGGCCTGGCCAGCCTGGGCGC
>NZ_JBAXIM010000267.1:0-1656 GCF_037138395.1 Phenylobacterium sp.
TGCTGAGGGCGCTGGAGAGGGGCGACTGAGGCGAGCGCCGTTGACCCCCTCCGTCACGCTGCGCGCGCCACCTCCCCCTTGGGGGCGGAATTGGAGCCGTCTAAATGCTCCACCTTAGGGGGAGCTCCCGGCGTAGCCGGGTGAGGGGGTCAACGGCGGCTCAGCGGCCCCCTCCGTCCCGGGGCCCTACAGGCGGGAGGGGATGATCACCTGCATGCTCTCATAGCCCTTCACGAAGGCCGAGTAGATGCGCTCGGGCTCGCTGACGACCTGGATCTCGGGGAAGCGCTGGAGGATTTCTTCCCAGAGGATCTTCAGCTGCAGCTCGGCCAGGCGGTTGCCCACGCAGCGGTGGATGCCGAAGCCGAAGGAGAGGTGCTGGCGCGGACGCTCGCGGTCGATGATGTAGCTGTTGGGGTTCTCGATGACCTCGTCGTCCCGGTTGCCGGAGACGTACCACATGACGACCTTGTCGCCCTTGCGGATGGTCTTGCCGCCCAACTCCACGTCCCGCAGGGCGGTGCGCCGCATGTGGGCCAGGGGGGTCTGCCAGCGGATGGTCTCGGCGACCATGGAGGGGATGAGGTCCGGGTTGGCCTTGAGCTTGGCGAACTGGTCCGGGAACTGGTTCATGGCGTAGACCGAGCCGGTCATGGAGTTGCGGGTGGTGTCGTTGCCGCCGACGATCAGCAGGATCAGATTCCCCAGGTACTCCATGCGGTCCATGTTCCGCGTGGCTTCGCCGTGGGCGAGCATGGAGATGAGGTCGCCCTTGGGCTCAGCGTTGACCCGCTCGTTCCAGAGCCGGGTGAAGTAGTCCACGCATTCGAAGAGGTAGCCGCGACGCTCCATTTCCGGGTCATCGGTCTTGAAGTGCTTGGACGAATTGTCCGCCGTGGCGACGTCGGACCAGAAGGTCAGCTTGCGGCGATCCTCGAAGGGGAAGTCGAAGAGGGTGGCCAGCATCTGGGTGGTCAGCTCGATGGAGACCCGATCCACCCAGTCGAAGGGCTCGCCAATGGGCAGGTTGTCCAGGGTGTGCTGGATCCGGCTGCGAATCAGGGGTTCCATCAGGTGCAGGCTCTGGGGCGAGACCGCCGGGCTGACGGTCTTGCGCTGCATGTCATGCTTGGGTTGGTCCATGGCGATGAACATGGGCAGGGTGAAGTCGTCCATTGGGTCCGCCAGGGTGATGGACGGTTCGGACGAGAAGTCCCCGTGGTTGGTGTCCACGGCCATGATGTCGTTGTACCGGGTCACCGACCAGAAGGCGCCGTTCTCATGGTGCTCGGCCGGGTGCAGGTGGACCGGGTCCTCCTTCCGCAGGCGCTCGAAATAGGGCCACTGGGTGTCGGTCTTGAAGAGCTCGGGGTCGGCGACGTTGATGTCTTCGAGGGGCATGGAATAGGCCCGGGCGCGGGCCTCGGCCTTCAGGTCAACGGCTCCGTCACTCATGGGAAACTCCTCGGTCCGGCGCGACGCGGCGAAAGGGGGCCGCAGTCAATTTGAGCATTGCTCAGAACATGACGAAGGCGATGGCGAAATGCAAGCCGACCTGGCCTCAGATTGACCCCTGATTTTCGCCTGACGCCGGCGCAGGGACGGTGCATAAGGTCGCCCCGAAACACTGAAACCGGGGTCCGCCATGGCGGACCC
>NZ_JBAXIM010000268.1:0-1562 GCF_037138395.1 Phenylobacterium sp.
TCAGGCGCGGGGTCACGCCCCCTCCCCCAGCTGGTGCTCGAAGCGCAGGCCGTCGAAGGCCGGCTCCACCCCTGGCGGCAGGCGGGCGCTGAGGGCGGTGAAGTCCAGGTCGATGTGCATGTTGGTGAGGATGGTACGCCGGGGCTTCAGCCGGGCCGCCCACTCCAGGGTGAGCTCGACATGGGCGTGGGTCGGGTGCGGACGCCAGCGCAGGGCGTCGACGATCCAGGTGTCCAGGCCGGCCAGGGCCTGGAAGGCATCCTCCGGCAGGCCGACCACGTCGCTGGAATAGGCCACGTCACCGAACCGGTAGCCGACGGAGCGCAGGCCGCCATGATCCTGGTCGAAGGTGACGACGGGGATGGCACCGGAGGGGCCGTCCACCGACCAGTCCTGGCCATGGGGCGGGATCAGCACCGGGTCGGCGATTCCGGGATAGCCGCCCTCCCCTTCGAAGATATAGCCGAACCGGCGGCCCATGGAGGTGAAGGTGGCGGCGTCCATGTGGCAGGGAATGCGCGCCCTCTGGCGGATGAAGAAGGCGCGGATATCGTCGATGCCGTGGGTCTGGTCGGCGTGGTCGTGGGTCAGGAGCAGGGCGTCGAGCCGGCGGGCGCCGGCCTGGGCCGTCTGCCAGCGCAGGTCGGGCGAGGCGTCCACCAGGACGGTGGTGGCCTGGGCTGGATCGGGGGCCGTGCGGCGGACCAGCAGGGAGCAGCGGGTGCGGAAGTTGCGGGGGTCGGCTGGATCGCACTCGCCCCAGTCGCCGTCGGCCCTCGGCACGCCGCCGGAAGAGCCGCAGCCCAGGATGGTGAACTCCAGGGTCCCGCTCATGGCCGAGGGATCCGGTCGAAGAGGGCGAAGAAGGCGTCCTCGCAGCGCGCCTCGGCCTCTTCTGGGCTCCAGCCACGAACCGTGGCCAGGCCGGCCAGGACGGCGGGCAGGAAGGCCGGCTCGTTGCGGCGTCCCCTGTGCGGGATCGGGGCGAGGTAGGGGCAGTCGGTCTCGACGATGATGCGGTCGGCGGGCATGTCGCGGATGACGGCCCGAACGTCCTCGGCGGCCTTGAAGGTGGCAATCCCCGAGACCGAGAACCAGGCGCCGAGGGCCGCGGCCCTGCGGGCCAGCTCCGCCCCGGAGGTGTAGCAGTGCAGCAGCATGCGGAAGGGGGCGCGGGCGAAGGCCGCTTCCAGCATGTCGCCCATCAGGTCGTCGGCCTCCCGGGTGTGGACCACCAGGGGCAGGCCGCTGTCCTGGGCCGCCGCGATGTGGGCGGCGAAGACCCGGGCCTGGATGTCCCGGGGCGACAGGTCGTAGTGGAAGTCGAGGCCGGTCTCGCCGATCCCCACCACCTTGGGGTCGTCGGCCAGGTCCGTGAGGGTGCGGGGCGACAGGTCCGGGACGTCCTTGGCCTCGTGCGGGTGGACACCCACCGTGCACCAGATGTCGGGGGCCTGGGCGATGGCCCGGTTGGCCGGGAAGGTCGTCAGCCGGTCCGAGATGTTGACCATCAGGGCGATGCCGGCGGCCCGGGCCCGGTCGATCACCTCCTGCCGGTCGGC
>NZ_JBAXIM010000269.1:0-1547 GCF_037138395.1 Phenylobacterium sp.
CTCCCCCCCTTCCCGACGCCCGCGAACCAGACTAGGAACACATCACGAACAACTGCCGGTGGAACCGCATGAGCCCCGCACCCCTCCGAATCCTCGGCCTGGACCCCGGCCTGCGCCGGACGGGCTGGGGCGTGATCCGGGTTGAGGGCAACCGGCTGTCCCACCTGGGCCATGGCGTGATCGCGCCCGACGAGAAGGCCCCCTTTTCCGAACGCCTCCTGGCCCTGTTCGAGGGAATCAGCGCCGTGGTCGCCGACTGGTCCCCCGATGAGGCGGCCATCGAGGAGACCTTCATGAACAACAATGCCGCCTCGGCCCTCAAGCTGGGACACGCCCGGGCTGCGGCCATGCTGGCGCCAGCCAGGGCTGGCCTGCCGGTGGCCGAGTACGCTGCGCGGCTGGTCAAGAAGTCCGTGGTCGGTACCGGCGCGGCCGACAAGGACCAGGTGGCCTTCATGATCGCCCGCATCCTGCCGGGCTCGGCAGGTGCAGCCGCCGACGCCGCCGACGCCCTGGCCGTGGCCGTCGCCCACGCCCATGCCCGCACCCGGGCCCGCATCCAGGGAGGGTTGGCGGCGTGATCGGGCGGCTGGCGGGAAGGATCCTTGAGACCACAGAGGAAGAGGTCCTCATCGACGTGGGCGGGGTGGGCTGGGTCGTGCGCTGCGGCGCCCGGACCCTGTCGCGCCTGCCCGCCGCCGGCGAGGCCGTGGTCCTGCGGATCGAGACCCAGTGGTCGGAGAGCACCGGTCCCCGTCTCTATGGCTTCCTCGACGCGGACGACCGCGCTGCCTTTGTCCTGCTCCAGTCCGTGCAGGGGGTCGGGCCCAAGGCCGCCCTTGGGGTGCTGGACGTCCTGCCCCCCGCCGCCCTGGCCGAGGCCGTGGCCCGGGACGACAAGGTCCAGGTCGGGCGCGCCAGCGGGGTCGGCCCAAAGCTCGCCCTGCGCATACTGGTGGAACTGAAGGGCAAGCCGATCGGCTCAGCGGGCTTCAGCATCGCCGGCGCCGCGGCCGCCCCGGCCGGTGCCGCCCCGGTCTCTGCCGCCGGCGAGGCCGTGGCCGCCCTCATGGGCCTGGGCGTAGCCGAGACCCAGGCCCGCCGCCTGGTGGAGCAGGCCGCCGTCGCCCTGGGCCCTGACGCCTCGGTTTCCGACCTTGTCCGGGCGGGCCTGAAGGAAATGGGCCGGTGACCCGGCTGGTCTCCGGGGAACCCGGACCGCCCGAGCCCGGCGACCGGGCCCTGAGGCCCCAGACCCTGTCGGAGTTCGTTGGCCAGGCCGCCGCCAAGTCGAACCTCACCATCTTCATCGACGCCGCCCGGGGCCGGGGCGAGGCGATGGACCACGTCCTCCTCTTCGGCCCGCCGGGCCTGGGCAAGACCACCCTGGCCCAGATCATCGCCCGAGAACTGGGGGTGAACTTTCGCACCACCTCCGGGCCGGTCCTGGCCAAGGCCGGCGACCTGGCAGCCATCTTGACCAACCTGGAACCCCGAGACGTCCTCTTCATCGATGAGATCCACCGCCTGGCCGCCCCAGTGGAGGA
>NZ_JBAXIM010000270.1:0-1504 GCF_037138395.1 Phenylobacterium sp.
CCTAATTCCTCCCCATCAGGGGGAGGTGGCGCGCGCAGCGCGACGGAGGGGGTCAGCTGAGTGGCCGTCCCATTTTCCGCCTCAGTTCCCGCTGAATTTCGGCGGGCGCTTCTCGAAGAAGGCCGCCGCGCCCTCGCGGAAGTCTTCGCTGCGGCTGGTCAGGAGATACTGGTCCCGGTCCATGAAGGTGGCGGCATGGTGGTTGGCCTTGTCGAGGGCGTCCACCGCCTCCTTGGTCATGCGCACGGGCAGGGGCGGCAGGGCGGCCACCTTGCCCGCCCAGACCCGGGCCGCGTCGAGGGCTCCGCCTGCGGGGGCCACCTCCTCGCAGAAACCCCAGGACAGGCCGTCGGCGGCATGGACCGCCTCGCCGAACATGACGAACTGCTTGGCCCGGGCCGGCCCCACCAGGGCGTGGATGCGCGGGATGGACCGCCAGCTCATGTTGATGCCGAGGGGAATTTCCGGCAGCCGCAGATAGGCGCCTTCCCCCAGGATGCGGAAGTCGCAGGCCGCCACCAGGGCGCAGCCCCCGCCGATGCAATAGCCCTCGATGGCGGCGATGGTCACCGCCTCCACCTGCTCCCAGGCCTCGCACATGTCCGGGCCGGCCATCACCGCCTCCCGGGTCTCCATCAGGGTCGGCCGGCGCCGCTCGCCCTGGGCGGCCAGGTCCGCGCCGGCGCTGAAATAGCGGTCCGACCCGGTCAGGATGACGGTGAAGATATCGGTCCGCCGCCGGATGGCCCGGGCAAACTCGGTCAGCTCGACCATCAGGCCGGTATTCAGGGCGTTGCGGGCCTCGGGGCGGTTCAGGCGCACCACCAGGGTGGGGCCCTCCGCCTCGACCTTCAGGAACTGCCAGTCCCGGGCAAGGACATCGTCCATGCTATTTCACCAGATCGAAGACGCCGTTCACCGTGATGCTGACGTTCAGCTCGCCGGGCGCGACGGGGGTGGGGGCGGAGTCGGCCATGGGCGCGGCCATGGCATAGGCCCGCATCATGGGACGGGGCTGAGGGGTGAAGCCGCCTTCGGACAGGGCCGTCAGGCGCACCCCCGAATAGCCGGTGGCCCGGGCATAGAGAGCCGCCTTGGCGTTCAAGGCCTTCACGGCCGCTTCCCGCGCCGCGTTCTCGGCGGTCAGGGGATCGGACAGGCCGAAGCTCACCTGGCCGGCGGAGTTGACGCCGACGCTGACCGTGGAGTCCAGGATCGGCCCCAGGCGTCGCAGGTCGCGCACCGTGGCGGTCACCTGGTTGGCGGCCTGGTAGCCCCTCAGCGCGGGGGGCTTGCCGTTGGGATAGTCGTACTGAGGCGAGACCGACAGGCCGCTGGTCTGGATGTCCCGCTCGGCCAGGCCGGCATTGCGGAGGGCTGCAATGACCTTGGTCATCCGCTCGGCGTTCAGCTTCAGGGCGTCGCCGGCGGTGGGCGCCTCGGTGACCACCCCCAGGGAGATGGTCGCCATGTCCGGAGCCAACCGGCTGACGCCTTCAGCCGA